>JAVWRA010000054.1:0-12818 GCA_036635095.1 Ruthenibacterium sp. | reverse complement strand
AGCCGCGCGTACAGACGCCGAAATCAAGGTGTATCATATGGACGAACAAGGCGGTGCGCCGCAGGATATGGGCGCACAAATCGGTGAAAACGGCGAAATTAAAATGCAGACAAATCATTTTTCGCGTTTTGTTCTTCTTGCTTCCGCACCGCAAAACAATGCCGCATTGACCGCGGTTACACTCACGATGGACTGGGTTGGCGGCAACGAGCAAACAAGACCTGCCGATGTCACCGTGCGCCTTTATGCCGGTTATGTGGAAGTGCCGCAGTCGGCAGCGGTGTTAAATGCCGCCGCGCAGTGGACGCACACATGGAAAAATCTCCCCGCAAAAGACAATTTCGGCAATCCGATTCTCTACACAATCAGCCAAGATGCTCTGCCGAATACCACGCCCGAAATGCAGTATCTCAACACTATTGATTCCGTATGGGTTCCCACGGACGCACTGTCAAACGGCGATTGCTTTGTTTTGGCGGACGGTGCAAACGACGCCATGACATTTGACGCACAAAACACGCAGAATATTCAAGCGGTACGGGTTGCGTTTACAAATGTTCTCATCAACGGCGTAAACACCCGCGTGATCGATGCGCCGAGCCTTGCCTCGCGTTGGACAGCCATCAAAAACAGCGCCGTGCCACAGGCATTTTACTTGAAAAACGGCAGCAATGTTTACCTCTGTCAACACAAAGACACGTCAAATTTGCCCACCAATTTGGGAACTGCCGTCGGCGCTGATACGCAAAATCAAACGCTTTTTACCTATACAAACACAAAAACGCTTGCCAGCAACGCCAACACATGGGCAATGCGATATGGCAATCGCTACACCTATACCACCGGCGCGGAACAGGCAAGTGCGCTCACGCTGTATCGGCAGTGTCCCGTTGACCGAAAAATCCATATCACAAACCGCTACACGCCGCCTATCCCATCAAGCGAGGGAAAAGTGAGCTATCACAAACGCATTGATTTTTTGGGAGACGGGGTTCAAAATCCGGATACCGCTCTGTCGGGCAAAGACGATTATCGCCTTTATCTGGACGTTGCAAGCAGCATTGAAATGCCCGCCGATTTGGTGCTTGTGCTGGACGTTTCCGGCAGCATGGGCGTTGAACAGATGAAAATTCTCAACAATGTTCTGATGGGAACAAATGGCTTTATGGCACGTTTTTTAAATGCACACGCGAGCAATCATCTGAGCATCGTCTATTTTTGGGGTGCCAGAATGCCAAACTGGGCATGTGGGCTGCGCTGGGCAGAGGATAATCCCCTGCTGTACGGCAAGATACAGGCGAATCAAGATGTGGGTGACGCAACGATTTATCAGGGCTGGATGACCGCCGCCGGACTGTCCTCGCTGCCCGCGCCTTTGCTGAAAGGCGTCGGCGGAACCAATTACGGCGCCGGACTGTATCAGGCACAGCGTCTGCTCAACAAGCCGCCCGACAACCCCGCCGCCACCAAATACATGGTTTTTATGAGCGATGGCGTTCCCACACATGCGCTGTCCACCAAGCCGCGCGGCAGCATTACCAACACGCATGATGTGAACATGGTTTTCGGACTCGGCAATGAATACGTGCCGAAAAATCTGCACAGTGCGGCAACGATTGGGCGCTACGGTTCGGGCGAGGGCGATGTGTTTAACACTTCATTCTGTCGGCAGGCAAACAAGGAGCTTGTCAAAAATTTCTCCGTGTCGAATCCCGATTTGAATATCTTTTCCATCGGCATCGGCGATGCTGACGCCGAGGTGCTGCAAAATCTTGCCAGCGGCAGCGGACGCTATCTCAATGCCGCGAATTTTGAAGATTTGGACGCGACTTTTGCGAGCATTCTCGGTCCGCGCAATGTGGTGATAACCGACACTCTCAGCGATTACGTCAATTTGGCGGCGACAAATCAATTGCAAATCAAGCTCACTGCGCGCAGTGGCGAAACCGAGAAAATACTCTGGAACAATCAAGCCGTCACTGCCGCCGGAAGCGGCATTGTGCAATCGGTCACGGTAGATGCGGCAAGTAAAAAAGTGACCGCCACATTTGTGCCGGAATTTACCCTGTCGCCAAACACCGTTTACACGCTCTCGTTCAATGTACAAACGGCACCGAAAGCGTATACCGATTATGCGGCGCACGGTTATACGGCGCAGGGCGAAGCGGACACCGATTATGCCGCCAACAAAACCAGTTCCGCACGACCCGGCTTTTATTCCGACAACAACGCAAAGGCAACGCTTTCCTATCAGTTCGGCACATTCGGCACCGCCGTCACACGCTTTTATCAAAAGCCTGTGGTGCAGGTACGCGCGGACGAAATAACGCTTTCGCTTTTAAAAACAGACGATACTGCGCAGCAAACACCGCTTGCGGGCGCGGAATTTCAATTGTTTCGCGCCGTTTACAATTCCGCAACCCGTCTTTGGGAAAAGTCGCCCTTGCTTCTTGGCACAATCATCACGAATATGGACGGAAAAGGCACGTTTGCGCGCAAATTATCGCCCGGACATTACTTTTTGGTTGAGACCAAAGCGCCGCCAAACTGTCAGCCTTTGCAGAGCGATATTTTGATAGAGCTTGACGGCGAACATGGCACGGCAGTGCAGGGAAAAGCCACATTGACAAGCAGCGCACTTGGGTTTTGGCAGGTGCATGTCACCAATACGCGCCGCATCACGCTGCCCGCCACAGGCGACAGCGGAACACTGCTTTTTGGCATCTGCGGCAGCGGCTGCATTTTGACGGCTGCAATACTGCTTGCGTACGCGCTGCACCGCAGGAGAGAAGGCGATGAACTCTTCTGATAATCTTTTCCGCAAAAACAAACAAAAAAGGAGAATATGATGAAACGATTCAAACGACTCAGCGCAATCATTCTCGCGGCAGCATTGCTGTTTTCACTGGCAATTCCCTCCCTTGCGGCAGACCCTGTCGGCATGATTACCATGAAAGACCCTGCGGGTAACGTCAAAATTGATTCCACCTACAAAGCCTACCGTGTTGTTGCATGGAATATGTCAAAACTGGGCAGCGATGTTGTGTACACCGACATGGCATTGACCGCCGCTTATAAGTCCACGCTCATCAACACCCTCGGCGGCACACTGACCGCCGCCTCCACAGACGCGGAAGTTCTGGATGCGCTTTCCAATGTGAAAGACCATCTCAAGATGGCAACCCTTGCCGTGGAGCTTTCCAAAGTACCCGGTCAAACGCCGTACACTGCGGCGGCAGGCGTATTTACCGGCTTGCCTTACGGGTACTATCTGGTGATGGAAACCGAAAACAAGGCGAATGACGGCACGGTGCTTTCAAAGCCGATTTTGGTTTCTGTGCCGAGCAAAACCGACGGTGCCGTCAATGTATCGGTCACCGTCAAAACCTCCACCGCCAATGTGGAAAAAGACATTGTGCTGGGCGAGGGAGCCATGACGAAAACCGTGAAAAGTGCAGAGAAAAAAATTGGTGATACGGTCAATTTTAAGTTATCCGCCACCATTCCGACCTATGCTGCCAACGCTGAAAACATCACCTATTACATCACCGATACGCTGAGCAAAGGGCTTACGCTCGATTTGAGCAGTGTGGTGGTGACAGGTGCTGACGGCGCAGTCATTCCTGCGGCAAGCCATTATAAAGCGTCCGAAACCGTCACCGCCGCCGACACCGTATTGAAAATTGATTTCGAATACGCCGCCATCAAAGATGCCGGTCCGCTGACCATCACCTACCGTGCGACACTGAACGAAAAAGCCAGCATCGGCACCATCGGCAACCCGAACAGTGTCACGCTGACCTACAGCAACAATCCGGGCGTTGGCGGCAATACCTACACAACACCGAAAAAACACACGCTTGTATTCACCACCGGCATTCAGTTGACCAAGGTAGATGAACACGGCGCTCCGCTTGCCGGCGCTACTTTTGGCATTTTCAGTGACGCCGCGTGCAGCAATCCCATCGGTTTTTATACCTATAAAATAACAACCGATGCACAAGGCACACATATCACCACAGAGCTTGAAAAAAACACCACCGGACAGATTACCACCGGTGACGATGGCATTGCATCGTTTACGGGACTGATTGCCGGCGAATATTTCATCAAAGAAATCACAGCGCCCGCCGGATATAACCTGCTGAAAGCGCCCATTTCTGTCACGATCGGCGTCACACTTCCGTCTGCCATCATCACCGGAAACGAAACCGCCGCTTGGACAGTCAGCGGTGAGAATTTCACAGAAAGCAGCGGCACGTTCAAGAGCAATGTCATCAACACGAAAGGTTTCCAGCTTCCCGGCACGGGCGGCATGGGTACAACGCTCTTTATTTTGGGCGGCGGCAGCCTGTTGATTTTAGCCTGCGGATTGTTGTTCCTATACCGCAAAAAAAATCGCACCACATCTTGAAACCGTGATTTTCCGCATAAAAAGGACGCGTGACATTTGAACAAGAAGTTTCTGTTTGTTATTTTTCTCATTTTCGCACTGGGCATCGCCGTACTGCTTTATCCTTTTGTCAGTGCAATCATCAGTAAAAAAACCTCCACTGCGGCGGTGGAGGATTATCAATCGACCGTGAAAATCATCGACACCGACACCTGTGACAAAATGCTTGCCGACGCACAGAGCTACAATGCAAAGCTTGCCGGCGGCACAAAAAATGCCGCGCCGTACGATGCCGACAGTCGAGAAAGTGCCGCCTATCTGTCTTTGCTGAATGTTGACGGCGTCATGGGTTATCTCGATATCCCAAGCATTGAGATTCATCTGCCCATCTACCACGGTGTTTCCGAGGAGACGCTGCAAAAAGGCGTGGGTCATCTGCCCGAATCCTCCGTGCCTGTGGGCGGCAGCGAAACACACGCCGTTTTGTCGGCACATTGCGGCTTGCCGAATGCGCGCCTGTTCACGGATCTTGACCGATTGCAGCGCGGGGATTTATTCTTTGTGCATGTGCTTACCATGACGCTCGCTTACCAAATTGACCAAATTGAAGTGGTGCTTCCGGAAGAAGTGGAGACGCTTGCCGTCATTCCGGGCGGCGATTTCATCACACTGCTGACCTGCACCCCCTACGGCATCAATTCTCATCGTCTTTTGGTGCGCGGCACACGCGTGCCATATGTGCCGGAGATTACAGACAATGCGCCAGATGTTCCTGTAAAAGCGCCTTGTGAAACGCCGACACCTTCCGTGCCGTGGTTCTATTTTGCGGTACCTGCGGGCATTATGCCGCTGATATTGCTGATACTGTACGTGCGTAAAAAACGAAACAAATCAAAAAAGGAGTAAAGTCTGATGAATAAGCGCCATCGCCAATTATGGATTCTGCCGCTTTTGCTGCTGGTGGCGTTTTCATGCTCTTTCGTCGCACATGCCGCCGAACAGACGGGCAGCATCACCGTAACTTTGCACAATGGCAATGTGCCGCGCGCAAATACGGCTGTTACGGCATGGCATGTTGCCGATTCTGCACCGCAAGGCTATGTGACACTGCCGGATTATGTCGCTGCGCATGTGACGCTGAACGGTCTGCTGCATGCACAGGCACAGGCGGACGCCGCGAAGCAACTTGCCGCTTTCTGTGTGCAAAAACAGCTTGCCGGCACATGCCGCATCACTGACGCCGCCGGCACCGCACTGTTTTCCGATTTGGCGGCGGGACTGTATCTTCTGCACACGGAAAACGCAGCCACAGACCCGTTTTTCGTGTCTGTTCCACTGTGCAATCCGGATGGCAGCGGTTTGATTTACCACGTAAATGCTCGTCCGAAAAGCAGCGGACACTCGAACGAAAACCCCGCATTGCCCGAGAAAAAGTTGCCGCAGACAGGGCAAAATCTGCTTGGCATCTGGTTCTTTTCCATCGCCGGACTGTTGACAGCGGGCGTTGGCGGCGCACGGCTGTATCGAAGCCGACAGGCACACACGCATGAAAAAAAATAAGCGCGGATGGCTTGAAATTTGCGCCGGCGTTCTGCTGCTTGCCATTGCGGGCAGTATTGCACTTGAAAACGGACGCCGCAACGCACAGGCATTTGCAATGTCACAGGTGCTGCTCGCGGCAATTGACGCGCAGCCCGCTTCGCCCACACAAAAAGCCCCCTGTGCGCCTGTTGACGCACAGGGGGTTCTGGGGATTCTTGAAATTCCCGTTTTGTCGTTGCGTTTGCCAGTGCAGACGCTTTATGACGAAGCGCGTTTGCAAAATGCGCCGTGTCGTTATCCGAATACAGACGCAGCATCGTCAAAATTAATTGTGTGCGGACACAATTACCGCAGCCAGTTTGCATCGTTGCACCTGCTGAAACGCGGCGATACACTGCGCTTTATCGACCAAAAAGGCGATGTGCATGCCTACACCGTTTCTGAAATAATTACGATTGCGCAAAATGATTTTTCCGCTTTGGAACATGGCGATTGGGATTTATCGCTGTTTACCTGCACAGCAAATCAGTTTCGCCGTGTACTTGTTCGCTGCAAAATCGATTTTTAACTGCGCACACAGGCTCGTCAATATAATTTAAAAAACCACTTGCTGTGCAAGTGGTTTTCATTTTTGCATTGTTTTATTGTGATTGCTTTGAAAATTGAGCGGAAAGCTTTGTTTTTTTGTTTTTATACATTCCTTCGTCTGCTGCCTGCATCAGGGCGGTGATGTTGCCGACCTGCGAAAACACACCGTACCCGACAGAGATTTCAATTGTATACAAACGCCCCTCAAATACAACGCTTTGCTCAAACGCTTTGCGTATTCTCTGCATTTTTTCATCAAGACATTCTGTTTTTATGTACGGCAAGATAATCATAAATTCATCGCCGCCCAGTCTTGCCACAAATTCATCTTTTTCCATACAGGTTTTCAGTTTACGCGCCGCCGCTATCAACAACTCGTCTCCTACTTTATGCCCGTGAATATCATTCGTTTGTTTGAAATTATCCAAATCCAGAAAAAGCACCGCAAAATCCTGCTTGTTTTCATGGAAACCTTTTTCAAAATCGCCCAAGGCTTTAAAAAGATGGCGCCGATTCGGCAAATTTGTGAGCGGGTCATAATAGGCTAATTCTTGGTAATCATCTGCTAGCCTTTTGTATTTATCCTGTGCGCGCTCCAGTTCTGCCTGCGTTTTCTTGAGCTTTGAAACGTCTTGACAGGAAATGATGAGACATAAAAAGTTGTAGCGCTTGTCTTTTGCCGCCGACGCCGAAAGCAATACGTCTTTTACGGTGCCGTCTTTACAGCACATTTTTACTTCCATATTGACAAAATCCTCGCCGGAGGCAATCTGTTCGAAGTTGATTTCTCCCGCAGTCAAGCGCATAAAGTTTGCTCCGATTAACTCGCTTTTACCGTAGCCGAGCAAGCTGCCTACCGCACGATTGTATTTCAAAATCTCTTTGTTTTCGTCCACCACAAAAATCAAATTGCTGCTTGTTTGCAAAATGTCGTCAGAGGAAATCACCAAATCAATATTGAAGATATCGTTGCGATAAATAATACTAAAATAGCCGATGCCGAACAGCGCCGTGCCGATACTGGCAATTGCCGGAAAATTGGGGTTTGTGAGCGGCATAATGACGTCCGTTACCACGCCGAATAAAATGGTGATAATGTCTAAAACAATAAACTTGACCGCCATCTCTTTTTTCATTTTATGCTGTGCGGATTTTCCCCATTGATACAAAAAATAAAACGCAAACCCAAAATAAACCACGACATAAAGCAGATAAATCCACAGCCAAACAGAGGTTATCGTGTTTTCATATGTCCAACCTACACCGTTTAAGGGGCGAATGATGTTTTGTGCCAGAGAGGTTGTTTTGCCGAAAATGTTTTTGCCGATTAGCACAAGCATCGGTGTGAAAAACAAAATTTGCTTCCACCACTTTGCCTTGCCTTTTTGGTAACTGACCAATGCCAAAAAATAATATGACGTACAGGCGACAAATCCGCACCAACCGATTGCACTCAGTTTGTGCCAAACCATCGCTTGTTCTGCTGTTGCCGCCGCGAAAAAGAAAGAATCGCAAAACGACCACCAACCGAGACTTGCTAAAACCGCAGCGCCCGAAAAATTTAACACAGACTTTCTTTCAGCGGTTACAATATGACCTGCTCCAATAAAAAAAGAGGTGGCAATTACAATAGAAAGGTAGGATAATGCGTTCATTAAGTGTTCTCCAAATGTTTTTTATGCCGAATTTTGGGCAATGCGACAGCGTGGATAATATTCGTTCCTATGTCTATTATAGCACTAAGATTGTAAAAAGCAACAGCATTGCGATTGGAAACGCAAGCCAATTTCGACGAAATTTATGTGCCTGCCTATTTTGCCGACACCTGCATCTTTTCTTTTTCGGTGCCGTACAATAAAACCATTTTTCTATCGTTGGTCCAGTTGATGGCAAGTGCGTTTACTTTCAGCCGCAGACCTTGATCTTCGCTGATGATTTCAAGATTTTCGGTTTCGTCATGTTTGACGCGTTCAATCAAGCAGTTTTCGCACGGCATTTTTTGTCCGCCGCGCAATGTTGTGAAACAGAGCGCACCGGGCTTTGCCGCCGGCAACAGCGTTTGCATTTTTGCGTTTGCATACACAAGCGCATGAGTTTCCGGATTGACAACACAAATATAATCCGGCAGAGCGTCCAGAATTTTCAAACGAATTTTCAAATTTTCAAACAGCGATACCTCTGCTTTTTTCTTGAACAAAAATACGCTGAGTACCTTTGCCAAAAACGAGAGTTTTTCAATTTCTTCCGCTGTCCATGCGCGATACTCTTTGCAGTCGTCAAAGCCGATGAAGCCGCATATTTTTTCATCGTTGACAATGGTAACCTGCAAGGTGGACAGCGCTGCTTTCGTCTCCAAAATACGCCGCAAATACGGCGGCAGCTCGTGGATATCGTTGCAGTAGAGCAAACCGTTTTGGTCAAAAGAATCGAGAATTGCCTCGCCGTTTGACACAAGCTTTATGTTTTGCAAATTGTGAATTGCCGCCGCTATACCGTCGTTACACCACTCATAAATATTGCTTGTTGACGCCTCGTTTCCGTTTTCGGCGTTATCGTTTTCGAAAATAGAAACGCGGCTGACATGATAATGCTGCCCGATTGCGGCAAGCGCCATATTGATGCTGACGTTAAAATCTTTGGAGGTATACAGCAGCTCAAAAATTTGCGCTTCCATATTATGAGACGCTTTCAGATGCTGCAATTCCTCGTCGTTGGTGCGTGTATACACAATCGGATAGGTTTCCGCATCTTCTTCTTTATACAAGACGAACTGGTCTTTTCCGTTTCGCTTTGCCTGATAGAGTGCGGCATCTGCTTTGCGGTAAAGGCTTTCGAACGTCTCCTCGCCTCTTTCAATCATAATAATGCCGATGCTGCACGATATTTTATAGTTTTCTTTTTCGCCTGCATATGTTTGGCGGAACATCTCCGACAATTCTGTCACTTTTTTCAGCACACTGCTGGTGTCCGGCACATTCTGAATCAGCACCGAAAATTCGTCTCCGCCCACGCGTCCCACGATATCGTTGCTGCGGAACGATGTTTTCAGCTTCGTACACACTTCCATGATGACCAAATCGCCAAATGCGTGACCGAGTGTGTCATTGATGCCTTTGAAATTGTCAATGTCCAAAACAAGAAGCGCATGGCGCGCATTCGGAGATTCTTGCAGTGTTTTATTGGCAAGCGTACTCATGGCAATTTTATTGTACAGCCCTGTCATCGGATCGGTTTGCACTTTATTTTCAAGACGTTCCGCCTGCTTTTTAATCGCGTCGATGTCTGACATAAAGCCGATTAAGTGCATCGGTGCGCCAAATTCGTCAAGCACAAGGTTTAAATCGATACGCGCCCAAAGAAAGCTGCCGTCCTCACGGCGCAGCCGCGCTTCATAACTGGTTGTTCCGTTTTCCGAGGAATCGTCCATCGCCTGAATCACGGCTTTTTTGTCGTCAGGATGGAAGAAATAAGCGGTGATATCCTCCAAGAACGTGTCATAGGAGGTGGTGTCAAATGCGCGTGTATCCTCGAGCATTTTTTCGGCGCTGCGTCCGAAAATATGTTCGGGATTTTCAAAATGCACGTAGCGTCTGTTTTTCAAATCGACTTCAAACAGAGAGCCGCTCGACGCATTGATGGCAACGGAAAAGCGGTTTTGACTCATGCGCAGTTCTTCTTCCTGCTGCTTGATGACACTGATATCCGTGATGATACTGTGATTATACATCCCGTCTGTTTCTTTCACGAGATAGCCGTTGTCCATTACCCACAAAATGCCGCCGTCCTTTTTTTGAATGCGATATGGCATATGATAGGTGTTTCCTGTTGCGATTTGCCGCATATAGATATCGAATGCCGTTTGGCGGTCCTCAGCAGACAAAACGTCAAGATAACGCCCGTTATGGAGCGTTTGAATGTCCGACAGTGTGTAGCCTGTCATTTCCGTAAACCCGTCGCTGACATAGTTGACAATGGTTTCGTCGGCAGTTGTGGCATGAACCGCCACAATCATTCCGCCGTTGATATGCGCAAGCAGCGACTGATATTTTTGATTTGCCGCCACGATTTCCCGATTGTGACGGCGGCTTTCCGACGTCACCCAAAGAAGCAGCACAACACCCATTACTGCTAGCGTAAACACCAACTGTACCATAATGCGATTGGTGGATTTTTCCTGCTGACGCATTGCCATATCGGAAGAAAGGCTGAACGTGTACCACTTGTTGACTTTTGTGGGTGTGAAGCTGACAAAGCGCCGTTCGCCGTCATATGTAAACGAAAAGCTGCCGCTCTCTCCGTTTGCAATGGTGTTTTTCAGCATTGCAACGGAGTAATCGCTCAAATTCACCTTTTCAAAAAAAGTGAAAATATTCTTTTCGGTCGCCAATCTGTCCGCATGTTCACTGGCGAGTATCACGGTGCCGTCCGGCGAAATGACAAAGCCGTATCCCTCGCTGTAATAGCTGAAATCAAGCAGCCGTGTGCCGGCGGTGGAAATGGGATAAACACCCAAAAGAACGCCGATGACTTCGGTTTCCCCCTGTATCGGCACTGCAACAACAATACAGGATTCGCCGCTGACAAGAGACTCAAGCGGTTCGCTGATTACGGTTTCGCCCTGCATTGCTTTCAGAAAATATTCGCGCTGAGAAATGTTCGCCGTGGCGCCCTCGTTGGACAGACTGCTGCCGTCTGTGCCGCACACAACCACCTTTTCAAAACCGCCGCCGTCCACGGCATTTTGCAAAATGCGCATGATTTCCGTTTTGTTTTTACCGCGCATTTCCTCAACGCTGCCCGCAAGCACATTCATTGTTTTGATATTATACGAAATGCGGTCTAAAAACGCTTTGTTATAATCTTCCGAAACCGCAGAAAGTGTTTTGTAGGTTTCTCTTGTCAGTGTACGCTGTACCTGAATCGAAAAATCCCATATTGCGCCTATAAAAAGCACCAGAATCGTCAAAGCACATGTTGTTCTTATGATGATTTTTTTACATTTCATGCCGCATTTCCTCCTGCCGGTTGCCATTACCGTCATTATATTCTGCCTTGCAAATAAAGTCAATCGACGAAGCATCATATTGGGATACAAAACAACCCGCGGGAATCTGTCTTTTAACGGTTCACTGCGGGCAATATCACAGATATATGAGTATTTATTATATTACATTATACATCAAAGATATCGTTTTGAAAAGCCGTTTTCGAAATAAGTCGATTTATCAATAAAAAGGCTTTTTAGATTCATGATTGACATTGTTCCACTCATTGCTTATAATGAAGATAAATAAACTATATTGCTGCCATCGATAAAAGGGGATTGCTATGAAAAATTATATTTCCGTGGCACAAGCCGCGCAAAAATGGGATGTGAGTGCAAGACGCGTATATACGCTTTGTGCGCAGGGACGTATTCCCGGTGCGGCGCAATTTGTGCGCGTTTGGGCGATTCCGAAAGATGCCGAAAAACCTGCCGACGCCCGTATCAAAAGCGGAAAATATATTGGTTTTTCCGAAAAATATCGCAAAAAAGAAAACAGTGCAGAGTGACATCGTACGAAAAACATCATACATCCGTTTTATATTGAAGTGAGCGGCGCATTGTATGATTGCAGAAAGGGAACGGACGTGGCTTCTTTAAAACTTATTTTGATTGTTGATGACAACGGCGTGAATCGCAGTATTCTGTCGAAAATATTATCCGAACAATATACGGTGTTGGAAGCCGAAAACGGACAAGTTGCCATGGCGCTGCTGCACGAATATGCCGATGAACTTTCTGCCGTGATGCTGGATATTATCATGCCCGTTATGGACGGTTATGCCGTTTTGCAGGCGATTCACGATGATGAACAGTTTCACAATTTGCCGATTGTCGTGACGACGGAAAACAGCAACAGCGACAGTGAAATTAAAGCGCTGACACTCGGCGCGTGGGATTTTGTTTCGAAGCCGTACAACGCAAATATCATCTTGTTTCGGCTCAAAAACGCAATCGACCGCAGCCAGCTTTCCGCGCTGAAAGAATTGCGATATCTGGCGGAATATGACACGCTGACCGGTATTTTCAACAAGCAAAAATTTTTCGATGCCACGCGTAAATTGATTGACGAAAATCCCGAAGAAACTTTTGTGTTTATGCGGTTTGACGTGGACAGATTTCAGCTTATCAACTCGTTTTTCGGCACGGCGGAAGGCGATAAATTGCTGATTTATATTGCCCAAAAGATGGCAGCAGACGCCTTACGATATGAAAAATCGACTTACGGACGCATTGAATCCGACATTGTGG
>JAVWRA010000053.1:0-12832 GCA_036635095.1 Ruthenibacterium sp. | reverse complement strand
GGAAGATGTGCTCAGCATCTATGAAAAAGAAAAGCCGCTCGGCGTCATTGCACAATTTGGTGGCCAAACGCCCTTAAACCTTGCCGCACAGCTGCAAAAAGCAGGCGTGACGATTCTTGGCACACAGCCGGATGCCATTGATTTGGCAGAGGACAGAGACCGTTTTCGCATGATGATGGAAAAACTCGACATTCCGATGCCGCAAAGTGCCATGGCGGTGACGACGGAAGATGCACTGCGGGCGGCTGCGGAAATAGGCTATCCGCTGATGGTGCGCCCGTCGTATGTACTCGGCGGACGCGGCATGGAAATTGTGCGCTGTGAAGAAGAATTGTTGTCTTATATGGAAGCGGCGGAAAACATTACGCCGGACAGACCCATTTTGATTGACCGCTTTTTGACCAATGCGCTTGAAGTGGAAACCGACGCCGTATGTGATGGGGAGCATGTGTTTATTCCGGCGGTGATGGAACATATTGAGCCGGCGGGGATTCATTCGGGCGACTCTGCCTGTGTTTTGCCGTCAATTCATATCACGGACGCGCAGCTTGCGACCATTCGCGATTATACAAGCAAAATTGCCGTTGGACTGCAAGTAAAAGGTCTCATGAATATGCAGTATGCCATTGAAAAAGGTATTGTATATGTACTGGAGGCAAACCCGCGTGCCTCACGCACCGCGCCGCTCGTTTCTAAAGTGTGCAACACCTTATTGGTGCCGCTGGCAACGGCGGTGATTATGGGCAAAGGCGCAATTGCTGATTTGAAGCCAAAGGAATTGTCTTACTGCGGTGTCAAGCAGGCAGTATTTCCATTCAATATGTTTCCGGAAGCAGACCCCATTTTAGGACCGGAAATGCGTTCCACAGGCGAAGTTCTCAGTATGGCTGAGGATTTTGGCACGGCATATTTTAAAGCGCAAGAGGCGGCAAAAACAGAGATACCGCTTTCCGGTACAGCATTCATTAGTGTAAATGATGCTGATAAAGCGGAGATTGTGCCGATTGCAAAAGCACTTTCGGACGAGGGATTTAAGATTGTCGCCACAAAAGGAACAGGGGAATGGCTGACACAAAACGGGATTGGCTGTACATTTGCGCATAAGTTGACCGAGGGACATCCCGACTTGCTTGATTTGATTGCGGAAAAAGAGATTACACTCATCATCAATACGCCGGTTGGTCGCAAAAGCAAACTGGATGACAGCTATATTCGCAAGGAAGCAATCAAGGCGCATCTTTGCTATCTCATCACGATTGCGGCGGCACATGCGGCAATCGAGGGAATCAAAGCAGTCAGAAGCGGCAGAAAAAGCACACTGAAATCCTTGCAGGAATATCATAAATTGACACAATAAAAGAGACGAAAAAGGCGATCACAAAGCAAAAATGCTGCGTGACCGCCTTTTTTTTACAGATTGCTGTGTTTGCGATTGGTACTTTTGCGCAGATAGTTTCCTATGTTTGTGACACACATCAAAACAGTGATGAGAAAAAAGCCGGGAATCAAAATAATCCACCATGCTTTTGTCAGCAGCGCTTTTTCTGCCAGTGACAACATACTGCCCCATGAAATGATTTTGACTGGAAAGCCGATGCCCATAAAACTGAGCGTGGACTCCGCAATGATGGCACTGCGTATATTCATCACCACCATAAACAGGATGGAGGAGATGAAATTAGGCGCCAAATGTTTGTGCAGAATGTGAAAAAAACCCGCACCCATACATTTTGCGGCAAGAACATATTCACTGCCGCGCAGTTGCCGCACTTCTGTGCGCACAACTTTTGCGATGCTTGTCCAACTGGTGACGCCGATGACAAGCGAAATACTCCACACATTTGCTTGCCCGAGAATTGCCTGCAATAAAATAACCAGCAGGAGACTTGGAATGCTCAGCAAAATTTCCGTAAAGCGCATCATCAAAACATCAAGCCACTGCGGCGCAATGCCGCTGAGAGAGCCGAATACAACGGCAATGACGGTGGAAATGACCGCAGATGCAAAACCGATGAACAAAGAGATTCTGCCGCCATACCAAATCATAGAAAAAATGTCGCGCCCGAGTGTATCGGTGCCAAAGAGAAACTCGCTGTTTGGTGCAACGGCGCAATGTGCAAGGTCAAGATAAGACGGGTCTTTCGTCATAATACATGCACAAAAAATGCAGCCGAGCAGAATTGCCGCTAAAATTACAATGGAGACAATCGGTCGCTTTTGAAAGCGGTGTTTTTGCGGAATTTGTGTGCTTTCCACTGTGCGGATACCGACAATTTTAAATTTGTTTTCAGTCAAAGTGTCGTCACCTCCGATGTCTCCAAAACCTCGGTGGCTTTGATGCGTGGGTCAATGTGTTCGTTGATGATTTGACTGAGCATATTGCAAAAAATAACAATGACGCCTGACAAAATGCAGAGAACCATCAGCAAATTATAGTCGTGAAACCGTGCGCTTTCATAGGAAAGTGTGCCGAGACCGGGATAGGAGAAAACGGTTTCCACAATATAGGTGCCGCCCAAAATATGCGGAACGGAAATTGCCATCATGCTGAGATAAGACGGCATACTGTTGCGCAGACAATGATGAAACATGATTTTGCGTTTGGAAAGTCCTTTCGATTTTGCCAAAAGAACGTAATCCACACGCACTTCTTCCAAAATTTTATTGCGAATCATGTAGGCATAATACCAAAGATGATTGAGTACGACGACGCAGAGCGGCAAAATCAAATGCAGCAGACGGTCGGCAAAATCGGCACTTTTGCCGGCGGTGTATGCGCCGCTGCTGGGAAGCAGGCGCAGCGACACCGAAAACACCAAAATTAAAACAAGGGAAAGCCAAAATTCGGGAATACAGCTTGTGATGGTGCCGACTTTACAAAGAATTTTATCAGGCAAACGATCTTCAAACCACGCACACAAGACGCCGAGAAGCAGCGCGAGCGCAAAGGTCAGCAAAAAGCCGATGCCGCCGAGAATCAGCGTGTTCAGCACACGTCCCTCAATCACTTCCAGCACATCTTGCTTATATTTGAATGAAATGCCAAAATCGCCGTGCAGTGCATTTTCAATCCAGCGCACATACTGCACGGAAATTGACGCGTCAAGCCCCAACTTTTCCATTGCCCAGTCACGTTCTGCGGGACTCATTTTTTCGGTTCGGTCACCATAATACGACACGAGCGGGTCGCCGGGCGCAAGGCGCGCCACATAAAATACAACGGCAGAAAGAACTAAAATACTCAAGAGAAAAATCAAGAGCTTTTTTCCGTAATAAAGAATGCGACTACGTTTGTGCATGTAGCACACCTCCTTCAACAGGCGGCTGCAACACAAAATGTTGCGGCGATACTTCTTGTAAAATATCGTTTTTACAGAGTGTGTCCGTACTGAAAACCTGCAAAATACGCGTGCGCTCACGGCGTGGGTCAGGGAGAGGAATGGCGGAAAACAGCGTTTTGGTATAGGCATGCAGCGGATTTGCAAACAGCTCTTCGGTCGGCGCCATTTCCACGAGTTTGCCATGATACAATACGCCGACACGGTCACAGAGATATTCCACCATCGCCAAATCGTGAGCAATAAACAAAACCGTGAAGCCGTGTTCTTGTTGTAAATGCTTGAATAAATTGACGATTTGCGCCTGAATCGACACATCAAGCGCAGCAATCGGCTCGTCCGCCACCAGCAGTTTCGGGTTCATGGACAGCGCACGCGCAATGGCAACACGCTGTCGCTGTCCGCCGGAAAGCTCATCGGGATAGCGGTCTAAATAAGAGCTGTCAAGCCCGACGGCGTTCATCTCAAAGGCGACCTGTGCGCGCATCGCTTTTCGCGACGGTGCCGTATGATGAATGCCCATCGGTTCGCTGATGAGATCCGCCACACGCATTTTGGGATTTAAACTGGAGGCGGAGTCTTGAAAAATGAGTTGTCGTGATTGCTGCAATTGTTTTTTGTGCAAATAGACCTGCTTTTTGTCGCAGAGATTGATGCCGTCATACAGAATTTCACCGGCGGACGGCTGATAAAGATTCATCATACAGCGCGCCAGTGTGGATTTGCCGGAACCGGATTCGCCGACAATCCCCAATATTTCGCCTTTTCGGATTTCGAAAGACAAATCATCGACAGCGCGGATGATTGTTTTTTTGCTCAGACGAAATTGATGTGTCAGATGTCGGACGTCAACGAGAATTTCAGACATTTTGTGCAGCACCTCCGATGGGCGGTATGATATGCGGCGCGCGTTCATCGAGCAGCCATGTGGCGGCATAATGCGTGTCGGTCACTTTGAAAAGCGGCGGTGTTTCGTCATAATCAATGTCGAGTGCAAATACATTACGGCAGGCAAAAGCATCGCCTTTTGGCGGATTGATGAGTGTCGGCGGCATTCCCGGCAAGGTGTACAGCACATCTTTTCCCTTGCAAAAAGCCGGAAGCGCCCGCAGCAATCCCCATGTATACGGATGGCGCGGGTCATAATAGATTTCTTCCGCTGTGCCGATTTCCACAATTTTGCCGGCGTACATCACCGCCACGCGATCTGCCACACGCGCCACAACACCGAGGTCGTGAGAAATAAGCACCGTGGCAGTGCCGCGTTTTGCTTGAATTTCGCGCAGCAAATCCAGAATTTGCGCCTGAATGGTTACGTCCAGAGAAGTGGTCGGTTCGTCTGCAAACAGAATTTTCGGGTCAGCGGCAAGCGCTATTGCCATCACGGTGCGTTGGCGCATGCCACCGGAAAAATGATACGGATACAGCGCATATCGTTCCTCCGGTTGCTCAATGCCTACAAGCGTCATCAATTCGATAACGCGTTGATAGGTCTCTTTTTTGGATAAATTTCGGTGATGCACCAGTACGGCTTCTGCAATTTGTCTGCCGATGGAAAGCGTGGGATTGAGCGAGGTCATCGGGTCTTGAAACACCATAGAAAACACGCTGCCGCGCAATTTTCGCATCTCGCGTTCGCCATACGCGGCGATGTCAGTGCCATGAATGGCAATGCTGCCGGATTCTATAACGGCAGTGCGCGGCAGAAGCTTTGTAATCGCTTTGCACAGCACACTTTTGCCGCAGCCGGATTCACCGACAACAGCCAAAACTTCGCCTGCTTTGAGCGTGAATGACACATCGCGCACCGCCTGTACTTTGCCGGCGGGCGTATCAAAACTGACGGATAAATTTCGTACTTCCAGTAATTCGCTCATGCTTTCCTCACACAGTACAAGAGAGCCTGTTTTCGGTTCTCTCGCACTCTATTTTGTAATGGTCCAATCGGCAACATTCCAAAAGATACCGACGCCGTGGTGTCCCATGACAGTGCTTTCTGAAATGCCTTTGATGCCGGAAATTGCCACATAGTTTGCGTCCACATAGCAGATAAACGCATAGGCAGGATCTTCTGCAAGTGCCACTTGAAAGGCGTCATATGCGGCGGCACGAACGGCAGAATCGTCTGACGCGCGCGCTTCCAGCAAAGCCTTGTCAACAAGCGGATTGGAATAGCCGGAATAGTTGCCGCCTTTTTCAGTGCCGAAAACTTTATACGTGTGGTCATCGGCATCAAAAGGACTGCCCCATCCGATGAGATAGGCGTCTTGTCCGCCCCAATCCACCTGAGAAGGAATATCCACAGTGACATCAAGCCCGATTTGCTGCAATTGCTGAGACGCGATTTGTGCAAGATCAATGCGCACTTGATCGCCGGCGCCGACGCTGATGACAAACCCCATCTTGTCATCGCCTTTGTAATAAAAACCGTCCTCCCGTTTTTTACAGCCGGCAGATTCTAATATTTGCACGGCTTTTTCGGGATTGTAGTCATAATGTTCTACAGCTTCGTTGTTGTAAATATTCCGCTGCAACGGGCCATAAGCCTCCATGCCTTGCCCGAGCAGTACGGCGTTAATCATTGCCTTGCGGTCAAGACCGTAACAGACGGCGGGAATGATATCGCGGTTTTTCTGCCAAAATTCATTTGCAAAATTGAATAAAATGCCGCGATAATCGCTTGTTTGCATGTCATAACAGGTGAAACCCGACACGTCTGAAAATGTTTTTGCATCTTTCGGTGTCAGCAGAGCAAGGTCAAGCTCGCCTGTTTGAAGCTGCATCGCTTTGGCATTGTCATCGGTGACAATTTTAAAAACAATGCTGTCTATTTTAGGTGCGCCTTTGAAATAATCCTCGTTTTTCACGAGTGTGATAGACTGTCCTTCGTCCCAATTTGAAAGCTTGTACGGTCCTGTGCCAATCGGATGACGAAAAAAATCGGCAGACTGCATATCTTCGCCCGCAAGCAAATGTTTCGGCAGAATCCCCATTGTCATATAATCAATAAACGCGACGTTGGGTGCTGAAAGTTTGAACGTGATTGTGTGTGCGTCTATCACGGTGATGGCTGCAATATCTTCAAAATTCGGTGCGTTTTCAGATCCGTTTTCAGGGTTCATAATGGCTTCGATGGTGAATTTCACATCATCGGCGGTAAACGGCTGTCCGTCGTGCCACTTTGCGTTTTCAACAAGATGAAATGTATAAGTATCGGTGGCTTTTTCATAGTCCCAACTTTTTGCCAAAGAAGGAATTACTTTGTTTTCGCCGTCGTGTGCGGTTAAACCGTTAAATAGCAAAATATTGATTTCGCCATGCTCGTCCATGGCCGGGTTGATGCGGGTATAGTCGCCGCTGCCGTAAACCAGTGTGGATTTTTCGGCTACCGCCTCGGTTGCGGCGCTGCTGACGTTGATCGGCACAGAAGCAGAGGAACGGTTGCCGCAGGAAGTAAAACTCAGCAGCATTGCCGCAATTAGAAACAGAGCGCATATTTTTTTCATTTTCATGTAGGATTCCTTTCAAGATTTGTCGTTTTAGATTGAAATTCGGTACAACAGGCAACAAAAAAGGCATATGGCTCTCATAAAAAAGCCGTACACCTTCAAAGCATACCAAATCATGCCATATCAAAACAAATTATAAACGAAACACTACTGTATTTCAAAATCGGCTTCTGCCAATCTTTATTTCTGATTTCATCATACAGAAAACATTTTTGTTTGTCAAGCATTTCACACATGAATTGCAAATACAATAAACTGCTTTGGCTGTTTTTTGTGATTTTAGGTAAAAAAACATCTTCCTCTACTTTGACTATTGATTCTTTGCAGATGAGATGTTATGCTTAATTACAAATTGAATAGATGCTTTTAGGTGCCGTTTTAACACGGCTTAATTGGGAATGAGGTGAGACACCTCGACAGCATACTCTACTGTATGGGATACGAAATGCAAACGCCACTGAGTGAATCGGGAAGGCTGCAAAGTAGGTTTGAAACCCTAAGTCAGGATATCTGCCTAAATGAGCGAAACAATCCAACGGTGTGGGCGGATGCTGCAACAATATTTGTGTTGAAATCAATACGGATTTTGTTTGTTTCATGATGCGCACTGCTATTTTGGCAGTGCTTTTATTTTGCGTTTCCGTGCGCCTTGAGGATTTGTTTTCTCGGGGCGTTTTTCTTTTGACCAAAAACAGATGAGGAGAAAAAAGATGCGAAAAAAAACGGTATGGAACATTGTAATGCTTGTAGCGATTGTGGCGGTTCTGATTTCCGGTGTGATGATTGCCGGCAGTGTGCGCGGCAAATTTGACGCGGCAAAACCCGTGGAGGCAGAGCTATCGGCGGCGGTGGCGGCACCGCTGGCGCAGGCACAAAATAAACGTGGCAGTGTGAACATTGAGCGCAGTGGCATTGCATATGCGCTTTCTGAAAAAGACACGCTGAAAGATGGCGATATCATTGAAACGCTGCAAGGTGCCGGCATTTCGCTGCTGTTTGGCAAAAGCGAAGTGTGCATGAGCGAAAACAGCGAAGCCGTGCTGCATTTTGATGAAAGCGGGGCAAATATCACAGTGACACACGGCGAAGTGTTTGTGACGGCTGACGCTGAAAATCCGCTTGCGCTGACGGTGATGGATGCAAAAATGACAGCAACGGACGCAGTGTTTTCCGTGAGCGCACCCATCGGCAGTGCCAATATTGCGGTGTTTGAAAACACGCTTGCGATGGGAACACAAAACATATCAACAGGAAAAATAATGAGTGTGCTGCAAAGTGAAACAGCGATAAGCGATTTGAAAATCGAGTCGCTGAGCGCATTTCAGATGGAACATATTCGCAAAACAAACGCACAAAAACCGCTCTGTTTTACGAATGAACAGCTCGATGCCGTGACGGCACAGCGTGAAGCCGAACAAAAGGCAGCACAGGCGGCAGTGGAACAAAAAGAACAAGCGGAAAATGCCGAAAAACAAACACTTGCGCAAAAGCGCAAGGAGAATCAAGCGAAAATGGCGGCATCGGCGAGCGACGCGACGAAAAATCCGACGACCGGCGCTGCGGGAACACCGGATGCCGCGCCGCAAAATCAGTGTACCATTGAAATTCGCTGTGATACGATTCTCAATCATATGACGGATTTAACGCAAGGAAAAAATCAATATGTTCCGGCAAACGGCGTGATTTTGGCAACGTCTGCCATTCCGTTTGAGGAGGGAGAAACGGCGTTTGACGTGCTTAAACGCGCCTGTGAAATTGCGGGCATTCAGCTTGAATTTTCATGGACGCCGGCACTCGGCAGCAATTACGTGGAAGGTATTAACCAATTGTATGAGTTCGATTGCGGCAGCGAATCCGGCTGGATGTACAAAGTAAACGGATGGTTTCCGAACTATGGCCCTTCCGGTTATACATTGAAAAATAATGATGTGATTGTCTGGAGCTATACCTGCAAAGGACTTGGCGCAGATATTGGCGGTGGCGTTTAAATTCGAAACAAACTTTAGGAGGAGAAAACAGCTATGAAAAAAAGAGCATTGGCGGCATTTTTATCCATTGTGATGCTATTCACCTTTTTGCCTGTGACAGCATTGGCGGAAACGGCAGAATCAGTATCGGCGGTACAGTCGGCGGCAGAGGAATCCGTGCCGGCATCAGAGAGCGCAAGCACAAGCACGACTACAAGCGTAAGTGAAAGTACAAGCGCAAGCACAAGTGCGCCGGAAAGCACAAGTACATCGGAGGTGACGGTGGTTGTACCGGCGGATTCCGCGGCGTCAACCTCGGAAGTTTCCTCTGCGCCGTTGCAGCAGGAGGAATCGGCGGCGGAGACAGTTGAGACATTGCCGCAACAGCCGAAAGCTGCGGAGGCGGCACCTCGAAAAGCGGCAATTGGCAAGGTGCATGTCATTGTGGAAAACACTACTTTCACGACAGCAGACGGTGCGCCGTGGGAGGGCGTTCTGCTGGAAGAATGGGTGGATATTAACCAAGATTCATCGATGATGAGTGCGCTTATAGACGCAATTGCCGCTGCGGGACAAACGCAGGTCGGCGGAGAAGACGGCTATATTAAAGAAATTAACGGACTTGGCGAGTTTGACGGCGGCTCTATGAGCGGCTGGATGGGAACGCTCAACGACTGGCTTACGGATGCCGGCTTACCATCATTTACCGTTGCTGACGGTTCGTTTGGCACGGGCGATGAAGTGCGCATCATGTATACCTGCAATATGGGCGCAGATATTGGCGTAAACTGGGGCGATTCCGACCAAACGCTCAAAAGCTTGACATGCAGCGAGGGTACGCTTTCGCCGGCGTTTGCGGGAGATGTCAGAGAATACACCTTGACCGTTCCGCAAGCAATTCATGAAATCATTGTGACACCGACTGCGGTAAATAGAGTTTTTCAGGTACATACCCGCATTGGAAAAACGGAGTATAAACGCGCAATGCCGGTACCGGTACAAGACGGAACCGTGCTAAGCATCAAATGTGGTGACCCTGTGTCACCGGGCATGGACGACAGCAATGTATCGGGTGAAGTGTACACGGTTACAATCGCGCAAAAAGCGGCAGATGCACCGCTGCAAGACGGCAGTGTGCGTACAAGTGAAATCAAAGAGGACGGCACGCAAGGCGCAGAAATTACGCTGCTCTTTGATGAAAAAACGCAAACTTTCAGCGGGGATTTAAGTGCTTTTACGCATTTGAAACCATACAACACCTCAGGTGTTGCGGTGGAATTAAAAAATGTTGCCGCAGGCAGCAAGGCAGTTTTGAAAGTTGCCGACAAAAGCTATTCGTTTGAAAACAATAAGGCAAGTACCGGCACAGACAAATTGTTTACGCTGCCGCAAACGTATGCCTGCACAATTGCCATACTATCTGAAAGCGGTAAAGAGCAAAACTATCCGCTCGTTTTGACGAAGAAAAACGAAATCGGCAAGCTGACAAAATGCCAACTTGACGGAACACCGGCATTCACGGATGTTCTATATGGAGAGCCGTCCGGCACTTTGTTTCAACTGGACGCAAACGGGCAAAAAACAGGCAAGACAGGTCTTGCAGATGATTGTTTCGATTATAAAATTTATGTCAGTGCCGATACCGAAAACATCAGACCGAAAGCACCCATCAGTTTTTTAGGCACACAGGACGGCATTACATCACTGTATGCCGATGGCAATGCGTGGATTGCAAATTGCTTTACCATGATGTCGCTGAGCATGAAGTTTAAGAACAAACCCGTTCTGACAAAAAATGACAGTACAAAGATGGAGCTTGTCACCGTCTCCGACATTGACGCAAAACAAGAAATTCGATACACCTTTACCGTTGAAAAAGTATTGATTGACGCAGAGCCGGCAAAAATTGATACAGCGCGTCTCGTAATGCCGGCAAACGCACAAGGCGATGCGTTTTCACCGGACAAGCAGGCGTATGTTTATACGGTAGGTCTTTCCGAGAAAAACGCCACGATGGAATTTACGGCGGCGGCAGACACGGCACTCTATCAAGACAGCTACGCACCGGAAAACGCACTTGTGAAAAACAGCAACGGAATGTATACGGTTTCTTTTCCTATTTATGAAAAAGCGCCGAAATCCATTGTAGCGGTGAAAACGGTGGAACAAGGCACATTATGCACCGTTTATACATTCGGCTTCAAATACCGAAATGATGCTGCACTCGATTATCCGACATCCGGTTATCGATTTGACGCAAACGGAACAAAAACACCGCTGACGGCGGCCGAAATGTCGCAGCTGCGAAGCGGAATGACAGGCTGGAACTCGTTTGTGCGCACCGATGTATTTGGCACAGGCTTTGTTGTGGCATATGATAAGCCGATTATGGATGATGCAAAAAATCCGAACGGCATTGATTTTGTCATCTATGGCAATGCGTTTGCATACGCAAACGGCGGTTCCGGCGAACCTGCCGGCGTACAGGTGTCGCAAGACGGTGAAAACTGGTACACACTTGCAGGCTCAAAACATTTTGACGACACGACCGATTGGACACGCGCTTGCGGCACAAACGGACAGACATCGCTTCTGCTCGCAAAAAGCGGAGAAAACGGCATCACATCAAGCGCGCCTGCCGTCACATTCGGCTATGCAGATATCCATTCCAGTACCGCCAATGAAAACGGAGAGAGCCTTTATCCCATCACGGGAAAAGCAGGAAACCCTTATGCGCCATCGCACATTTCAAACATTGGCGATGGGTTTGATTTGGCATGGGCGGTCGATGCACAGGGCAACCGTGTGTCGCTTGCGGGCGGCATTAAGTACATTAAAATTCAAAACGTGGTAGACATCAATCACCCCGGTTTTGGACTGTGCAATGCGGAAATCGGCGGTGTTGTACGCGCGGTCAACACCAATGAAAATGTTGGCGTAACAAGTGCGCCGCAGGCAATTGTTGTTGACGGCGAACCGGTATTGCTCAAAGATAATGTGTATCAATATGAGGCAGAAGCGGACGGCACCTTTGCGGTACACGTCGATGCACCGCAAAACACAAACATCATCATCAACGGAAACAATGCGGCAGAACTGTCTTTTGATGCGATTCCACGGCATAAAAGTGTGCGCATTATTTTGCAGGAGGGCGAAAAACAGCCGCTCATTTATGATATAAAACTCATTCAAAATGTCTCGTTTGAAAAAGTGGAAAAAGTACGCAAATTGATAGAAGCATTGCCGAATACCGAAAAATTGACCTTAGCAGATGCCGATGCCGTGAAGAAAGCAAAAACGGAATTTGATGCGCTCGGCACATTGACAAAAAAGCTGCCGCAAGCACTCATTGACCGCCTAAATGCCGCAATTGCGCAGATGGAAAAATTGCAAATTCCGACAGATTTGGCTGCCGTGATGTCTGCAACAGGCGCATACTTGTACAGCAGTGTGTCCAATCCCGTGATTGCAACCACAGGCGGTGAATGGACAGTAATCGGGCTTGCACGGGCGCAGTATGACGTTTCATCGGATTATTACGCACGTTATCTTGCAAATGTGTTGCGTGAAACGGCTGAAAAAAAAGGTGTACTGCACACAAAGAAATATACCGAATATTCCCGTGTTGTGTTGGCGCTTTCTGCCATCGGTTATGATGTTACAGACGTTGCGGGATACAATCTGCTGACACCGCTTGCAGATTACGACAAGGTTGTGTGGCAGGGCATCAACGGACCGATTTGGGCGCTCACTGCCTTTGACGCACACGGATATGAAATTCCGCCGATGCAGGGCAGTGGCAAGCAAAGCACACGCGAAAATTTGATTGCCGCAATTTTAACTGGAGAACTTGCGGATGGCGGTTGGGCGCTCAGCGGAAACAATGCAGATGCGGACATGACTGCAATGGCGCTATTTGCGCTTGCACCGTACTGCGATAAAAATGCGGCGGTACAGGCGGCGGTGGAACGCGGCTTGCACCTGCTTTCCACAGTGCAAAACACGGCAGGCGGGTTTG
>JAVWRA010000052.1:0-12865 GCA_036635095.1 Ruthenibacterium sp. | reverse complement strand
ACCTGCAAAGGCAGTTATGTTGATTTTTATGCCTATTACAACGAGAGCATGAGCGCGGCGCTTGCCGCCGAACAGGAAATTACCAATGAGATGAATGCGGCGCTCAGCAGCGGACAATTTGAAATTTATTTGCAGCCGCAATACAATATTCACACCAATCTGCCCTGTGGCGCAGAGGCGCTTGTGCGCTGGAATCATCCCAAAAAAGGAATGCTCTCTCCCGGTATTTTCATTCCGGTGTTTGAGCGCAACGGCTTTATCACAAAACTGGATTATTATGTGTGGGAACAGGCGTGTCAATGTCTGCATACGTGGAAAATGCAGGGTGCGGCGCCGCATTCGCTTTCCGTAAATGTTTCCCGCGTGAATCTTTACAACCCGAAACTGGTTGAAATGCTGATGGCGCTTGTGGAACAATATCAGATTGAACCGTCGCTGCTCAATTTAGAGCTGACCGAAAGCGCGTATACCGACAACCCAATCGCCATGAAAAAGATGATGAATCAACTGCAAAGCCACGGATTTACCATCATGATGGACGACTTTGGCAGCGGCTATTCCTCTCTTTCGCTTTTGAAGGATATCGAGGTGGATATCCTGAAAATCGATATGCAGTTTTTATCCAAAACCGAAATTCCCGGACGCGGCGAAAACATCATCGCTTCGGTGGTGCGTATGGCAAAATGGCTGAATATCCCCGTGATTGCCGAGGGTGCCGAAACAAGCGAACAGGTCGATTTTCTGCGCAGTGTCGGCTGCGATTACGTGCAGGGGTACTATTTTGCACGTCCGATGCCGGTTTCGAACTATGAGAGTCTCTGTCTCCATTCGGCTTTCGGCGCAAAGATGTTTGCCAATACTCCGAAAGAACAATATCGATATGACGACTTATTTTCGCTCAATCCCGAAACAAAAATTTTGTTCAACAATGCGTTGCAGGCGGCAGCCATTTATGAGTTTTCCGATAACTATGTTGAACTTATCCGTGTGAACGAAGCGTATTATGCGTTGCTCGGACATGATGATATGTTGGCAAAAACGCCCGATTTTTTAGCTTCTGTCGAGGAGCCGTATCGCACACCCTTGCTGCACGCGTTTGATGTTTGTGCAAAAACACACAGGGTCACACAATGTGAATATCTGCGCCGCCATGCTGACGGCACACCGCTTTGGATTTTTGCAAAATTTCGCTATGCTGCCATGGTCGGCAATCAGCATATTATCATCGGCGAACTCAACAATATCACCATGCGCAAAGAGCTGGATTCGGAGCTGCAAAAATATAAAGAATCGTGGCTGATCGGCAAGCGTGAGACACGCACCGTTTTGATTGTCGATGACGCCGCCATCAATCGCAATATTTTGAAAAAGATACTCAAGGATTTTCTCTTTTTGGAAGCCGAAAACGGCGCGGAAGCTATCGAAATATTGCAGAACAAAAGCAATCAGATTGATTTGATTCTGTTGGATATCAATATGCCGGTCATGAACGGAAAAGAATTTTTGCATTACAAAAAAAGTGTGCCGGAACTCGATGGCATTCCCGTGATTATGATTACCGCCGACGACAGCACCGCACAGCAGATCGACACGTTTGCACTGGGTGCAAACGACTATATTGTCAAGCCGTTTATTCCGGAAGTGATTACGCGGCGCGTGACAAATGTATTGGAATCGAACTACCGTTTCAGAGAGATGGTGCAGGAATACAATACGCTGTCACAGCAGGTGAAAACGGATTTGATGACGGGGCTTATCAATCGTGCCAGTGCCGAAAATATGATGATTCAGCGTTTGAAAAGCGCAGATACGCCCTATGCGATGATGATGTTGGATGTTGATAATTTCAAAAAAATCAACGACACACGCGGGCATGATTACGGCGACAAAGTGCTGTGTGCCATCGCGGCAAAGCTGCGTTCGTTTTTCAGAAAAGCGGATATTCTTGCGCGCATGGGCGGTGACGAATTTGCCGTTTTTATCGAAAATATTTCCGATACGTCTTGGATTGAAAAAAAGGCGATTCGGCTTTGTGAAGCCATCTCCGCCATCGTTATAAACGGTGAAAAAACACAGATTACCTGCTCGGCCGGCATTGCTGTTTCCTCTGTGCAGGTTCGCTCGTTTGCCGAGCTTTATCAGAACGCCGACAAAGCTTTGTACAACGCAAAATGTCGCGGCAGAAACACGGTTTCCGTCTATGGCGCAGAACCTGCCGACGGCACCATCGAGAAATGGATTAACGATTCGGAAAGCGTTCTCGATGCCATCAACGACAGCATTTATGCCTGTGACCTGAACACGTATGAAATGATTTATGCCAACGACAATTTGTGCAAATTTGCCGGCATTGCGCGTGAGAAATGCAAGGGCAAAAAATGCTATGAAATTTTGATGCACAGAGCCGAGCCATGTACCTTTTGCCCCATGTCGAAAATGTCAGAAAACAACGTGTATACAAGATTATTTCGCATTCCGAATGTGGATCGAATTTTTTTACTGCGCGGAAAAATCATCAACCGAAAAGGAGTTCTTGTGCATCTCGAAATTGCGGTTGACGCAACCGAAATCGAAAACATGGGTCTGTATGAGGAGATGACTGACAATGAAAAAAAATGACGCACAGCATGGAATAAAAGAAGCTGAAATTGCACAGATTGAAGCGACCTATGCACAAGCGGCAAAACAATGCGGTGTCACTCTTTGGATTCTTGACATTGTAACTAAAACAATTTCAGGCTTCAGCAATGCCACAAATATCAAAGCGTTTGACGATATTGATGTGATTCACAATCTTCCCGCTGTGTTTTTCAGTGAAAACAGTCCGCTGCATCCGGACGATGTGGCGTCTACCTTGGCAATGGTGGACAAGCTGGTTGCCGGTGAAAAAGCCGTCAAAGGCATCGGACGATGGCGCAACGCGGAACAGGATAGCTGGCAGTGGTACGAAATCAGCTACACCAATGTTTTTGATGCTGACGGAAAACCCGTCAAGGCGGTCGGCACTGCCATTGACATCACGGAGCGTGTTCGCCTTGAAGAACGATACAACGAGGAAATTAAGTGGAGAAAAGTACATAATCAAGACGTTGTAGGCTCTTTCAAGATGAATTTGACACGCAATATCTGTGAGGACGGACAGAGCGATATCCCCTTTATTTTAACGTTTCGCGGCAACGGAACGGTGGACGACTTTTTTAAGCGCGAAACCGCCGCACACGTTGAAGCGGAAGAACGCGCGGCATATATGGCAGTCTTTAATCGCAAAAATTTGCTCAAACTCTTTCGCGAGGGCAAAACAACGGTGGTGCAGGAGTCGTATATCAGCTATACAAAAGACAAAATTTTTTGGGTTAAAATTGAGCTGGATATGTTTTCAAACCCCCAAAATAACGATGTGGAAGCCTATATTTATGCAACGGACATCGACCAGAAAAAAACGGCGCGGGAGCTTGTCAACACCGTCGTAAACATGGATTATGACTTTTTGGGACTGCTTGATGCCGCCTCCGATCAATACACCATTTATGCGAAATCGGATACCAAAACACCGCTGCCGCCTTTTTACACCAGTGACTATGAAACCGAAGTTGCACAGTATGCGCACGAATTTTTGGTGAAGGAGGACATTGAGCGAAATATTCGCGAGATGTCGTATGAAAATCTGTTTGCGCAGCTTGAAAAGCAGCCTATTTTCACCACTTATTATGGCATCAAAGAGCCGAGCGGTCACATCGGCAGAAAAAAAATGCAGTTTTCCTATCTGGACAAAAAGCGCAAACGAATTATCGTCACGCGCACCGATACCACCGATATCTACAACGAAGAACAGCGAAAAAACGTGGCGCTGAAAGACGCACTTTTGGCGGCACAGCAGGCAAATACCGCCAAATCGGAATTTCTGTCCCGCATGAGCCACGAAATCCGCACACCGATGAACACGATTATCGGCATGTCCGCTTTGGCGGCAAACTGCGTAAACGATCCGGCGCTTGTGTCGGAATATTTGTCGAAAGTTGGTATTTCAGCACGGTTTTTGCTCTCGCTCATCAACGACATTCTGGATATGTCCCGCATTGAGAGCGGCAAGGTGCTGATTCGCTCCGAGACCTTTGCTTTCGAGGAATTTGTGAGCGGCATCAACGGCATCTGCCATGCACAGGCACAGGCAAAAGGCGTGGAATATGATTCGATTATCACAAGCTTCACGGAAGAAAATTACATCGGCGATGCCATGAAATTGCAGCAGGTGCTTGTCAACGTCATTGCGAATGCCATTAAATTTACAGCGCCCGGCGGCAAAGTGCAGTTCATTGTGCAGCAGGAAAAATCGGAACAAAACGAAGTATCGATGAAATTTATTGTAAATGACACAGGCATCGGCATCAGCGATGACTTTATGCCGCATCTTTTTGAACCGTTTGAGCAGGCACACACCGGCTCCACCACGCCTTACAGCGGCACGGGACTGGGGCTTGCCATCTGCAAAAATCTGATGGATTTGATGGGCGGCAGCATCAGCGTCAACAGCATTGTGGGCGTCGGAAGCGAATTTACGATAGAAGTCAAACTGGGTCTTTTGGAAAACCGCAGACAATCGAAAAAACCAAGCTATAATGTGCATCTTGAAAATCTTAAAGTGTTGATTGTCGATGACGATATCGTCATCTGTCAGCATACAAAAGATGTGCTGCTGGATATGAAAATGCAGGCGGATTACGTTAATTCCGGCGCAAAAGCCGTAGAGCTTGTGCGGTGCAAATGGGAAAAGAAGGAATTTTATAATATCATTCTTGTGGACTGGCAAATGCCCGACATGAACGGCATTGAAACCACGCGCGCCATTCGCAAAATTGTCGGGTCGGACGTTACCATTATCATCATGACCGCCTATGACTGGACCGTGATTGAAGCGGAAGCGCGGCTTGCAGGTGTCAATATGCTGATTGCAAAACCTTTGTTCAAAGCTTCTCTCAGCTCGGCTTTCGAAAAAGTTTACGGCGGCAAAGAACGTCTGGCACAGCCGGCTTCTGTGACGGAATATGATTTCACAGGCAAGCGTGTGCTGCTTGTGGAGGATCATTTGCTCAATGTTGAGGTTGCCAAAAAGCTCTTGAATGCAAAGCATTTGGAGGTAGAGGTTGCCGAAAACGGATTGCGCGCCATCGAAATTTTTGCGCAGAAATGTGACGGTTATTATGACGCGATTCTCATGGACATCCGCATGCCCGTGATGGACGGTTTGACCGCCGCAAAATCTATTCGCCAAATGCACAAAGCAGACGCCGCCGTCATTCCCATCATTGCCATGACGGCAAACGCGTTTGATGAGGATATCGAAAAAACGAAACTTGCAGGCATGAATGCGCACCTTGCAAAGCCTATTGAACCGACACTTTTATACCAAACCATGCAGCACTTTTTGCAGAAAGAAGATGTTTGAATATGAAGAAACGTTTGGAAACGGAAATGGATTTCGCATCGCTTTCGCTGCCCATCGGGCTGGCGATTGTTGCGGCGACACCTACACTTCCCATTCTTTTTGCCAACGAACTCTTCATCAAAATGCTGGGGTTTGACACCCTGGATGCGTTTTGTGCGGCATATGACAACTCCGCATGGAACTATGTGTATCCTGCCGATTTAGACAGGCTGAGAAAAGCCGCCGCAGAGCGAAACGGCAAATTTGAACCGTACGAAATTGATTATCGCGCCATCAAAAAAGACGGCAGCCTTGTTTGGGTCAATCAAAATTCCAGACATCTGCTTGACAAAAACGGCAGGGAAATCGTCCATGCCTATTACACCGACATCACGGCGCAAAAGCAAACGGAACAAGCGCTGCGTGAAAGTGAATTTCGCTATGCCACCGCCATTCGCGCTTCCAATATCAATATTTGGGAATACAATTACAGCGCAGATACGATGACGATTTTTTCCGTCTCGCCCAGAGTGACGCGAAAAAGCGTTGTCATTGCTGACTATTTGCATTCTGTCGTTGCCGAAAAACACATTCGCGAGGACAGCGCCCCTTTGCTTTTTAACATGATTGACGCCCTGAAAAACGGCAAAGAAGAAGTGTCTGCCGACCTTTGGATTCGCAACAACGTCGGCGACGCCTTTTGGTGTGAACGCGTGACCTATACCAATATTTTTGACGATAGCGGAAAGCCTGTCAAGGCATACTGTGTGGGACATGATATCACAAGAGAAAAAGAAGCGGAAAAGCGCTATCTCGAGGAATTGTCGTATCGTGAAGTCATGCAAAATGCGGCGATGGCTTTCATCAATGTGAACCTGACCCGAAATACCATTTTGGACGGTAAAAGCATTTTTCCCGAAATTGCAGCGCAGATGAAAGCGTCCAAAACGGCGCAGGAATATTTTGACACTGTGTACGATGAGATTATCACACCGGAACTGCGGGAAAAATGTGCGTCGATTTTCAACCGTGATGCTCTTTTGCGCCGTTTTTCAGACGGTGAAACCACCGTTTCCATAGAGCTGATTCGGCAGATTTCGGAGCGCAAATATTGGACCGGTGTGACTGCCTACATGATGAAAAACACAGAAACCAACGAAATTTCAGCTTTTTTGTATTCCTCCGATATCACGGGCGAGCGCATTATGCAGCATATTATGAACGCCATTGTGCAGACGGATTATGACTTTTTGGTGGTGATTGATGCGGTGCGCAATTCTGCCGTGCGCTACAGCGAAAAGACTTACGGTCACGCTTATGCGCAGGAAAGCGAACATTTTGAAGAAGAAACGCATGAATATGTGCGCCATTTTGTCGCGGCAGAGGACGTGCCGCGCATTTTGGAAGAACTCACGCTCAAAAACATTGTTGCGCAACTGAGCATACATGACATCTATCATATTTTTTACAAAGTATCGAGTCCGACGGGTGAAATACTGCAAAAACAATTGCGCTTTTCCTATATCGACTCCGAGACGAAAAGCATTTTGATGACGCGCATTGATATCACCGCGGCGGTCAGAGAACAAGAGGCGAAAAACAAAGAGCTTGTTGCGGCGGTGGAAATGGCAGAACATGCCAATGCCGCAAAATCGGAATTTCTCTCGCGCATCAGCCACGAAATCAGAACACCGATGAACGCCATTATCGGCATGTCGCAAATTGCACTGCAAAGTTTGGACAATCGGGCGTCTGCACAGGAAAGCATTGAAAAATCGCTCTATGCGTCGCAATATCTGCTGTCTCTGCTCAATGATATTTTGGACATGTCGCGCATTGAAAGCGGCAAGGTGATTCTCAAAAACGATGTCATTGTCTGTGAGCAGTTTTTAGACGCGCTGAGCGCCATTGTCGGCACACAGGCACAGGCAAAAGGTGTGCGGTATGAGGTGACAAAGCTTGACGATTGCGGCAGTAATTATTTGGGCGACAGCATCCGTTTGCAACAAATTTTAATCAATATTCTTTCCAATGCCGTTAAATTTACACCGCGCGGCGGAACGGTCAACCTCATTATTTCTCAGAAAAAATCCGACGAAAAACGCGCTGTTATTTGCTTTACCATCCGCGATACGGGCATTGGCATCAGCAAAGATTTTTTGCCGAATTTGTTCAAGCCGTTTTCGCAGGAACATAACGGTTTCACCTCCGGTTTCGGCGGCAGCGGACTCGGTCTTGCAATCTCGAAAAACCTTGCGCAGCTTATGGGCGGAGACATCTTTGTGGAAAGCACCTTGGGCAAAGGCACCACTTTTGAGGTGCATATTCCGTTTGGCATTCCGTCCTCTTTTACACCGGCAGCACAGGAACCCGCTACGCCGATATTGCACCGTTCCTATGATTTCAGCGGGAAAAAGTTTTTGCTGGTGGAAGATCATCCGCTCAATATCATGGTCGCACGAAAACTGCTTGAGCTGAAAAACGCACAGGTAGATGTTGCGGAAAACGGCGAAATAGGCTTTACTCTGTTTGCCGACGCGCCGGAACACTATTATGACGCGGTGTTGATGGACATTCGTATGCCGGTGATGGACGGCTTGCAGGCAACGCGGAAAATTCGTGATTTAGACAGTGCATGGGCAAAAAATGTACCGATTATCGCCATGTCTGCCAATGCCTTTGATGAGGATATCATCAAATCAAAAAATGCCGGCATGACGGTGCATCTTGCCAAACCCATTGATGCGGAACTGCTTTTTCAAACAATCTGGTCCCTTTTGTTTACCAACTGAAAATCAGCCGCAGAACGCTCAAAATGCGTTCTGCGGCTGATTTTTTAAATGCTTGCTTTTAATTGCTTTGCCGCTTTTTTCCAGATGATAAATGCCACCACTGCCGTGCAGGCACTCGACACGGATGCCGTGAAGAACACGCCGTAAACACCCATGAGCGAGGTTAAAATAAACAGGCAGAGCAGCGGAAAAACAATGGCTCTGAACGTCATAATTATCATGGATTCGCGCGGTTTATCCATTGCGGTTAGGAAGGTGCTTGTCAGCATATTGAACCATGTGAATAAGTATGACGGTGCAAAAAGCTGCAAGGCAATTATCGTCATATTGACGATTTCCCCCTCCCCTTTTTTGGCAAAAACGCCGGCAAGACTTTCCGGAAACAATAAAATCGCTGCCATGCAGACAAAGGAGAGCGCGGCGGTTGCAATGCTTGAAATTTTGAAAAACGAGAACGTCCGTTTGATTTCTTTTGCGCCCAGATTATAGCTCACGGCAGGCTGTACCGAATCGAGTACGCCATACAAAACGCCAATCAGCAGCGTATCGATATACATGACGACACTGTAGCTGGCAACCGCGATTGCCCCGCCGAGTCCGAGCAGAAAGCCGTTGACGATTGTGGCGATAAACGAGCCGGCAATGTTGCTGAAAAACTCGGAAATGCCGTTGTAAACGATGCCGGTAATCTCGGCAAATGATATTTTCGGCTTTGCAAAATGCAGCGTGATTTTTTTGGTGAAAAAAGGCGCGAATGAAAAAAACGAACCTAAAAACATGCTGATGACGGACGAGAGCGCACTTGCGCCGATTCCCCAGCCCCACTGTGCGATAAACAGCCAGTCTAAAACGATATTCAGCACAGATACGATGATATTCAGCCACATGCTGTATTTGGCTTTTCCGCAAGCGCGCAAAAAGTTGTCCATGGCGAACAGCGGCATAATGAACGGCATTCCGATGAGAAACACACGGATATAACTGTATGCCATCTCGGCAAGCACAGCATCTTTGAAAATTGCGAAAATGATGGGTTTTGTAAAAAATATGCTCAGTATCGAGCAAACAAAACCCATTCCGACAATCATCAGCACACTGGCGGAAAAAAGATGGCGTGCTTTTTCAAGGTCCCCCTCGCCCATTGCCGTCGATACTTTCACGGAGGAACCCACGGCAATCATATTCGACAGCGCAAATAAAATCATCATCACGGGCATAATCAAATTGACTGCCGCAAGCGCATGTTCCCCAATAAAACGCCCTACAAAAATGCCGTCTGCCATCATGTAAACAGACGAGGAAACCATGCTGCATATATTGGGCAACGCCAAGCCGAGAAACACTTTTCGGACGGGAAGCGTTGCGAATTGTTTTTCTGTCATGTGGATATGGACGCCTTTCCCTCAAATAATTTGAGAATTACTTCTTTCCAAACGGCTTTCGGCGCAATGGGCAGCTCATAAAGAATTGCCTGGTCGATGCCCGTTAAAATAGTATATAAAACCTGCGCATTCAGCGCCGCATCAAAATCTTTCGGAAACACACCCGTTCCAACGCCGTAAATCATGCGTTGCAGCAGCATTTGATTGAGCTTTTCGTCTGATGCTTTTACGTATTCTTTCAAAGCGGGAATGCGTGAGGTTTGAATATCGATTTCAGCATACACCTTGCGCAGCGTCTTTTGTGTGAAATAGGAGTCGATGAACTTTTCTCCCGCCGCAATCAATTCGTTTTGATACGCTTCTGCGCTGATTTCCGCTTCAAGCGGCATTGGTTTGTCAATATCCTCCGCCTCGTAAAGGTCCTTTACCATCTGCAAAAAAATGTCCTCTTTGGACTTGAAATAATAGTAAACAGACGCTTTTTTGATGCCGATGATGTCTGAAATCTGTCCGATGGACGCCTTGTCGTAACCTTTTTCGGCAACAAGACGATACATGGTTTTCACGATTTTATCCTTTGTTGTTCCCTCGCTCACATCTATTTCCCTCTTTTCACGCATTCTACCTATCGTTAGGTAGAATTATAACAAGTGTGTGCTTTCTTGTCAAGTTTTTCGCTTATTTGTTTGAAATGGCAGCTATTTTGCGGCAAAGACTCGGATTGCAAAAAAAACGCTAATCTGCTATACTGTTATAGTATATTTGCGACAAATTATCACACCGTTTAAAGGAGAAAGAGCAATGAAAGTAGTTTTGCTTGCCGGCGGATTTGGCACACGCATCAGCGAAGAAAGCCATCTGAAGCCAAAACCCATGGTGGAAATTGGCGGAAAACCGATTCTATGGCACATCATGAAGCTGTATTCTCATTACGGCTTCAATGATTTTATCATCTGTGCCGGATATAAACAGCATGTTATCAAAGAATATTTTGCGAATTATTATCTGCACAACAGCGACATCACCTTTGATATGCAGGCGAATAAAATGGTGATTCACGCCAATCATTCAGAGCCGTGGAAAGTGACCGTTGTGGACACGGGACTGAACACCATGACGGGCGGCCGCGTGAAGCGCATTCAAAAATATGTCGGTGATGAGCCTTTTATGCTGACGTATGGCGACGGTGTTTCTGATATCAATATTGCGGAACTTGTCAACTATCACAAACAGCACGGAAAAATTGCCACCATGACCGCCACCAATATCGGGCAGCGGTTCGGTGTGCTTGACATCAACGACAACAATGCCATCGCAGGATTTCGCGAAAAAAGCGAATCTGACGGCAGTTTAATCAATGTCGGCTTTATGGTGTGTAATGCGGAAATATTTGATTATATTGACGGCGATGACACGGTTCTTGAAAAAGCGCCGCTTGAAAACCTTGCCAAAAACGGGGAATTGATGGCGTATCGTTTCAACGGATTTTGGCAGTGCATGGACACGGTGCGCGAAAAGGAAAAACTGGAGGAATACTGGGCGTCCGGCAATGCTCCGTGGAAAGTTTGGGAGGAATAGAGATGAATTTGTCTTTTTTCAGCGGGAAAAAGATTTTTTTGACGGGGCATACCGGCTTCAAAGGAAGTTGGCTTTGCCGTATTTTGGTGGAAGCGGGCGCACAGTTGACCGGCTACAGTTTAGACCCGCCCACACAGCCGAATTTATTTTCGATGGCAGATGTCGCCGATAAAATGGATTCCGTCATCGGTGATGTGCGGGATTTTGCGCATTTGAAAGCCGTTTTTGACGCGGCACAACCCGAAATTGTGTTGCACCTTGCGGCACAGCCCATTGTGCGTGAAAGCTACAGCGCACCGCGCGATACCTACGAAATCAATGTGATGGGTACGGTGAATTTGCTTGAATGTGTGCGGCAAAACACCTGTGTGAAAAGCTTTTTGAATGTTACAACCGATAAGGTTTATCAAAATAACGAGTGGGCATGGGGCTATCGCGAAGATGAAAAGCTCGACGGTTTTGACCCGTATTCCAACAGCAAAAGCTGCTCGGAGCTTGTGACACACAGCTACAAAAACAGCTTTTTTGCAGACGGCTCTGTGGCAATTTCCACTGCGCGCGCCGGCAATGTTATCGGCGGCGGCGATTTTGCGGCCGACCGCATCATTCCCGACTGTATTCGCGCCGCGCAAAACGGAAACTCTATCGCTGTGCGCAATCCGTATTCCACACGTCCGTATCAGCATGTTTTGGAGCCGCTGTTTGCCTATTTGATGATTGCACAGCGCCAATATGAAGACAAAAGTGTTGCCGGCTGGTACAATGTGGGTCCGGAAGAATGCGACTGCGCCGCCACCGGAACCTTGGTGGATTTGTTTTGCAGTGCGTGGAGCGAGACACAGCAGTGGGAGAACAAGGCGGAACTGACTGCGCCGCACGAAGCCAATTTTTTGAAGCTGGACTGCTCCAAAATCAAGTCTGTTTTCGGATGGAACCCGCGTTGGCATCTTGCTGACGCTGTTGCAAACACCGTCGCTTTTACGCGCGTGTGGCTTGCGGACGGTGATATTCCCGCTGAGATGCACCGTGAAATCGAAGCCTACTGCGGAGGTCGACAAATTGACTGAATCCACACACGCAAACCGATTGCACACAGGGACACTTTTGGGTATCTGCGCTTTGCCCATCGCTGCCGCTCTCGTTTTTTTGCGCTTTATTTTAGTGACAGGCACTGCAGACCCCACGCTGCCGCTTTACACGAAACCGCTTGTTATGTGGATTGTCATGCTCTTCATTTTCGGCATTGTTTTCCTGCTTTGCGCGTTGATTGAACGCGTATTGCTGCGCAAAATAAAGTTTGCTCCGTGCGGCGCGCTTACGCCGTGTGCGGACAATGCCAAAAAAGACACGCGGCTTTTCATTGCAAGCACACTTGTTTCAGCAGTCATTCTGCTTTGCTTTTATGCAGATATGCTGTTCAAAGGTGACCTTGTCAACAGCTTTGGCGGTTTTCCGCAAACCTTTTTATGGCATTCATTCCCGCCGTTTGTTGTTGTTGTCTGCTTTCTTGCTGTTTGCTGTGTTGCGTTCAGTTTGTTGAAAATCGGCACGACCTCTTCCGGCAAAAAAAGTGTGCAGTTGCTTGTGTTTTCCGTCTATGGCATCTGCTGCATCGCCTATCTGCTTTATCTGTTTATGCCGAATTTGTATGCCGACATACCGCATCAAACCGCATATTTTCAAAGTGTTTA
>JAVWRA010000051.1:0-13750 GCA_036635095.1 Ruthenibacterium sp. | reverse complement strand
GTCGCTATGCTCCCTCAGAATGACAAAAAGTCGCTGCACTCTCTCAGAATGACAAAATGGGGGACGCTGCACTTCTCCACTCACGCCAGCCTTTCCCGCTCCTCTGTCATTCTGAACGCAGTGAAGAATCTTCTCCTCTTCGCGACAGAAAGATTCTTCGGTCGCTGCGCTCCCTCAGAATGACAAGAAGGTCGCTACGCTCCCTCAGAATGACAAACGGAGGACTGCGTCTCCCGCGCACCCAGTCATTCCCGCACACCCTGTCATTCTGAACGAAGTGAAGAATCTTTTCCTTGCACACCCTATCGCTCTCACGCACATCATTTTATCCCCAATTTACGGAGGTGTTTTTCTATGGAAATCGAACGCAAATGGCTGGTGGACGGCTTTCCCGCAGACGGCACATGGCCGCTGCTCAAAGAAGCCGCTGTTTGGCAGGGTTATATTGCAACCGCGCCCGTTGTGCGCATTCGCGAAAGCCGCACGGAGGGCAAAAGCACCTATGTGCTGTGTTTCAAGGGCAAAGGCACCTTGGCGCGCGAAGAAATTGAAACGGATATTTCTCAAGAATTATTCGATAAACTGACGGTTTTTACAGGTAAAGACCTTGTGCGCAAGGATTATAAAGTGTATCTGCTGCCGGGCGGCGAACATCTTGAAGTGAGCCTTGTGGATGCGGGTCGCGCAAGCGCTTTTTACTATGCGGAGGTGGAATTTGACACCCTTGCCGCCGCACACGCCTTTGTACCGCCCGCCTATCTCGGCGCGGAAAAAACCGAAAGCGCCGATTTTTCCATGAGTGCTTACTGGAAAAAAACGCGCGGGTGATGCCTTATACGATGCAAAAGGAGCGGTGATATGCAGTTTACGTCTTTATCGTTTGGTGTGCTGATGGTGCTTTGCTTTGCTTTGCACTGGGCGATGCCGCAAAAAATACGCTGGGTGCCGTTGTTGGCGGCGTCCCTGTTTTTTTACGCCTTATTCGGTCTGCCGATGCTGACGGTTTTGGCGCTGTGCATTGTCGGCTCTTATTGCGGCGGAATTTTTCTCGCAAAACGGCAGAATAACCGCGCGGCGCTTGCTTTTACACTGCTTGGTGCGCTGCTTCCGCTGTGTTTTTTCAAATATTTCAACACTGTATTTGCCGCCGCCGCGCCGCAAAGTTCGTTTCGGCTTTTTGTGCCGATTGGCATTAGTTTTTATACTTTTAAAATCATCGCCTATCTTGTGGAAGTTTGGCGCGGCGCAATTCCGATACAAACGCATTTCGGAAAATACGCGCTGTACCTGTCTTTTTTCCCGGAAGTCACGAGCGGGCCGATTCAGCGTCCTGCCGATTTATTCGCACAAATCAACGCGCCTGTCGTTTTTAACGGCACACAGGCGCTGCAAGGCACACAGCTCATTTTGTGGGGACTGTTTAAAAAGTTGGTTATTGCCGACAATCTCAGCGTCTATGTCAACACGGGGTTCGGCAAAGCTGATTTTGTGGTGGGACTTTCCGTTGTGATTGCCGCGCTGCTCTATGCCGTTCAGCTTTACTGCGATTTTTCGGGTTATTCCGACATCGCCATCGGCTGCATGAATCTGTTTGGCTACACCGTGCCGCTCAATTTCAAAAGTCCGTATTTTGCGCTGTCCGTCAAGGATTTTTGGGGCAGATGGCATGTGTCTCTTTCTTCTTTTTTACGTGATTACGTCTATTTTCCACTTGGCGGCAGCCGATGCAGCCGCACGCGCCATTGTTTGAATCTGCTGCTGACTTTTTGCATCAGCGGCGTGTGGCACGGCACGGGACTGCATTTTATCGTCTGGGGACTGCTGCACGGTTTTTATCAAGTTTTTGGCACATTGACGCAGAATTTTCGCCATCGTATGTGGCAGTTTTTGCGGGTGCGCGAAACTTGCCGTTTTGCACATTTTGTTAAAATCATTTGCACCTTTGCGCTCGTTTGTACGGCGTGGGTGTTTTTCGGCGCAGACAATCTGCCGGCGGCACTGCATTTATTTGCACGAATGCCTTGCGATTTTTCTGTTTCGATACAGGGCATTAAAAACGCGCTTGTGATGCTCGGCTTCAACGGCGGCATGATTTTTCGCATGAGCGCCTGCATTTTATTGCTTGGCATCGTGGATTATTTTGCCAAAGACTGCGGATTTTCCGCATGGCTGCATGCAAGGCACGGCGGCTTTCAGGTCGTTTTCTGTTATGTACTGCTGCTTTTGCTGCTTTTCATTACACCGGCAGTCGGCGGCGGCTTTATCTATTTTCAATTTTAAAAGGAGGCAGTCATGCGGCATTTTTTACGTATTATCGCTATTTTCATGGCGCCGATTTTTTTGTTGTGCGGCGTGTTTTTCACGGGGTTGCTGCGCAGCGGTGAGCTTGCCGACAGCGCCGCGCTTGCCGACGCCACCGTAAAAGGCGATGTTGCGCTGTACGGGCTTGCCTATCGTGACGACACGCGCGCCTATAAACAGCGCGTCACCGCACAAAAAAGCGCCGAACTGCTGGTGCTTGGCACCTCGCGTTCCATGCAGTTTCGCGGTGATTTTTTCAAAACTGACAGCTTTTACAATGCGGGCGGCGGCGCCGCTTATTTGCCGCAAATGCTGTTTTTTTTACAGAGTTTGCCCAAAGAAAGTTTGCCGAAACACCTGCTTTTGGTACTCGACCAATATTTTTACAACGAGACATGGGGCAATGTCGATAACGAGCGTGACACCGCGCCTTTTGTCTTTCAAAAACCTGATATCGGCTACAGTTTTCGGCGTATGCTGAGCGGTTATCTTGACAGTAAATATTCTTTGCTGCGTGTTTTGCAAACGCCGCAGGGCGTGTACGGCATGTCTGCCGCCGGCAAAAACGCCGGCTTTTATGCCGATGGCTCCTACACCTACGGCACGGCGCTTTTGCATCCCGAACAGTCGCTTGATTACGGCTTTAAAAACACCTTGTCGCGCATTGACCGCGGCATTGACCGCTTTGAATACGGCGCAGTTTGCAGCCGTGAAAATATCGCCGCCACCGAAAAATTATTGGCGTTTTGCAAAGAAAACGCGATTGCCGTCACCGCTGTTTTGCCGCCGTATGCCCCCGCCGTGTGGCAGGCGATGCAGACGAGCGGACAGTACGGCTATCTTGCCGAAATAATGCCCGCACTTGCGCCGCTGTTTGCCGCATATGACGCCGAAATTTTGGATTATTCCTATTTGCCGGAGACAAATGACGCGCAGTATGTAGACGGCTTTCACGGGTCAGACCGCGTGTATGCCGCCGTTTGTCTGCGCCTTGCAGAGGATTCTGCGTTTCTGCGTGACTTTTTAGACGCCGATGCCTTGCAGACGCTGTTTTTGGCGGACGGGAATCCGCTTTCGCTCTCGTTTGCCGATTGATTCGCTCATTTTTTTTGCAAGCCGTCGATTGTCTTTTTTGCGGCATCTGCATCGAGGATAAATTGTTCTTTTTCGAATTTCCCCGTCAATGCCAAGGCGCTGTATTGCGGCTGTTCTTTGGCGAAAAAATTAAAAATACGCGCATAATCGTAAATTTGCGTGGCGGTAATATTGGTGGCAAGCGCCTTGCTGTTTTTGCGCACGGCATTTGGCAATACGGTGGCAAGCAGTGCGGTGTCGGCTTGTAAAAACGCAAGATAACCGTCCTCGCGCAGGGCATTTCGCTTTGCGTTTTCGATGGATTCGCTTGCCAATACCTCTGCAAACAGGCGCGGCGACAGCGTCTGCGTCTGTACGCCCGCCACGGAAAGATGCTTTTGTTCGATTGTTTTTTCCGAGAGATATTCCCGCAGCGGCAGCTTGATATTGCCGAGACCCTCGGCGATTTTACAAAGCGTTTCCGGTGACGCAAACAAATAATTGTCAATGGTGATGCCGAGCGTTTCCGCAAGCGCCGCAACACATTGCGACGGGCCGGCATTTTCTGCCGCTTTGCGCAAGGTTGTCGGCTCGCCGTTTACCTGCACCGCCGTTTGCTGCGGCAATGCCGCTGTCGCCACCTTATTTTGCAGCGCATCAAAAAAAACAAGTACGTAGGTATCTGCCGTCTGCGCCGTTTTTGCGCCTGTGAGAACCAACACGGTTTTTGTGTCCGTGCGCGTTGGCTGTGCAATCGGAATGCCCTGCTGCGGCGTATCTGCCGGACGCACCCGCGTGACGGAAAACGCCATCGCCATCAGATACAGCGGCATCAAAACCGCCAGTGTCGCACAGAGGCTGAGCCAAAATGCTTTTGTTTTTGACAACAACATCACCTCTCTTTTGTATATATCATAGGCAAAATACACATCGTATATACAAAGGGAGGTTTTTAAATGTCCGACAAAACAGAAAAAAAGCAGAAGATTCAAAATAAAATCGTGCGCGCCATTCTTGCCATACCACCGAGTGAAACCGACCCGAACGGCAGCTATACCGGCAAACCGTGCGACGAAAACGCCGTGCCGCAGCAGGACGCGGACGATTTATAAAAGTGCATTTTTCATCAAAACAAAGCAGCCTATCTGAAAACAAACGCTTCAGACAGGCTGCTTTTCATTCCCCGGGAAATAAAAGCGGGCGTTATTCTTCCATTTGTTTGCCCAAAAACGCCGCCGCCACCGCAAGCAAGGCGGTGTTGTGCGCGTCTGTTTGTTTGCCGTCGGCGCAGAGCAGCACGGCGCCGATTAAATCTCCATGACATAAAATAGAGACGACTGCTTCTGCCTTGAGGGGCAGCGACTCGCAGATTGTGGGCGCCGCTGCGTCTGCATCGCGGTCATACACGGTCAGGCGGCGCTGCTCGGCAATGCGCGTGCATGCCGCCGAAATGCGTTTTCCCAGTGTTTCTTTTGCCGCGCCGGACGCCGCAATCACTTCGTCTCTGTCGGCAATTGCAATGCTCATGCCCGCTGTTTTAAAAAGCACCTCGGCATAGCTTGCCGCAAACATCGACAATTCTGCCAGCGGACTGTATTTGCGAAAAATAACATCACCCTCGGCGGATACATAAATTTCAAGCGGGTCACCCACACGAATGCGCTGTGTGCGGCGAATTTCTTTCGGAATCACCACGCGTCCCAAATCATCGATGCGGCGTACAATACCGGTTGCTTTCATCAAAATCTCTCCTTTGCCTTTTCACTTTGGTATTAGTAGTATCTGTAAAGCAAGGGAAATCTATGCAGAGAATTTGTCTTGTTTTCAAAAATAAAAAAAGAGCCGATGCGCGTAAAGTGCCAGAATTTTCAAAAATTCAAGCGCTGTACGTATCGGCTCTTTTGTCAATGGATACTGAAAATTCACGCCCTATGCGCGTTAAGGAATCAGCGTTCCGGCATCTCCCGGCGGAACCGGCGGCGCCGGTGTGGGTGTGGGCGGTGGCGGCGCGGGCGTGGAGGACGCAGGCGGCGTCGGTGGTGTCGGTGGCGGCGTCGGTGTCGGCGTAGAGGATGCGGGCGGCGTCACCGGTTTCCATGTCGGGTCTTGCTGTGTCGCTGCACAGCGTGTGCAGGTTTGCACCCCGTTTGCCGGATTGGTCGCACCCCATGCGTGACCGAGTTTCGGCACAATATCGCGGTTTTCCACTGCGCCGTCATTGGCTTCACAGAGATACGGCGTGTAGCCGTCGGTGGTGCAGGTGGGCGGTACCGGTATGCCCGGCAAGGTGAATTTATGGGTATGACCGCCCGTGACCGTGACCGTGGCAGAAGCCGTCATCCCGCCGATATTGCAGGTGATGGTGGCAGAACCGGCGGAAACCGCCGTCACTTTTCCGCCACCGTCAATGGCGACAACGCCGGAATTGCTGCTTGCCCATGTGGCGGCGCTGCCATATTTGGCAACAAATTTTTCCGCACTGGGCTGATACGAGGTTGCGTTCAACTGTACGCTTTGCCCAACGGCAAGCGTTGCGCCGCCAATGGTAAAGCTGTAATTGCCTTTTGCGTCCGACGAGGACGATGCGTCCTCTTTTTCGCTGACAGGAATCGGCGGGCCGAAAAATGTGTCGGGCGTGGCAAGATGCTGCGGCATTTTTTCAAGTTTGCCGCGTTTATCCGCCGCGTCGGACGCATGTTTGCGCACATAATCAAAATATGCCGCCGTGCCTTTATCATTCATATGAATGCCGTCCGTCATCATATATTCCGCTTTGGCATAGCCGGAAGCATCCTGCACCGCCTCCGTTGCGTTGAGAAAACGATAGCCGTCCTCTTTGGCAAGCTCTGCGAGTGCCTTGTTGAAGCTGTCGATTTTTTGCATGGTGATGGTGGGATACTGCCGTATTTTTGCGACCGGCAACACCGCCGCGATAATCAATTCCGCGTCGGGATATGCGTCATGAATGCCTTTTGCCGCGGCTTTATACTGCTGTTTGAACGTGTCGGCATCCCACATGGTATTGTTGGTGCCGTAATTCATAATAATGCGGCGCGGCTGCATCATGGAGACTGCTTTTGTCACCAAAACAGGCTGATTGTAACCCGAAAAATACATGCACGGCGTGGAAAGCACATGCTGTATGCCCATGGAGGACGCGCCGAGCGTGTTTTGCAGCGTTACCGGCCCGTACTGCACCATGCGCGCCGTGTTGGAATCGCCCACAAATAAAGTTTCGTTTAGATAGGCGGCGCCGGCGTCTTCCGTTTCTTGCAGCACAACACCGTCATACACTTTGGTGTCAAGCTTTTCGGCATTTTTGTCGTAACCGCTGTCCTCTGCCGCACTTGCTGCCGGTGGCAAATCGGCAGAAACCGGCACCTCTTTTGCCTTTTGCGGCAACAGCAAACAAACGCACAGCACAATCAGTGCAATGGCAAGTGCGCCTGCCGCAGCAAAGATGGCAATGTGCAACACACTGCCTTTTTTGGCTTCGTTCCAGAATATTAAAATTTCTTTTTGGGCGTGTGCAAAGCCTTTTTGCAGGCTGCGCAGCATCTCGGGAAATGGATTTTTCAAAAGGATTCCTCCTGTTTTCTTACGGTAATCCGCATAAAATCGATGTGTCTGTGCAAACAAATGCAGGCGGATACGCCCTTTTGCGGATAAACACTTCCTCTATTTTACAATATTTAAACAAAAAAAGCTATACCAAAATAAGGAATCCTTTTCTGTGCGTATTGCCATATGCGGCTTTTGGGGGAATGCGGCAATAAAAAACGAGGCTGATTTGTTCCGTCAGCCTCGCTTTTACAACTTGAATCAGGTCTCGGCAGGCACATCTTCCAGCAAATGCGCGCGCCGCAGTGCCGGACGCAGTGCGAATACCAACAGCAAACTCACCGCCACGGCTATCATGCCGTTTGTGAACGTAACCATGCCCTTGACCGCCACAATCGGCCACACCGCCTGCCACACAAGCCCGTTGATATAATGCTGTGTGACAATGGTTTTCAGAATGTACAAAACGCAGTATGTCACACTGCCGGCAACACCCGCCACAATCGTGCGCAGGTGTGTTTCGGTTTTGCTCGGCGCATGACGCACATGCCAATGTGCCACAAGTCCCGCCACAAAACCCATCAAGAACTTGTTGATGAATGTAATCCATGCCTCGCTTGCATACTCGCTTGTGAGGTCAAAAATTGCAGAGCCGAGACCGGCCGCCAAACCGCCCGGCACCGCACCAAACAACATGCCTGCCAACAGACAAAACACATTGCCGAGATGCAGCATGGTGCCATCGCCGCCCACAGGAATTTTGATGCGCAGATTGGTTCCCACAAACACAAGCGCCGCCATCAGCGCAATTTGCACAATCTGCCGTGTTGAAAATTTTTGCTTGTTCATACTTTCCACTCCTCTTTTTACGGCAAAAACAATGCGCTTGACTTCCTGCCGTAAATTCATTATTCTTATTATAAGATATTTTGAACCTATTACTATATCCAAAACAGAAATATTTTATGGGTTCAGATGGAGGTTTTGCATGGAGAGTATCGTATTGCAGGAATCGCGCAGTCCGCTGTATCAGCAGGTGTACGCAAAACTCACCGCCGAAATCCAGAGCGGCGCGCTTGCCGCCGGCGAAAAGCTGCCGGCAAAGCGCCGTCTTGCCGCCGATTTACACATCAGTCTCAACACGGTGGACACGGCATATCAAATGCTTGCGGCAGAGGGTTATGTCACGGCAAAACCGCGCAGCGGCTTTTATGTGTGCCGCATTGAACGCCTTACGCCGCAGCTTTTTGCCCCTGTCGCGCCTGTTTGTGCCGCGCCTGCGCCGTGTTATGCCTATGATTTTGAAACCGCAAGCATCGACACCGCGCTGTTTCCGTTCAAAACATGGCGGCGGCTCGGACGGGACGCTGCCGCCAGTCCCGCTTTGCTCAACCACGGCGCACGGCAAGGAGATGCCAATTTGCGCGCGGCAATTGCCACTTACCTGCACGAATATCGCGGCGCACGGTGCAGCGCGGCACAAATTGTGGTCGGCGCGGGCATTGAATATCTGCTTGGGATGCTTGCGCGCATGTTTCACACCGCCGTATTTGCGGTGGAAAATCCCGGTTATGCGCGCACACACCGCATTCTCGAAAACAACGGCGCGGCGGTGCGTTTTGTGCCGGTAGACGAGAGCGGTCTTTGTGATGCCGCGCTTGCCGCAAGCGGCGCAACGCTTGCCTATGTGACGCCCAGCCATCAGTTTCCCACAGGTGTTACCATGCCCATCGGACGGCGCATTGCGCTGCTGCAATGGGCAAAGCGCACCGGCGGCTATTTGATTGAGGACGATTATGACAGCGAGTTTCGGTTTGACGGCAAGCCGCTTGCAAGCTTGCAGGGACTTGACGACAGCGGGCATGTCATTTACATCAGCACGTTTTCCAAAAGCATTGCGCCCGCTATTCGCATCGGCTATATGGTGCTGCCGACGGCGCTGCTTGCCCTATTTGAACAGGAGTTCGGCTTTTATTCCTCTACGGTGTCACGGTTTGAACAGCAAACGCTGTGCCGCTTTATGGAGGGCGGCTATTTTGCGCGACATTTGGCGCGTTTACGCAATGCCTACCGCATTCGCCGTGATGTGTTGGCGTCTGCGCTCATCGCCGCATTCGGACGGGAAAACTGCACCATCACGGGCGCACATACGGGTCTGCATCTGCTTTTTCGGCTGCGCACGGCAGACAGCGAAGCCGCATTGGTGCAAAAAGCCGCCGCATATGGCGTACATCTGAACGGACTTTCTGCCTATTATGCCGCCGATACGGCAGCGGCGTGTCCGCCGCGCACCGTGGTGCTTGGTTATGCGGGACTGAGCGAAACGCAAATCACACAAGCCGTGGCAGCGCTGAAACTTGCTTGGGAATGCAAAAAGGACGATTGAAAAATCGTCCTTTTTACGTAATTTTGGTTTTTCTTTAAAAGGTGCTATGCACCAAATTGTGATGTTCGTCAAACGCAATCGGCTCCGCTTCGTTTCTGGTGTACCGCAAAATGTCCTTTACGCGTTGACGCTCCTCTTTGGTGTACATCAAATACGATGCGCCCTCGCGTTTTGCGCGGCCGGTACGCCCGATACGGTGTGTATAATATTCGTTGGAACCCGGCACGTCATAGTTGAACACCGCTTCCACATCGGACACGTCAATGCCGCGCGCCGCAACGTCTGTCGCAACCAAAACCGCCACTTCGCCCGCCTTGAAGCTTGCCATAATTTTGTTGCGCTCCGCCTGCGACAAATCGCCATGCAAACAGTCGGCGGAAAAATGCAGATTCGCAAGCTGATTGGTCAGCATTGCCGTTGTAAATTTTGTGTTGCAGAACACCATCACGCGCTGATATTTTTCTTTGATGATGATTTCCGTCAAATCGGACAGTTTATTTCTGCCGGTCGTCAAAATACTGTACTGCCGAATTTTCGGCATACTGTCGAGAATCGGCTGCACGTCAATTTCCTCGGCATCGCGCTGATACAGCCAGCCGATATCCATTACCTCACGGCTGATGGTGGCGCTGAACATGGCAAGGCGCTGTTTTGACTTGATGCTGTCAAGAATTTTACGCACATCTTTATAAAAACCCATATTGAGCATTTCGTCCGCTTCGTCGAGAACAATGGTTGTCACTTGCGACAAATTCACCGTGCGATGATCCATATGGTCCTGCAAACGACCGGGCGTTGCCACAATCACCTGTGCGCCTTTGCGCAATTGTTCAATTTGATTTTGCATATTGGCGCCGCCATAAATGGTGACAATGCGCACCGCGGGAAGATAATGCGCCAAACTTTTGAGGTCCTGTGCAATTTGCTGCGCCAGTTCCCGCGTGGGCGCCATCACAACCGCCTGCGGCGCTTTCAGCTCTTGCTGCAACCCCATAATCAGCGGAATGCCAAACGCACAGGTTTTGCCTGTGCCTGTCGGCGCCTTTGCAATAATATCCCGTCCCGCAAGCATTACGGGAATCGCTTTTTCCTGCACCTCGGTCAATTCGGTAAAGCCCATACGCTCCACTGCCTTATGCAGCTCCGCGGGCATTGTCAGTTCGCTGTAATTCATGCGCATACTCCCTGTGTTCTGTCTTTGTCGTTATTTGTTATTTCTTAGTATATCACATTGACGCAAAAAAATAAACCGCACGGTTTTTCCGTACGGTTTGTTTTTTGGCGAATTTTATTTGCCGACTTTCGTTTTCAAAATGCCACTGGCTTTGAAACCCGGAATTTTGGACGGTGCCAATTGGCTGATGGCTTTTGTTTTCGGGTTGGTGTAAGCCTTTGTTTTACGCAACCGCATTTCAAAGCGGCCAAAGCCCGCAATGGTAACCTTTTCATCGTTGGCAAGGCTATCCATAATTGAGCCGAAAATAGCGTCTGCAATTTTTTCAATCTGTGCTGCAGGAGTTTTGGTTTCTGATGCCACTTTAGCAATCAGTTGTGATCTTGTCATAGTAAAATCCTCACTTTCATATTTGCTCCCTCTGCCGCCAATTATAAAGCGGAATGCGCAAAGTTGCAAGAGGTTTTCTATAAATTAAGCGTGAAATTAGGCATTTTTTTACGATTTATTCATTTTTTTACGATTTTTCCTCTGTAACTGCCTTGTTTCGCTCGTTTTATGCGCCTATTTTACAGCCATTTTGCGCGAACCGGGTTTGACTAATTCTAGTTTGCCCGCTTTGCACAGCGGACATTCCTCCGGTGTAAAAGTATCCAAATTGAGCGCAAATGCGCTTGCAATCACTGCCAGCGGACTGGTGCCTTTGCTGCGATCCACCACGCAGGCAATGCCGATGCACTCCCCGCCATGCTCCTCAATCACCTTTTTGGTTTCGAGACTGGAGATGCCGGTTGTCACCACATCTTCCATAATCAAACAGCGCTCACCCGGATTGATTTCAAAGCCGCGGCGCAGCGTCATCACATTGTCCACACGCTCGGTGAAAATGGCGCGCTTGCCGATTTGCCGCCCGATTTCATACGCATACACAATGCCGCCCATGGCAGGTCCCACCACAACATCGATGTCCATTTTCGCAAGTTTTTCCGCCACGGGCGCAAGCACCGCAGCAGTTTTATCGGGATATTGCTGCAATTTTGCCATCTGGCAATAGGCGTTTGAGTGCCGCCCCGACGAGAGCAAAAAGTGACCCTCCAAAAACGCTTCGCAGTCTTTTAAAATTTGTAAATTTTCCATTTTTTCCCTTCCCATCTCTATTTTATAGTCATTTGTTGATTGGCACAGCCGCAAATTTCCGAAAGATTCCGCACGCCGTTTTTCTGCATCCATGCCGCGATGCCCTCTGTGATTTCACAGCACACACGCGGGTTGGCAAAATTCGCCGTGCCTACCTGCACCGCCCGCGCGCCTGCCATGATAAAAGTAAGCGCATCGTGCGCCGTGGCAATGCCGCCGAGTCCGACCACCGGCACCGATACCGCGCCGCAAACCTGATACACCATGCGCAGTGCAATCGGACGAATCGCCGCACCGGAAAGTCCCGCAAAAATATTGTTGAACACCGGTTTTCGCGTCTCTATGTCAATTGCCATCGCCTGAAACGTGTTGACAAGGCTCAGCGCATCTGCGCCGGCAGCTTCACAGGCAAGCGCCATCTCCACAATATTTTCGGCATTCGGGCTGAGCTTTACCATGAGCGGCTTTGTAGTGCATTTGCGCACCCGCGCCACCACTTCACGCGCACTTTCGGCTTTGATGCCGTAGGCGATGCCGCCGCTTTTTACATTCGGACAACTGATATTCAGTTCAATGATGTCGATGTTTGTGCCGTCTAACAGCCGCGCACCCTCCTCGTAATCTTCGATGCAGCCGCCGCCGAGATTGGCAAGCGTCACGGTGCCGAGTGCTGTCATGGCGGGCAGTTCGTTTGCGATAAAATGTGCAACGCCCGGATTTTGCAGTCCGATGGAATTGATGAGACCGGACGGCGTTTCAAACAGCCGTTCGCCCTCGTTGCCGTATTTTGCGTGTAATGTGACGCCTTTGCCCGAAATGCCGCCGAGTTTTTCCATGTCTGCAATGCCGGCATATTCCGTGCCGAAACCGAACGTGCCACTCGCCGCAATGACCGGACTTGCCATGATTTTACCGCAAAGATTTACTTCAGTCAAGCGCATAGAACAGGCTCCCTTCAAACACGGGGCCGTCTTTACAGACCGACACGCCGCCATTTTTGCTTTTGCAGGTGCAACCGAGACACGCGCCGATGCCGCATGCCATTTTTGCCTCTTTGGACACATACACCGCCGTGCCTTTTTGCAGGCACATTTTTGCCACTTTCTGCATCATAATTTCAGGGCCGCAGGTGTAGACCGTATCATAATTTTCAGGCGCAAACAGCTCTGTCACAAAGCCTTTGTGACCCGCTTTTCCGCTGTCTGTCGCCACGCTTACGCTGCTGCAAACGGCACTAAACGCGTCCATTCGGTACGGAATATCACGAAAACCCGCATAATAATCGGCAGTCACGCCTTTTTCCGCAAGTGCTTTTGCCAGCAGATACAGCGGCGCAATGCCGATGCCTCCACCCACAAGCGCCACCTTTTTGCCGCATGCCGCAAGCGGAAAACCGTTGCCGGCAGGCCCCGTGAGCTGCAACAAATCTCCTGCTTTGAGCGCGGCGATTTTTTCGGTGCCGATGCCGCGTCGCTCATATAAAAAAGTGATGACACCCGTTTTTGCGTCATAATCATGCACACTGATTGGTCGCGATAACAGCGGCGCTTCGTCTGCTTTCCATGCGCGCAGCATGAAAAACTGTCCGGCACACGGCGCGGGCGCAAGCGCATTGTATGCGGCACGCAGCAGAAAAATCGAATCGCCAAGCGCCGTATTTTCAAGCACAGTTGTATTAAAGTTTGCCGCAGGCATCCGCAATCGCTCCTTTCATCTGCACACATTCGTTGTATGCCGCCTCGGCATAGCCTGTGTTTTCTTGTTTTTGATAAGCAAGCAAAACGCCGCGGCTTGAATTGACCACGCCGCCGTTGCCGTTTATGAGATACTGCGCAATGTCCTCTGCCTTGCCGCCCTGTGCGCCGTAACCCGGAATGAGAAAAAAGCTGTCTTTATATTTGGTGCGAATTTCTTTTGCTTCTTCAATATGGGTGCCGCCGATGACAAGTCCGAGCGACGAATAGCCATGTTCGCCGAGATATTCTTTGCCCAGTGCGTTCAATTTGTCGCCCACAAGGTCGTAAATATGGCGTCCGTCAGCACATTTTTCATATTCGAAATCTTTGGCGCCGGCATTTGACGTGCGGCACAGAACAAACGCGCCTTTGCCTTTTTTG
>JAVWRA010000050.1:0-13773 GCA_036635095.1 Ruthenibacterium sp. | reverse complement strand
TTCCGGCGCATTCATGCCGCTTTTGATGACATGCGGCACAATGCTGTACCTTGTGTTTAGCGGCTATTTGGGACTGTTGCGTCCTGCGGTATGGCTGTATTTGCTTTGCGGCGCGGCGGCGGTGTTTTATCTTGCGGCACATGCCAAAAAGGGTGGGTTTCAAAAAGTGTTTGCACCCGGTTTTGTGCTGTTTTGCGCGGTGGGTGTCGGGTTGATTCTGCTGTTTGCCGTTCGTCAGCCGATGATGCAGGAATGGGACGAGTTCAGCCTTTGGGGTACGGCGGCAAAGCTCACCAAAGAAAATAATATGATTTATTCCGCTGCGCCGATTGGCTGGTATTTTTTGGGTACGCAGAAAGCGGGTTTCCCGACATTCAGCTATCTGTTCAACTTTTTTGGTGAATATGCCGCGTGGCGTGTTTATGCGGCATATGATATTTTGCTGGTATCTGTGTGGGCGGCGGCGATGGGTGCCTTGTCGTGGAAACACTGGAAAATTCTTGTGCCAACCGCAATTTTAATGTTTTTGCTGCCCTATTTTTGCGTGTATCAACGCGATATTTATTGCAATTTCACCTATCTTTCCGCATACGGCGATATCCCGATGGGCATTTTGATGGGCGGCGTTTTTGCATGGTATTATCACGCAAAACACAAACAAATACCGGCGTGGCCGCTGTGCTTTATTTTGGGTGCGGTGACATTGTGCAAAGATACCGGTATGCCGCTTGCGCTCATTGCGGCGGGCATTGTAACCGTCGATTTGCTGTTTTGCGATGACCGTGCCGGCAATCAAAAACTGTTTTCCAAGAAAGTGCTTTTGCCGAAACTCGGCACGGTGTTTGCGATGTTTGCAACCGTGGCGCTGACCTTTCAAACGTCCAGTCGCTATCTTGTGTCACTCGGTTCTGACCAAAGCAGTGTCGGCGGCGTGAGCGATTTCAGCCCCGTAACCGTGGTGCTTGAGGGACTGAAAATGCTCTTTGGCTTTGCGCCGAGCGCGGCGGGCGCAGCGTTTGCCGACAAGTTCAACGTCATTCGCGATGAGATGGTGCGTCTGTTTTTGCCGGGTGAGCTGCATCAAATCACCATGATAGGCTGCGGTTTATTTGTACTGCTGTTCATCTGGGCGATTTTAATACTCACGGCGCTGCTCACCACAGACAAAATTCATCGCCGCAGCACACTTTTATACGGCGTTTTTTCCACACTCGGCTTTTTCGCTTATTACGCGTTTATCGGCTTCACGTATGTGTTTGTGTTTAAAAACGAAGGCACCGCCAGTATCATCGATTATAATCGATACATCAACACTTATTATGTGGCATGGCTGTGCGGCGCACTGGTTTTATTGGTGCTTGGCGCGCTGAAAGGCAGCCGCATATCGGACGCGCTGACCGGCGTGACGCTTGTGCTGTGCGGCACATTGCTGTTTCGCTTTTACAGTTTGGTGCAGCCGCAGCTTTGCGTGATAGATTATCCCGATTCCGTCTATACCGAATATGTGCAGCTTCATGCAGATACTGCCGCTGTTACGCGAAAAATAGAGCCGGATGCCCGCACGTATTATATCAATCAAAAGGATCACAACGGCGCAAATTGGTTCAAAAACAGCTATGAATTTGTGCCACTGGTTCTTGCATACAGTCATGGCGGCGGCATTTTCGGCAGTCCTGCCGCTTTACAGCCTACAATGCAGGTCAACAATGCGATGTCGGTGGCAGAATGGGCGGCAGAACTCGTCACGCAGCAATGCGATTATGTGTATCTTGATGAAACGGACGCCTTATTCTGGAACAGTTACGAAGCGCTTTTTGCCGATGGCGGAGACGCCGCAAAAACGGGAAAAACGAAGCTTTACGCCGTGCAGATAAACGGAAAACCGCAGCTTTTGCCCGTGACGGCAGAGGAAGTATATTTCAAGGACACAGAGCTTTCAAAAGACGGCAAAGTGCTGCCGTGGAAAAGCGGAGAAGAACGCCAAAAAATAGCCAATATGCACGATGTAACATTGGTTCCGGTGGAAATGGAGGGCGGCGCAGCATGAACAAAAAACAGTCTCTCCGCCTCGTTGCCGCGTGTTATCTCCTTGTTTTGACCGCATGGGTCGGCAGCAATATTTTTTGCTTTGCACAAGACAGCTATCGCCGCGCAAACGGTACGCTGCAAACACAGGAATGTACGTTTGAAAGCGTTATTTGCACGGATATGGAGGTGCAAAGTCCGACGGTTGCCACCACGACCGGCGTGGACCCGCAAATTATTTTAAAGCCGCTGCAAGGCGCTGTCACCGAGGTGCAACTGCGCTTCACATACAGTCGTTATCCGGGTGAAGTGAATTTGTATTATGCCAAAAACGGTGCGCCGTTTGACAACCGCTATAAAATATGGGGCAAGGCGCAAAATGACGGCAGCTATTTATTCACGTTGCCACGCGGTAAAATTGATGCCATTCGCATTGACCCGTCCAATCTTGCAGACATCACCATGACGATTGAAAACTTTACGCTGAACGCGCCGCGCAGCTTTTTTGCTTATTTTAAACTCACATACGAACAATTGTTCGCGTTTTTATTACTGCCCGGTTTTGCCGCGGCGTGTTTGGGATATGGCTTCTCTGTGTTTTTGAACGTAAAACAATGCAAATCAAATAAAGAAGGTAAAAAAGATGAATGATTTTATTCCGCTTTCCGTACCGAATTTTTCCGGCAATGAAAAAAAATATGTCAATGACGCAGTTGTGTCTGAATGGGTGTCAACCGGCGGCAGCCTTGTGTCGGAATTTGAACAGGCAATCGCCGATTATGTCGGCATGCCCCATGCGGTAGCCTGCAACAGCGGCACGTCTGGTTTGCATCTTGCCATGATGATTGCCGGCATTGGGCGCGGTGATGAAGTGCTTGCGCCGACCCTGACGTTTATTGCCGCCGTCAACCCCATTCGCTATGTGGGCGCACAGCCGATTTTCATTGGATGCGGCGACAGTCTTTGCATCTGCCCCACTTTGGTGGAAGCGTATTTGTCTCAAAATACAACGATGCAAAACGGAAAATGTATCAACAACAAAACGGGCGCACACATCAAAGCCATCACGGTGGTGCATGTATTCGGCAATATGGCAGCGATGCCGGCGCTCATGAAAATTGCCGAAAAATACAATTTAATTGTGATTGAAGATGCCACCGAAGCACTCGGCACACGGTACACAGAGGGTGTTTATGCCGGCAAAATGGCAGGCACCATCGGCGATATCGGCGTGTACAGCTTCAACGGAAACAAGCTGATTACCACAGGCGCGGGCGGCATGGTGGTGTCGAATCATGCCGATTGGCTCAGCCACGCAAAACATTTGTCCACACAGGCAAAAGCGGACGAGCTGAATTTCATTCATGACGAAATCGGTTATAATTATCGCCTGACCAATGTGCAGGCGGCATTGGGACTTGCACAACTCGAACAAATTGAAACGTTTATTGCGCATAAACACGCACTTTATGACTTCTATTTTGCGCAGCTCAATGGTAAAAACGGTTACAATATCGTAGAATTTCGCGAGGGCATTCGCTCAAACAAATGGTTTTTCAGCCTGTATTTGCAAGATGCGGCACATCGTAAGCGCGAGGACGTGATTGCGGCGCTCAAAAAAGAGAATATCCAGTCGCGTCCCATTTGGGCATTGATTCACGAACAGGCAGATTATGGACGCAATGAGACGTCGGGTCTTGCCTTGGCAGAACATTATCGCGCGCGCGTTGTCAATCTGCCTTGCTCTACCAACCTTTCACCGGCAGATGTAAAACGCGTCACAGACGCATTGTTGGCATTATAAAAAACGATACCACGCGGAAAAGAGGAATTTGTCGTGCAAATTGACGATTTGATGATTGAGGGAGAGCTTACGGTACTGGAAGCCATGCAGCGCTTGCAGGAAACCGGTTACGGCGTTTTATTTGTGGCGCCGTCCGGCATTTTGCAGGCGGTTGTCACCGATGGCGATGTGCGGCGCTTCATTTTGCGCGGCGGTGAGCTGCGCGGACCCGTGTCGGCAATGGCGAATTTTGCGCCGTGTACATTGCCGATGGAAAAGCGCAGCGAAGCCAAAAAGACAATGCTTGCAAATTCACTCGGTGCCTTGCCGCTGCTGGATAAAGAAGGACGCATCAGCGATGTTCTTTTTGCAAGCGGACTGGACATTGACACGCATAAAAAGGCAAATCTGCCCGTGGTGATTATGGCGGGCGGGCTTGGTACGCGGCTGTATCCGTATACCAAAATTTTGCCGAAACCGCTCATTCCGGTGGGTGAAATGCCGATTGTGGAGCATATTATTCATCGGTTTCACGATGTGGGATGCAACAATTTTCACATGATTGTCAATTATAAAAAGAACATGATTAAGTCGTATTTTAACGATTTGCAAAAAGATTACAATGTGGAATATATCGACGAAGATACGCCGCTCGGCACAGGCGGCGGTTTATCGCTGCTCAAAGGGAAAATCGACACCACGTTCTTTTTAACCAATTGCGATATTTTAATTGATGCAGATTTCGGTGACGTCTATAAATATCACAAAGAAAAAGGCGATGCGATTACCATGGTGTGTGCCGTCAAACATTTTGTGATTCCATATGGCGTAATTGAGCTTGGCACAAACGGAGAAATTTCCAAAATTGCCGAAAAACCGGAGATGAATTTTCTCACCAATACCGGTGTTTATATCGTAGAGCCGGAGATTATTGATTCACTGCCCGATGATACACCGCTGCCGTTTACCGACATCATTGAAACGGCGCGCGCGGCGGGAAAACGCATCGGCGTGTATCCTGTCAGCGAGAGCAGTTGGATGGATATGGGGCAGCTTGAGGAGCTTGACAATATGCGCCGCAAGCTTGAAATGCAGTAGAATAAGGAGAAAAATATGTCTGTTCTCATCATTGCCGAAGCGGGTGTCAACCACAATGGCAGCCTTGCGCTTGCCAAAGAAATGGCGCGTGTCGCAAAAGAAGCGGGCGTGGATATTGTAAAATATCAAACCGCCGTGCCGGAGCTTGTCGTGAGCAAATTTGCTGAAAAAGCAGCATATCAAAAGGAAACAACGGGTGCGGGCGAAAGCCAGCTCGACATGATACGGCGGATTCATTTTGATTTCAAAAGCCATCAGGAACTCAAAGAATATTGCGATTCCATCGGTATTGCGTATCTTTCAACGCCGTTTGACGATGCCAGTATTGATTTTTTGGCAAGCTTAAATTTGCCGCTGTATAAAATTCCATCGGGGGAAATCACCAATTTGCCCTATCTTGAAAAAATTGCGGCGCTGCAAAAACCGATTATTTTATCCACCGGCATGAGTACGCTCAGCGAGATTGAGGACGCACTGTCCGTGCTTGAAAACGGCGGCGTCACCGACATCACACTGTTGCACTGCAACACCGAATATCCCACGCCGTACACAGATGTCAACCTTAGAGCGATGGAAGATTTGCGCCGACAATTTGGCTGTCCGGTGGGTTATTCTGACCACACGCTCGGCTTTGCGGTGGACATTGCCGCTGTGGCACTCGGGGCGTGTGTGATTGAAAAACACTTTACACTCGACAAAACCATGGAGGGACCGGACCATAAGGCAAGTCTCAATCCGGCGGAATTAAAAGCGATGGTAGAAGAAATTCGTCATACGGAGGCAGCACTCGGCAATGACAAAAAGCAGGTGACGCAGAGCGAAGCGAAAAATAAACCCATCGCGCGGAAAAGCATTGTGGCAAAACGCAATATCACAAAAGGTGAGCGGTATTCAGCCGAAAATTTAACGGTAAAACGTCCGGGTGACGGCATCAGTCCCATGTGTTGGTATGAGGTTCTCGGCAAAACAGCACCGCGTGATTTTGGCGAAGATGAAAAAATAGAATTGTAAACGCAAAATAAAAACAGGGGGCAACAGATGAAAAAACAACATTCTATCGCCGTAATAACCGGTACACGCGCGGAATATGGTTTGTTGCGCCCTGTGCTGCAAAAAATGCAGACAAGCAGCATTTTAGCGCCGCAATTGATTGTAACAGGCGCGCATCTTTCGGCGGCTTATGGAAATACAGTCGCTGAAATTGAGCAGGACGAAATTCCGATTGCGGCGAGAATTGATATTTTAAAATTTGACAATGTGGCAAAAAAATCGCTTGCCATCGCCAAAACAGTGGCGTATACCATCGACGCATTCAGCGATTATTTCACGCGGCATCGTCCGGATGCCGTGCTTGTTCTCGGTGACCGCTATGAGATTTTTGCAGTCGGCACGGCGGCGGCGCTGCTTGAAATTCCGCTCATACATATCAGCGGCGGCGATGTGACCTATGGCGCGGCGGACGATTATTTTCGGCATTGCCTGACCAAAATGGCAGCGCTGCATTTTCCGTCCTGCGCCATCTATGCAAACCGCTTGCTTGCCATGGGCGAACAGCCGAATGCCGTGCATCAAGTGGGCGGACTCGGCGACGAAAATTTGCGCAATCTGCCGCTTTTATCTGCAAAAGCACTCAGCGAGAGCATTGATTTTGACGTCACACAGCCGTATGCGCTTGTGACGTTTCATCCCGAAACCGCCGGTGGTGCAAACCCGACACAGCAGTGCCATGCGCTGCTTGCAGCACTGCAAAAAAGCGGAATCGCCTGCATTTTCACAAAGGCAAATGCAGATGCCGGCGGTGCCGCAATCAATGAGATACTCGATACAATTTGCAAAAACAATGCGAATTATCGCGTGTTTCAGAGCATGGGCGTTTTGCGCTACCTCTCGGCAATGCGTTATGCGGCGGTGGTGGCGGGCAATTCGTCCTCCGGTGTGGTGGAAACGCCAACGCTTGGTGTTCCCGCCGTCAACATCGGGGCGCGCCAACGCGGGCGCATTATTTGCGACAATGTGATTTGCTGCGATGCGACGGAAAGCAGCATTTTATCGGCACTGCAAACGGCGCTGACACCGGCATTTCAAAGCCGTGCAAAGCAGGCCGTCAGTCCCTATAACGGCGGAGATACCTCCGGAAAAATCGTGGCGGCAATCGAGGCATTTGTCACGAGTGACGCGCTCGGAAAACCAAAAGAATTTTACGATTTGCCAATCCGAGAAAAGGAGTGCGGCGCAATATGAAAGAGTTTTTGGCAGAAGTCACGCGCGTGTTTACAAAACTCTATAAATTGATTTGTGCAGATATGCCAAAATTTATCAGTGAAAACTGGACAAGCGCACAAAAGCTTTCTGCGCTTGTCGCACTGATTTTTGCGGCGATTCTCGTGGTGGAATTGCTGATTTTGCTGTTTCGGCGCGAATGGAAAAAGGCTGCCATTTTCGGCGCGACACTCCTGTGTGTCGTGTGCCTTTTTATATTCGTATTAAAACCATTTTTATAAAAAAGGGGAGTCAACATGAAACTACTGATTGTCGGTTTGGGCAGCATGGGAAAGCGGCGCGCTCGCTTGATAAAAGGCGTAGATGCGTCCATTATGCTGAGCGGCGTGGACATGACCGAGAGCCGTCGCGCACAGGCGGCAGAGCTTGGGATTACCGCGTATGAAAGCATTGAAACTGCCGTTGCAGCGCAAAAATTTGACGCAGCGTTCGTGTGTACGGCACCCGTTACACATGCAAAAATCATCGATGCACTGCTCGATGCAAATTTGCCTGTGTTCACTGAACTGAACCTTGTTGCCGATGGGTATGACGCGCTGATTGCGAAAGCAAAAGCGAAAAATCTTCCGCTTTTTTTAAGCAGCACCATGCTTTATCGCGCCGAAACGCAGTACATCAAGGCGCAGGTGGCGGCGTTTGCGAAACCGGTCAATTATATCTATCATATCGGGCAATATCTGCCGGATTGGCACCCGTGGGAAAATTATAAAAACTTTTTTGTGGGCGACAAGCGCACCGGCGGTGTGCGTGAAATTTTTGGCATTGACTTGCCGTGGCTGCTCGATGCATTTGGCGAAGTAGAGCATGTGACCGTGCAAAAAGACAAAATTTCCACACTGGAAATCGACTATCCCGATTCTTATTTTGTCACATTGCGCCATAAAAACGGCACAAAAGGTTTTCTGGCGGCAGATGTCGTCAGTCCGAAAGCCGTGCGCAATTTTGAAGTATTTGGCGAAGGAATGCACATTTTTTGGGAGGGAAATCCAAAGGCACTGTATCGTTATGACACAGTGACGAAAGAAAAAACGCCGGTTGACACCTATGAGAGCTTTGAGCATGACGCGCGTTACAGCGATAATATCGTGGAAAATGCGTATGTGGACGAAATCACCAATTTTTTTGGTACACTCAATGGTACACAGCAGCCGCGTTATTCATTTGAACAGGATAAAGCGACACTGGCATTGATTGATAAAATTGAGGAGTAAGCGAATGAACGTACTTTTTACAGGTCTTGGCAGCATTGGCACACGCCATTTGCAAAATTTGCATTTGCTTGCGTCACAAAAAGGCATTGCGCTTTCTGTTGATGCGTTGCGCAGCAGCAATCGTGCGTTGCCCGCCGCCACAAAAGCCTTGGTTGCGCATGAAATCACTGCGCTTTCCGCCGATGCGCACTATGACGCCGCGTTCATTACCAACCCAACCAATCTTCATTTTGACACACTCAAAGCCTTGCGCGGCAAGGCGGACACACTGTTCATTGAAAAGCCTATTTTTGATACTGCCATGGGGGAAGATGCGCTGCAAAAATGTCTTGCGGCGGGACAAAAAGCCTATATCGCCGCACCGATGCGCTGGTGTGGCACGATGTTGGCGCTGAAAGAATTGCTGCCGCAGCGCAAGGTGTATTCCGCGCGTGTGATTTGCTCGTCTTATCTGCCGGATTGGCGTCCGAACGTCGATTATCGCACTGTGTACTCGGCGCATAAAGACATGGGCGGCGGCGTGACCATCGATCTCATTCACGAGTGGGATTATTTGGCAGAGCTGTTCGGAATGCCGGAGCAAATTTATAATTTCAAAGGCAAGTACAGTCATTTGGAGATTGATTCTGACGATTTATCGATTTATATTGCACGGTATAAAACACTTCTGTGCGAAGTGCATCTCGATTATTTTGGCAGAAATTATCGGCGCAGCATGGAACTGTTCTGTGAAAACGGAACCATCACGGCAGATTTCGGCGCGGGGACGCTCACGCTTGAAAACGGCACGGTGCAGCACTATGACGAGCCGGTCAATGAGCGTTATTTGCGCGAGATGGCGTATTTTATTGAGTATGCGAACAGCGGCAGCGGTGACAGTGTCAATTCGCCTGCCACAGCACTTGCCGTTTTAAAGTTGACATTGGGGGATGCAAACGGATGAAAAAGCGAATTTTATTGACGATTTGCGGGCGCGCAGGCAGCAAGGGATTTAAAAATAAAAACCTTAAAATTTTCGACGGCAAGCCGCTGTGCTACTACAGTCTTGCCGCGGCACAGCTTTTTTGTGAACGTCGCGCGGATTTAGAGGTGGATTTGTGCCTCAATACGGACAGCGATTTATTGATAGAGCTTGTGGAAAAAAAGTATCCGGAGGTGGTGATTTTGCCGCGTCCGGCGGAACTTTGCGGCGATGTTGTGCCGAAAATGCCGGTGTATCAGTACAGCTTGCGCGAGATGGAAAAGCGCACAGGCAAGCCGTATGACGCCTTGATTGACCTTGATATCACAAGCCCCTTGCGGCAGGTGCAGGACATTGAGGGCGCATATGAAGTGAAGGCGGCGCGTCCGGATCTTGATTTGATTTTTTCCGTTACGCCCAGCCGCCGCACACCGTATATGAATATGGCACAGCTCGCGGGCGATCATGTGGAAAAAGTCATTGACCACCACAATGTCGCACGGCAGCAAACGCCGCCGGTGTTCGATATCAACGCGTCTATCTATGTTTTTGAACGTAAGTTCTTGATTGAAAATGAAACCGGCTTTGTGTGGGACGGAAAATGCGGCATGTATCAGATGTTTGACACGGGCATCATTGACATTGACTCGGAAGAGGACTATCTTTTAATGGAAGCCATCGCACATTATTTGTATGCAACTTATCCCGCGTTTGCAGAAATTCAAAAGAAAATTCGCGCTTAAACCGCGATGATATGAGGGAAAACATGTTGACAGAAATGGATAAATATGAGATTCACTGTGGCAAACGGTATCTCGATTACACAGAGGATGCACATTTTCGTGCCTTGCGTGATCCGGCAAATCCCGAAAGTTACGAAAGCAATTATGCGGTACTCAAGGATTTGGAGGAAGCCGAAACCAGCCTTGCTCGCATTGAACTGTTTTTTACCGGCACAAATGCACAAACAAAGTTATGGTCGCGCCCTGATTCGGCGCCGCTTGACGAGCTGCGCCCCTTTCTCACGGCACACGGATATCGCATTAAGGAGTATCAAACAATGCGGATGCTGTTGACGGACAAGCCGAGTCCGCTGTTGCTGCGTCACAAATGCGCCATAAAATGTCTGACGGGTGAGCGCACACAGGCAGAGCAAACTTTGCTGCAAATGTGCTGCAATGACCATGTGTATGAAATAAAAATGATGGAGCGGCAGATTGCTGCCGGCGCACGTATTTTCATGGCGTACAGTATGGATGGTACGCCGGTGAGCTGTGTGTTGGGCGAAAGTTTCGGCAGTGCGTTTTATTTCAGTGATGTGTTCACCGCAGGTTCTTATCGCAACCGCGGATTTGCGGCGGAGGTCATTTTTGAGGCAATCCGTTATGCGAAAGATGTGGGGTATACGGATTTGTTTTTAGACTGCACCGAATCGGGACCGATGCACCTGTATGAAAAAATCGGGTTTCGCGGCGAAACAGTCAACCGCTTTTGGGCATTTCGCGACACGCTGCCGACGAGTATCAGCCAATTATAACAAGGATGGGAGAACGCCTGATGCCAGACCAAAAACGCATTTTAGAGCTTGCGGTGAATGCGGGCGAAGTGATATTGCAAAGCGGCGGTGAAATTTTTCGCGCACAGGAGACCATGCAGCGGATTGCAAACGCATACGGTGGCATCAATTTTCATGTTTATGTGCTGACCAACGGCATTTTTGCATCGATAGACGATGCGGGCAGTACGCACAATGCCGAGGTGCGCCATGTGCGTGAAAGTGACGTGCATTTGGGGCGCGTGGCGGCGGTCAATGCGCTTTCGCGTGAAATTGTGGCGGGTGCGGTCACGATGGAAGAAGCGTGTGTGCGGCTTGCCGAAATCCGCGGATTGCGCTACACCACAAACAAAGTGCGTGTGCTTGCATGTGGCATTGGCGCCGCTTGCTTTTCCTACTTATTCGGCGGCACGGCAATCGATGCGGCGGCGGCAATGGGAACAGGCGTTTTGTTGCAATTGTTTTTGTTGGTATTTGAACGCCATCCGACGGGCAAAATCATTCGCATTATTTTATGCGCGGCGATGGTGGCACTTGTGGCGTTCACGGAATCCAGTCTATTGGCGCTGTGCGGCATTGTCGGAAATCTCGATAAAATCATCATCGGCGGCATCATTCCGCTTGTACCGGGCATGGCGCTTACAACGTCCATTCGCGATTTTGCCAACAGCGATTATCTTTCCGGTGCCATTCGCATGATTGACGCGCTGCTTGTTGCAGGGTCAATTGCAATCGGTGTCGGCGTGGCACTCAGGCTTTTGGCGCTTGTGCCGGGGGTGCTGATATGATGCAGTTTATAATACAGTGCGCGGTTGCGTTTGCCGCAACATGGGCGTTTGCACTGCTTTATCATGTGCCGAAAAAAGAATATATCTGCTGTGGCATCACGGGTGCGGCAGGTTGGGGTTGCTATATCGCATGTCGGGATTTGCAGCCGTCTGTTGTAATCGCCACGTTTTTTGCCGTGATTGTTTTGGCATTGATGTCCCGTATTTTTGCGGTGGCACGGCAATGTCCCGCCACTATTTTTCTCATTTCAGGTATTTTTCCATTGGTGCCGGGCGCCGGAATTTATTACACAGCGTATTATTTTATTATGGGCGACAATGCACTTTCTGCTGCAAAAGGCGTAGAAACGTTTAAAATTGCGGTGGCAATTGCGCTTGGAATTGCGGCGGTACTCGCTTTACCGGGCGGTGTATTTGGTATGTTCACACCGAAAAAAGAGCGAGGAGACAAATGAATATGAAAAACACAGCAGTTTTTTTGCGCGCAGTTTTGGCGGGCATGATGGTAGGCGTGGGCGGCACGGTTTTTTTATCGACGGACAATAAAATAGTAGGCAGCTTTTTATTTTCGCTCGGTTTGTTTGCAATTTGTCAGCTCGGTTTATGGCTGTACACAGGCAAAATCGGCTATTCCTACCGCAAAAAAGCCGGATATCCCACGCAATTACTGCTGACATGGCTCGGCAATTTTGTAGGTACCGCCGGTGTGGCAAGCGTGATGCGGCTGACGCGTATCGGCGATGCAATCAGCGAAAAAGCAGCGGCAATGTGCAGCGCAAAACTTGCGGATAATCTGTGGAGCATTTTAATACTATCCGTATTTTGTGGGATTTTGATGGCGCTTGCGGTTGAAAATTATGCCCGCAATCAGCGCACCTTTGCCGGTATTTTTGGGTTGATACTTTGTGTGATGGTGTTTATTCTGTGTTCCTTTGAACACTGTATTGCCAATATGTTCTATTTTACGGTGGCAAATGTCTGGTCGTTTTCCGCATTCGTCAAATTGTTGGTGATGACGCTTGGCAACAGCATCGGCGGCATTGCATTTTTGTGGTTGGAACAAAAGACAGCGGCATCGTGATGCTCAAAACCAAAACAAAGAAACGCACCGCAGTTCATTTGAACTGCGGTGCGTTTGTGTTTGTTTGACGAAAAAGCAGATTGCCATGCGGCAGCTTGGCACAAGAGGGAAGCGTAAACAGAGTCATGCCGAATCGGCTGTGAAATTATTCGGTTTTATGCCATGCGGTCTGTTCGCTGCTTGTAACAGCGTCACTTTGTGTGCTGTCTGCACTTTCGGGTGCGGGTGAATTTTCAGCAGGTTCTTGCTGTGCCACTGCCCTTTTTTCACGCAGCCATGCGAAAGGCATACCGCCGGAAGCAGGTTGTTGAGAAACCGGTTGCGCCTTTGCGGATGAAATCGGTGTAAAGACCGGCACATCGGCGCTATTTTCAGACTGTACGGCGGCGTGTGCCGTGGAAAAAGTTTCCTCCACAGCGGAACGCTCGTCAACAAGTTGTGCCGCTTCCTGTTCGGAAATATCGGGATTCGTTGCCTGAATGGCAAGGCGATAGGTTTCCTTGGCAGCCTCTTTTTCAGCGGCTTCTTTTTCAGCGGCGATGCGCGCGGCTTCGGCGGCAACGGCTTTTTCAGTGGCAATACGCGCAGCTTCTTCCGCCGCAGCTTTTTCGGCGGCAATACGTGCGGCTTCTTCCGCCGCAGCTTTTTCGGCGGCAAGACGTGCGGCGTTTTCGACAGCGGCTTTTTCGGCGGCAATGCGCGCGGCTTCTTCCGCCGCAGCACGTTGCTGCTCTCTCAAGCGCGCTGCGGCTGCATCTGCGGCAGCTTTGGCACGCGCGGCATGTTCCGCTGCAATTTGTTCTTTAGGCGACATCTTTGAAGACGGCCACAAAATAGGTGCAGGCGCGTTTGGCACAACAGGATGCGGTTGTACCTGCTGTACAATTGGTCGCTGCGGCGCAATCGGCTGTTGTTGTGCAACCGGCTGCTGCTGTGCAACCGGCTGTTGCTGCGCAATCGGCTGCTGCGGTGCAACCGGCTGCTGCGGTGC
>JAVWRA010000049.1:0-13791 GCA_036635095.1 Ruthenibacterium sp. | reverse complement strand
CATCTGGTACAGCCCGGATCAGGACTTTGGCCTGAAGCAGGGCGTAATGGCGCCGTTTTTTGGCGTGCCGGCAGCCACCGTCACCGCGCACCGGCGCCTGATGAAACTTTCCAAAGCCTCTGCAGTGCCGCTGTATTTTTACCGCAGCGGCGACATCCGCGACCGTGCACCGCCTGTTCATAATCATTGGCATAGGCGGCATAGGCGCCGGTTTCCATGGAAAGCGCGTCCGGCGCCGCAAGATAATAGGCATGAACGCCCGCCGGCAAACTGCCGAGCGCCGTATTTGCCGCCGCTGCCGTGCTTTCAATATCCTCAATTGTGCCGCCGTATCGCGCCATTGTACGCGTATTCAACACCAGATATTCCGGCGTGACCGCCAGCACTTTTTCCGCTGTTTGCGTCGGCGGCTGCACGGCGATTGTTTCCTGCGTCGTCGTGTCCGCGTCCGTATCCGCTGCTTTTTTCGGCAGTTTTAAATGCGGTGCAGCAGGCGGCGGCGCAACGGAAAGCGGCGTCTGCCGCAACGTGGATTCCCGCCTTGTTTCGGCATCGGAAACGATGGCGTTTTGGCGAAATTCCGGCGGCAATTTGTAAATCACCACCGCGCAAAAAGCGCTGCACAGTACGAGTGCCGCAGCGGGTATCTGCGCCAACAGCTTCTTTTTGCGCGCATCGCTTGCTTTTTTACGCACGTCTTTTGCCTGTTCGGGCGTTTGCGTCACGGGGGCAGCCGCAGCCGCGCTTGCGACAGCGTCTGCTTGCGGCGGCTGATATGCGCAGTCGTGAAACGCATAGGCGCCGATTTCCGCAGGCGGTGCGGACTGGCTGAACCGCGTCAGCATGGCACAGCCGTAAAACGCGCTGACACCGACGCTGACAACATCGCCGCCCCCGCGCGGAAGCTGTAAGAGACTCAGTTTTTTGCAACCTTGAAACAGGTGCGACGGTAAGGCTGTCATTTTATTTTCCGGCGCAAACCGCACGGCGCTCAGTTCTTCGCAATTGCGAAAAGCCGCTTCGCCCAGACTGACAACATCGGATGAAATCGTAAACTTTGTGAGCTGCCGACAGCCCTCAAACGCGGAAACGCCGATTTTTTCAAGACGGCTGCCGGACGCAAAAACCACTTCCTGCAAGCTTCGGCAACCGAAAAACGCAAAGTCGTCAATTTTACGCAAACTGGCAGGCAGCATCACATGCTTGAGGTTTTTGCAGCCGTAAAAAAAGCTGTCCAAAATTTCCTCGACACCCTCGGGAATAAAAATCGCCGCAAGCAGCTCTTGATTGCGAAAACAAGACGGATTCAGCATCTTAAATTCTTTTGGGTCGGAAAACTTGAGATAGTCCATCGAGATTTGGTAGCCGATATGAATTGGCGCTTTTTGTACGCCGCTGTCCGGCGCGTCCTCGGCAACACCGGGCAGTGCCGGACAGCATAAACCGCCTTTTTCAGCGCTGACAAAGCCATAAATGCGACAATTGCGCTCCACGCGGATATTTTCACGCGCAATGACGGATTTGGTTTTTCCGTATTGACCGATTTGCACCGCGTCGCTCAGAAAAATGCTGCCCTGTGAGAACACATCGCCATACACACGCGCGCCTTTTTCGAGGAAAATATTTCCTTCCGCAAAAATATTGCCGCAGACGACGGCACCTCTGTCCAGCCGCACCGATTTGTGCGAGTGGACAGCGCCCTGCACGGAAAATCCGCTTAAAATCGTCAAATCGTGTTTGGTAATGATGGACGCGGTGAATTGTTTTTCCTCGTCTGTGTTTTTTTCATCGACATAGCGCACATTGCGCACAATCTCGTTGCTTGCGGCTTTGCTTTGATGCAGGCTTTTTTCCATCTCGTACATTTGCCGTTCGGATTTGCTGTTTTTTGCGTTTGCGTCCGCCGCGTTGAACACAATTTCCTTGCCGTACAAACGCTGAAAACTGCAATTTTCACCGATACGGATTGCGCCTTTGCCGGTGACGCTGATACCAAGACGGCAATTTTCTTCAATCGTAATATCGCCCAGTGCATCTGCCCAGCGCACCAGATGGGTATTTGCGCCAAGATACAGGCTTTTTCGGCAGGCAATTGCGCGCAGTTCCGGCGTGGCAATGAGTTTTGCGTTCTGTTTTGCATAAATTTCTTTGTGAAAGCAAATGCCGGCAGGCGGCGTAAAGTTTTTGTACCATGCGCAGACAATCGCATCGCACACCGTATTTGCCCGCAGCGTAATTTTGTCGGTCTCGATGATATTTTCTGTTTTCGAGAGTGTGATACTGCCGCTGCCGTCGTAGTTTTTCCATGCTTTTTCAAACATTTTGCAAAAAGACAGCGCGAAATAACGCGGATTTTTAGAATTTGACTGCCGAATCAACAGCGGCTCGCTTTTTTCAATCCGCGCGGAAATCAATGCGACAAGAATGGGCGCCACCATCAAAATAAAACTCAAAACAATGAACAGAATCAATAATTTCATGTGGGCGCACCCCCGGTTTCTGCCGTGTTGAAGCGCTCTGTTTTTGCCCAGCGCACGGCGCGTCCTGTCAGAAAATCAATCAGCGCATCTAAAAATCCCAACACGATATTCCACAGATAAAAGTAAAAACTGAACGCCATCAGCGGCAAAAGCATCACATCATGATAGCTGCCGTCCACCAAAAGCGCAGAGGCAATCTCATAAAACGGCGCAAAATTTCCGTAAGAATTGTACGTTGCCACAAACAAAAGCACCCACCAACCCTCGAAAACCTGCATCTCTCCGAGGAAAAACAGAACGAGAGAATCCACCAGTCCGAGCGCCAGTAAAAAAGGCACCGCGTAAATCAACAGCAAAAACATGCCGTCTACTTTTTCTCGAAAACTCAAAAAGCGAGAGAAAATAGTCGGGAAAAAATAGCGAAACATCACAACATTATGTCCGCGCGCCCAGCGCCGAATTTGCCGTCCGCGCACCGCCCATGTCTCGGGCGATTCCTCATAACATTCCGCGTCGTTGGCATACAGCACCTTGTAGCCTTGCGTGTACAGCCGATAGGTAAGCTCGGTATCTTCCGCCAAAACAAAGGTGTCAAATCCGCCGTTTGCAAGCACAAGATCTTTGCGAAAAGCGCCCACAGTGCCGCCATATTGCGGCATCAACCGCAAATTATACCGCGCTTGCTGATCCGCCTGATAGCCGCCCGAACGCTCTAAATTTAACAGCCGCGTGAGCATATTTACATTCGTGTTGTACGGAATAACCCTGCCCATCACCGCGCCGATTTCCGGATCGCAAAAAGCGGTTGCAAGCGCGCGCAGCATATTTTTACTGGGGCGGTAATCGGCATCGAAAATAATCATCACATCGCCCGTGGCAACTGCCATCGCGTCGTTTAATCCGGCAGGTTTTCCGCGTTCGTCCGACGTTCTGTGCAGCGGACGAATGAACGGATAGCGGCTGTGATAATCCTCCAACATTTCGCGTGTCGCGTCGGTGGAATGGTCGTTGATGGGGATAATTTCCAGTTTATCGCGGTCATAGTCACACGCCAAAAGGCTCGTCAAAACGTGGTCAAGCACAAGCTCCTCGTTGTGCATCGGCACCAATACGGAAATTTTAGGTAAATCGCTGTCGTAGATATCGTTGTAATACATACGTTGACGTCCGTATAGGCGATTGAGCGCAAAAAGCAAATGGCGCAGCATATAGGCAAGCATTATAAAAACAACGACAACAAAATATATTTTTAAAATCAGAATCACTACATCCATTGCCAGTTGACCTCCTTTTCCCGCGCCTTGTACCGCAAAATCAAGCGTTTGATAAAGTAGGAATAGATGCACACAAGATACAGAAAATCAAAAAAGGGACCCAGCGAAAAAAACAGCGCCGCCATATATAAGGAAGAAGCCTTGTAAAGCAGAAATAAAAACCCCACATAGCGCACACAGCCAAACACAAAGGAATACAGCATGGTCGCAAAAAAAGCAAGATATTTTTGGGCGCCGCTGTGTACCGTAAGCCCGAACGCCATGCCGCAAACCAACATGAACAACAGCCAAATACCGATTTGCTGTTTCATGTACAAATCAGAATATTCCGACAGCGTATAGGGAAAATAGGCGCCCCAAAACAGAAAATAAAGACAGGAAACCAGATGAATAGACAGCGAAATCGTCAAAAAAACGGAAAGCGCTTTGCCGCCGCGTTTCATGCAACGGCAGAGCAAAAGAAAAAGCAGCGTCACAAAAATATTCACCCAAACAAACGCCACCGTCGGCATTTTGCCGGGAAGCTGCACCGAAAAAACGCCTCCGAAAAACGGCAGAAATTCACCCTCGACAATGCCCATCTGTGCGGTGGGAATCACTGCCGACAAAAAGGTGAGCGCGCCGTGCGCAAGATGCCATGAAAGGCGGCTGTAAGAAAATAAGTAAAGCAGCACACAGGGCAAAACGAAAAACAGAAAATACGGCAGTACCTGCGCAACGGAAATTTGCAGGTGCCGATAGGTTCTGGCATAGTAAATTGTTTGCTTACTCGGCAAAGGCAATTCCTTTTTCATGCTGCTCTCCTTTCCGAATGTGCGGCTGCGGCACGAGCTTCATATCTGCACAAAAATATCTTAATAGTTCATTATATCATTGTTTTATAAAATTTCAAAAAAAGTTCAAAATTTCACATTCATATAAAAGATTTCAATACACTTCATATTGAAATCATCTTACCTGCAATATTTTTTTAATTTTGCGTTTGTGCCGAAAACGCGCCGTAAAAAAATACGCCTGCGACGTATAAAAGTGCCGCAGGCGTATGCTTTTTGCAAGAAATATCCGCTCAATCAGTTTGCAAAATGTGTGTGTTTCACTTTCCATTTCCGCAGCGAAATGCCGAGCCAAAACCCGTAAATACCAAGCGTTACAATGCAAAGCAAAAGCCATTTCACCCAGTTGCCGAAAAGCTGTGTTGCCTTGCCGTCAAACGACAGCCGATGTCCGTTGACAACCGTGTGGTTGGTTTCCCAGCCGTACACCATGCACAGCGCCCACGGATAGCAAATGCCAAGCGTAAATGTTGTGATGATGCCGCCCAACACACTCCAGCCGATGAGTTGCAGCAGTCCGCCGTCAAAATAAGATTCATTCATATGTATATCCTCCTTCACAATCCGCCAAGTGGCGGTTTTTGTTGTTATTCGACGGATGCGCGCACGAGCGGCATACTCATGCAGCGCGGACCGCCGCGCCCGCGCGACAGCTCAGCGCTTGGAATTTCCAACACCGTGATTCCCTGTTGCTCAAGCAGCTCATTGGTGATATAATTACGGTTGTATGTGGCGACAACGCCCGGTGCAATACAAAGCGTATTAGAGCCGTCATTCCACTGCTCTCGCTCAGACGCGACGCGGTTTGCGCCGCCGCAATGAATCAGCGTCACGGCGTCTACCTGCAAATAATGCGCCAAGGTTTCTTCAAGCGTACCGGTCAGCTCCCGCACCTTGATGTCGCTGTTTTTGTCGGGCGTGATTTCAAAGGTGCGCAGCTTTTGCAAAATAGCGGGATGCACCGTGAATTTATCGACATCTACCTGTGTAAACACCGTGTCGAGGTGCATAAATGCGCGAATGCGCGGAATTTCAAAGGCAAGCACCGTATCAATTTCGCATTGCTCATTGGCAAACAATGTTTTGGCAAGTATCTCGATTGCCTCCGGCTGTGTGCGCTGTGAAGCACCGACAGCAATTACGTGGCTGTTCAAATTCAGCACATCGCCGCCCTCGATATTGTAGGGCATTTCCGGCCTGTAAAACAGCGGCACACGCTTTGCATAATCGGGATGATAATGCAGCACATAGGAGCCGTACAGCGTTTCGCGGCGGCGTGTGATGGAGTACATGCGATTGAGCGCAACGCCGTTTCCGATACAGGCGAACGGGTCGCGCGTGAAGTACAAATTCGGGATGGGGTCGGTTAAAAAACGCGAATCACTGCTCAAAAAATCGGCGAGAGGGTTGTGATTGCTCAAGGACAATTCTTTTGCATTGATGCCCGCCATCGTTTTCAGCACGAGTTCTTTTTCGTCTTGCAAATTCAGCAAAAACGCTGACAGCTCCACACGGTACTCATTTGCCGCTTCGCCGGACACGTCAATGAAATCGTGTACAAACTGCGCCCGCAGCGTCGGTGTTGCTTGCAGTGTTTCTGCAACAAGGTCTTCAAGATAGCACACCTCTACGCCGTTTTGACGCAAAATTCGTGCAAACTCGTCATGCTCGCTTTGTGCGCCGTGCAAATACGGAATATCATCAAAGAGTAGCCGCTCCAGCGTATCGGGACTGAGATGCTCCAGTTCTTTGCCCGGTCGATGCAGCAAAACGCGGCGCAATTGTGCCGTTTCGCTTTTTACGGAAATCGGTGTTTCGCATTTCATAAATCATATCCTCCTGTTTGTTACCATTGTACCATAAATCACTTCGGTTTGTGAATCTTCAAAAAAAAAGAAAAGAGGCTTTGCTTCTGTGTTTACAATTTTATTGATTTTGATTTATATTGCCTTTATCAGCCTTGGTCTGCCGGACGCGCTGCTCGGCTGTGCATGGCCGAGCATGTATCCGCAATTTGCGGTGCCTGTGTCGTATGCCGGCATTGTGTCGATGCTTATTTCCGCCGGTACCATTGTGTCAAGCCTTGCCAGTGACCGGCTCATTCGCAAACTCGGCACGGGAAAAGTGACGGCATGCAGCGTTTTTATGACGGCTGTGGCATTGTTCGGCTTTTCTGTTTCGCATTCCTTTTTGCCGCTGCTGTTTTGGGCAATTCCCTACGGTCTTGGCGCAGGCAGTGTGGATGCGGCGCTGAATAACTTTGTGGCACTGCATTACAAGGCACGGCACATGAGTTGGCTGCACTGCTTTTGGGGACTTGGCGCGTCAATCGGTCCATACATTATGGGTTTTTGTTTGACGCGCAATCTCGGCTGGAACAGCGGCTTCCGCGTCATTTTTTTACTGCAAATTGTTTTGACGGCGGCGCTGATTTTTTCGCTGCCGCTTTGGAAAAAAAGCACGGCGGCAGCCGATGATGCAGCGGCACCCGCCAAAATTTTACGCATGAATGAATTATTGCGCCTTGCGGGTGCAAAACCGACGCTGCTGGCATTTTTTTGCTACTGCGCCATTGAAACCACCGCCGGACTTTGGGGCAGCACTTATCTTGTGCTTGCACACGGCATGACGGCGGACGCGGCGGCACAGTGGCTTGCACTGTTCTATGTCGGCATCACCGTCGGACGCTTTTTGTCCGGTTTTGTCACCTTGAAAATCAACGATTGCAATTTGGTGCGCCTTGGACAGGGCATTGGTTTTGTCGGCATTTTTCTTTTGTTTTTGCCGCTTTCCCCCACTGTTTTAGGCGCCGGATTTGTCTTGCTCGGCATGGGCTGTGCGCCGATTTTTCCGAGCCTTTTACACGCTACACCGCTACATTTTGGCAAAGATGTGTCACAGTCCATCATGGGAATGCAGATGGCGTGTGCCTATATCGGCAACACGTTTGCGCCGCCGGTTGTGGGTTTGATTATCGAACACATCAGCATCAATTTATACCCGTTTCTTTTGTTGGCGCTGCTGTTTTTGATGATTTTGATGACGGAGCGGCTCAATCAGACACAGAAAAACCGCGTGATTTTATAGCATCAAGCGCTGCCGCACGGCAGCGCTTTTTTATGTTGTTTCCCGCGTGGCAATGGACGAAAACAGCATCATTTTCTGCGTGGTTTTGCGTCCTTCCAGACAGTCGATTAAAATACGTGCGCCCGCAACGCCGCTGTCGAGCAGTTTTGTGTCAAGCGAAGTGAGACGCGGCGTACAAATTTCGCAATAAAGGCTGTTGTTGATGCCGATAACCGCCACTTGCTCCGGCACACGGACGCCGGCGTCTGCGAGCGCGCGCAGACCGCCTGCGGCGATTAAATCGACCGAATACAGAATGCCTTGCACGTCCGGATGCTCTCTTAAAATGCGGCGCGTGGCGTCATAGCCGGAACCCGGCGCGGCGCTTGCTTCATAAAGCCACGGCGCATCTTGACCCAGACGTGCCATTCCGTCGGTAAAGCCTTTTTGCTTGAGCAGACCGCTTGGCGTAATGGCGTCACGCACATAGGCAAGCCGTGTGCGGTTTTTCGCCGCCAACAATTCCACGCAACTGCGTGTGCCGTCGCGCTCATCGCACAAAACGCCATGCACATTCGGCAAATCGAGAAAGCCGTTCAGCATCACGACCGGCACATTGCTCAGATGGCAGCGAATGGCGTTTTCCACGGCGCTTGTTTGAAAAGACGAGCCAATCAGCACGGCACCTTCCACGCGGCGCTGCTCCAACACGCGAATGGCGTCGCTTTTGGCTTCATCGCCGCTGCCGGCGTTGAAAATGATGCAGCAATATCCAAGCGCGGCAAGCTCCTGCTGAATATAGTATGCGCCGTCGGTGTAATACATGGTGCGCAAATCCGTCACAAGAATGCCCACCAGTTTGGACGCTTTGTTCACAAGACCGCGCGCGGTTTCACTGGGGGAAAAATTGTATTTTTCAAGAAGTTTTTCAACACGTTCCCGCGCTTTTGTGTTGACGCCCGGCTTTTTATTCACCACGCGTGACACGCTGCTTGCCGAGACGCCCGCTTCTTTGGCGATGTCATAAATCGTCATGTTTTTTCCTCCTTTTCGTTTTATACAGATTCATTTTTATGCCCTGCTTTGGCGATGCTGCGCTTCAGCCAACCGCCTTGCAGATAATAAATGATGAAGCAAATAGACGTGACCGACCATGTCACGGGGTAGCTGAGACTGGCAGTTTCGATGCAGGGAAACAGCGGCACCGCAATGGCAATCCACACAATGCGCAGCACACAAATGCCGAGACAGGTGATAATCATGGGGATAAATCCATCGCCGGTACCGCGCAGTGCGCCGGATAAAATTTCAATGGAAATATACGTAAAGTAGAATGGCACCATTACATTCACCACTCTGATGCCGATTTCGATGACGGCAGCGTCCTGCGTAAACAGACGGTATAATTGTGAGCCGAATAAAAGAGTCCCCGTACTTATCACCACGGTGAAACCGAGTGCAATCAACATACAAACCCACACGCTTTTTTTGACGCGGTCGTATTTTTGTGCGCCGAAATTTTGTCCCACAAAGGTGGTGATGGCGATGCCGAAAGAGCTGATGGTCATCCAGAAAACGCCGTCGATTTTGCCATATGCCGTCCATGCCGCCACGGCGTTGGTGCCGAACGAGTTTACACTCGCCTGAATGATGATATTCGACACCGAATACATCACACTTTGAACGCCCGCCGGCAGACCGATGCGCACCATTTTCATCAGAAGAACAAAGTCAAAGCGAATGTGTTCGATGATCAGGCGATAGGTCGGCGGTGCTTTTTGCAAAGAGATTACGATGAGCAGCGCGCTGACAATTTGCGATACTACAGTGGCAATTGCCGCGCCTGCCACACCGAGCGGAATGACGACAACAAGCAGAATATCCAGCACCACATTGGTGGCGCTGCACGCGATTAAAAAGTACAGCGGACGGCGAGAATCGCCCACCGCCTGCAAAATGCCCGCGCCGATATTGTAAATTAAATTGAACACCGTACCCACAAAATAAATGCGGATATAGGTGACGGAATAACCGAGAATTTCTGGGGGTGTACCCATGGCACGCAGAATCATCGGCGAAAAAACAATGCCGACAACGGTCAAAACAGCACCCGCCGTAAGGCTGAGCGCCGCCGCGGTATGTACGGCACGTTGTGTTTCGTCCGTTTTGTGTGCGCCGTAAAGCTGTGAAATAATCACGGTTGCGCCGGAGGACAGTCCCACAAAAAAGCCTACCAGCAGGTTGATAATCGTGCCGGTAGGACCGCCGACGGCAGCGAGCGCCTCTTTGCCGACAAAGTTGCCGACAATGACCGCATCTGCCGTATTATAGAAAAACTGGAAAAACGTACCGAGCCAAATCGGAAAAAAGAAAGACAGCAGCGGCTTTGCAATCGAGCCTTCTGTAATATGGTTGTGTGACAAAGAAGTGTTCCTCCCTTTCTGCTATTCGATTTATACAATACTTTTATTTTTCCACCTGCCGCTGAGATAGTACGGTACGCAAATGGCAAGCCCCAAAACCCAGCCGATGGCAAAGCAGAAGTGCATATTGTTGGCACCGAAAAAGTGTGTTAAAAGATACGCCGCCGGCACACGCGCAAGCCACAGCGACAAAATGCTCGACAGCAGCGGCACGGTAGTTTCGCCCGCACCGCGCATGATGCCGTTTAAAATAAACATGATGGCAAGCATCCAATAAAACGGCAGAATGCGTACAAGATAGGCAAGCCCGCTCTCAATCACCGCCGGCGCCGTGCTGAACAGGCTCATCCAAAAACGTCCCGTAAACAGCAGCGCCGTTGCAATGCTCACGCTGACAACAATGCTGAGAAACACGGCGGAATGTGCGCCTTTTTTGACGCGCTCCGGTTTGTTTGCGCCGATATTCTGCCCCACAAAGGTGGTGGCGGCGGTGGCGAAACTTTGAATGGGCATAAACGCGATGGCATCGATTTTATTGGCGACATTATAGCCTGCCACAAAATCAGAGCCGCTTGCGTTGACAAGGCGCACCATCGCCATAACGCCGACGCTGAACAGCGCCTGCTGAATGCCGATGGGCAAGCCGAGCTTGATGATTTTTGCGAACAATTCTTTGTCGAAGCGAAAACAAAACGGATGAATGTGCAAGCCGGGATATTTTCGATTGATATAAAAAATGCCGAAAATCCAACTGAAAGTTTGTGCAATAATGGTTGCGGCAGCAACGCCCGTGACGCCCCAACCGAAGCTGATGACAAAAAGCAAATCCAGCACAATATTCATCGCGCAGGCGATTGCCAGAAACAAAAGCGGCGTTTTGGAATCGCCAAGACCTTGCAGAATGCCGCTGTTGACATTGTAGCCGAGATTGCCGATGAGACCGCCGAGCATCCATAAAAGATAAATGCGAAATTCGGGCATCACATCTGCCGGTACGCCGAGAATGGCAATAATCGGGCCGCTGAGCAAAATGCCAAGCAGTGAAAGCGGGATTGTGCCGACAATCAAGGCGGTGTAGATGGTGTCAATGGTGGCGCACAGACGCTCTTTGTCGCCTGCGCCGTAAAACTGGCTGACCATAACCATGGCGCCGAGACCGAGACCCATAAACAGGCTTGACAGTAAAAAAACAACGGGAAACGCCGTGCCGACAGCGGCAAGCGCGGTGGTGCCGACAAAACGTCCCACCACCAGACTGTCTACCATATTATAAAGCTGCTGCAAAAAATTGCCCGCAAGCAGCGGCATGGCAAACAGCAAAATCAGTTTTGCCGGATTGCCTGTTGTCATATCAGTTGTTTTGGATTGCATGATGTTAAAACCTCCGTGCGCTTGACTGCACACACATGATTGTTATAAATTTTCGAGGTCAAACGGCGTTGCCTGATAGACATAATAGTTCAGCCAGTTGGAAAACAGCAAATTCGCATGGCTGCGCCAACGGAATAAAACGTCTTTTGCGGGGTCGTCGTCGATAAAATAATGTGCCGGCGGTGCGATGGCAAGACCCTTTGCAAGATCGCGCCGATATTCTTCCCGCAAGGTGTATTTGTCGTATTCCATATGTCCGCACACGAAAATTTGCCGTCCGGAATCCGTCGCGAGCAAATGCAGACCGGCTTCATCGCTGTCTGCCAAAACACGCAGCGCACTCACGCGGGCAACGTCCGCGCGCCGCACGGTGGTGTTGCGGCTGTGCGGCGCATAAAAAACTTCGTCAAACCCGCGTACAAGCGGCGTTTTTGTACGCACTACACGGTGTGCATACACGCCGGAAAGCTTTGCGGGCAGCAGGTGTTTTTCAATGCCGTAATGATAATACAGCGCCGCCTGTGCGCCCCAACAAATATGCAGTGTGCTATAGACATGCGTTTTGCTGTATTCAAAAATACGGCACAGTTCCGCCCAATAATCCACGTCCTCAAACGCCAACATTTCCACGGGTGCGCCGGTGATAATCATACCGTCAAACCGACTGTTTTGAATGTCGGCAAAGGTTTTGTAAAACGCTTCCAGATGTGCGCCCGGCACATGGGTGCTTGCGTGGCTGTCCATGTGCAGCAGCGTCAATTCCACTTGCAGCGGACTGTTTGCCAGCACACGCGCAAGCTGTGTTTCGGTGGCAATTTTGGTGGGCATCAAGTTTAAAATCAAAATACGCAGCGGACGGATATCCTGCCGCTGTGCGCGGCGGCGCTGCATCACAAATACATTTTCTTGCTCAAGCGCCTGATACGCGGGCAATTCCTGCGGTAAAATGAGCGGCATAGGCAGAGTTCCGTCCTTTCCTGATTCTTTTCACTATTAATACTATGATACGGCAAGATACGCCTATCCGTCAAGCAAAAAAAGCAATAATCTCTGTTTACAAAATGCGCAAAGCGTGATATGGTAAAGAAGATTATGATTTCAGTGTTTTGATTAAAGGAGAACCTATGTTAAATGTTTCAGATGTCAGCCTGCAATTTGCGGGCAGCACACTTTATAAGCATGTGGATTTGAACTTTTCCGCCGGCAACTGCTATGGCATTATCGGCGCAAACGGCGCCGGAAAATCCACACTTCTGCGCATTATTTCCGGAGATTTGGACGCGTCCTCCGGTGAGGTGACCCTCGGCAAAGAGGACCGTATGAGCGTGTTGGAGCAAGACCATTTTAAGTATGATACGTATTCGGTGATGGACACCGTCATTATGGGCAGTCCGCATTTGTATACCATTATGAAAGAAAAAGAAGCGCTGTACGCAAAAGAAGATTTCAGCACGGAGGACGGCGAAAAAGCCGCCGAACTGGAGGGCGAATTTGCCGAGATGAACGGGTGGGAAGCCGAAACCGAGGCTGACCAGTTGCTCAACGGGCTTGGTTTGCCGATGGCGCTGCACACCGCACAGATGGACACATTGGACGGACGCCAAAAAGTAAAAGTGCTGCTTGCGCAGGCGCTGTTCGGTCAGCCGACCATTATTTTGCTCGATGAGCCGACGAACGGTCTCGATATTGACGCCATCAACTGGCTTGAAGAATTTTTGATTGACTATCCGTACACGATTATTGTCGTCAGCCATGACCGCCACTTTTTGAACTCCGTTTGTACGCACACTGTGGACATTGACTTCAACAAAGTACAGATGTACGCCGGAAACTACGATTTTTGGTATGAGTCAAGCCAATTGATGCAGCAGTTGATGCGCAACCAGAACAAGAAAAAAGAAGAAAAAATGAAAGAGCTGCAAGCGTTTATTCAGCGCTTTTCTGCCAACAAATCAAAGTCAAAACAGGCGACAAGCCGCAAAAAAGTTCTCGATAATATCGAACTGGACGAAATGCCCGCCAGCAGCCGAAAATATCCGTATGTCGGCTTTACGCCGGAGCGCGAAGCGGGAAAAGACATTCTCTTTGTGGAAAATGTCACCAAAACCATCGATGGCGTAAAGGTACTGGAAGATGTGAGCTTCATTGCGAACAAATTCGATAAAATCGCGTTTGTAGGCGAAAATGAAACCGGAAACAGCACCTTGTTTAAGATTTTAATGGGCGAAATGGAGCCGGATTCCGGCACCGTCAAATGGGGAATCTCCACCACGCAGAGTTATTTTCCGCTCGATAACGCGCCGTTTTTTGACGGGTTTGCCGATGACCTCATCAACTGGTTGCG
>JAVWRA010000048.1:0-13811 GCA_036635095.1 Ruthenibacterium sp. | reverse complement strand
CGTCTAAATTATCAAGAGCATAATTGCAGCACTGCACCACAAGCTTATTGAGCGAAATATTTTTGCGCTGTGCAAGGATACTGAGACGCTCTACCAAATCCACAGGCAGACGAAAAGTTTTATTTTCGTATTCGGGTTGGTCTGTTTTTACATGAAACATCAATGCACTCTCCTTTACACTTTCAGTATAATTGCAGAATACATTTCTATATATACACATATTTTACAATGTAAAAAACATTGTAAAATACAAGTGTAAATGCTACAATGAGGAAAAGGAGGGATTCGCATGTCACAAAATAAAATAATTCTTTGCAAATCCTGTGGAAAAGAAATTGCATCAGACGCACTGGCAATGTATATCAAAGGAATTGTAAAAAACAACAGCGGCAAGGACTGCACATACGTGCAAATTACATTTACTTTATATGATAAAGACGGCAATCAAATCGGTACAGCGCTTGATAATATTAACAATCTTGAAAAAGATGGTACATGGAAATTCAAGGCGATGGCACTTGCCGAAGAAGGCGAAATTGCAAATTACAAATTGACTGAAATCACGGGATTTTAAAATCTGCTTGCATATTCCTTACAAGTGTGGTATTATAATAACCGTACGATAGTAAGAAGTGGAAAGAGTGGGCCTTGCGGCCCGCTCTTTCATTCATGTTAAGGAGATTTTTGAATGGCAAAACAACAGGCGGCGGGCAAAGCCACAGGCACGGTGCAAAAGGTAGAAGCGCTTGTGGAGCCGATTTTAGCCGAACTTGACCTGCGTTTATGGGATGTGCGGTTTGAAAAAGAGGGGCCTGACTGGTTTTTGCGCGTGTGGATTGACCGCGATACACCGCTTGACATTCAAACGTGCGAGGACGCGACACGCGCCATCAATCCGGTATTGGACGCCGCCGACCCGATTACACAAAGTTATTTTCTTGAGGTGGGCAGTCCGGGATTGGGACGCCGCCTGACAAAAGATGCTCATTTTACCGCGGTGCAAGGGCAAAAAATATTGGCGCATCTTTACCGCGTTACCGCCGCCGGCGAAAAAGACATCTCCGGCATTTTGATTTCCAAAGACGGCAACGCCGTCACACTGCGCCGTGCAGAGGATACACAAATCGTTCTCGACACCAAAGAAGTGAGCTACTTCAAGCTGTGCGACGATGAGGATTTGTTCTGAAGCAACACCGCGCAATTCACGGCTGCCGCTGAGAACCGTGCGGCATCGCCTTCACATACAACTAAACAATAGAATGGATGATTTAGAAAATGAATGCAGAATTTTTTGAAGCGCTGACCTTACTTGAAAAGGAAAAGGGTCTGCCTGCCGCCTATCTGCTCGAAAAAATTAAAAACGCCATCGTGATTGCCGTAAAAAAAGATTATGATGTCGAGGACGACAACGTTGCGGTTGTCATTGAGCCGGAAAGCGGTAAGTTCAATGTGTCACTGGTGAAAAATATCGTGGAGGAAGTGGAAAATCCGAACACGGAAATTTCGCTTGCCGAGGCGGAGGAAAAACGCAAAACCGCAAAAATCGGCGGCACGGTGTCGTATCCGCTGAAAACGAAAGATTTCGGACGCATTGCAGCACAAACGGCAAAACATGTGATTCGCCAAGGCTTAAAAGAAGCCGAACGCAGCCAAATGTATGCCGACATGCAGAGCAAGGCACATGAGATTATCACGGCGATTGTCTCGAATGTGGATGAGAAAAAAGGCATTGCAACGCTTGAAATTTCCGGCGGAGGCATTGCGACATTGCCGCGTAACGAGCAAGTTTCGGGCGAGGTACTCAAAGAGGGACAGCACATTAAAGTCTATGTGGTAGATGTTGTGCCGGGCGACCGCGGTCCGAAAATGATGATTAGCCGCACGCATCCGGGACTTGTGAAACGCATGTTTGAAATGGAAGTGCCTGAAATTTTTGACGGCACGGTGGAAATCAAAGCCATCAGCCGCGAAGCCGGCGCCCGCACCAAAATGGCGGTGTATTCCAAAGACGAAAATGTTGATCCGGTGGGTGCCTGCATCGGACCGCGCGGCGCGCGTGTGGCACAAATTGTAGACGAACTCGGCGGCGAAAAAATCGATATCGTGCGTTACAGCGACGATGTGGCAACTTTCATCAGCGCCGCGCTCAGTCCCGCAACCGTTGTCGGTGTGGAGCTTTTGCCGGGCGATGTCAAATCGTGCCGTGTCACGGTTCCCGACCATCAACTGTCGCTTGCCATCGGCAACAAAGGTCAAAACGCACGGTTGACGGCGCGTTTGACCGGTTATAATATTGATATCCGCCCGGAGAGCGGCTACTTCGGCGAAGAAACGGCAGAAAAATCTGCCGCGCCGAAAGAAACCGAAGCCGAATAAAAGATACGATAAAAGACGGAAGGGGACAGCATGATGATTCCGAAAAAAATTCCGCTGCGCAGATGCAACGGCTGCAATGAAAGCAAGCCTAAAAAAGAGCTTGTGCGCGTTGTGAAAAATAACGCGGGTGAAATATCACTGGATTTGACCGGAAAAAAACCCGGACGCGGCGCATATGTGTGTCCCAATGCCGCCTGTCTTTTAAAAGCGCAGAAAGCAAAACGCTTTGAACGCGCGTTTGCCTGTCAAATTCCGGCAGAGGTTTACAGCGCCATGATGGCAGAAATTGAAAAAGGGGAAACGAATGCCAAGTAAAATAATCTTTTCGCTCTCGCTGTGCCGAAAAGCAGGCGCGCTTGTTTACGGTTTCGATGCGGTGAAAGAAAGCGTGAACAAAGGCAAAGCCGAATTGGTGCTTTGCGCGGGAGATGTGTCGGAAGGCACACGCCGGCGCGTCGGCACATTTTGTGAGGACTGGGTAGACGTGATGGATTTACCGGACACACAGTTTGACCTTTTGCAAATTTCCAAAAAACCAACCGGCGTATTTGCCGTGACAGACAAACAACTTGCAAATCTCTGCAAGAAAAGTGTTGAAAAACCGGCGGCGATACCGCCGACACCTTGAAGGAGGAACGCCCATGCCTATGATGATTACACACAAACTTGGCGATGTAGCCAAGGATCTCAATATACAGACAAAAGATTTGATTGAAACGGTGGCAACGCTGACCGGCGAGACCAAAAAGCAGACGGCATCGCTCACGGAACAGGAGATGAACAGCCTGTTTGAGCATTATACAAATGCCAGCGCCGTGGAAAGCCTTGACGCTTATTTGGCAAGCGCACCTGCGCCGAAAGCGGCAGAGGAACCCGTAAAACAGCCGCAGAAAGCACAGCCGACACAAGAGTCGCAGCCGAAAAAACCGGAGAATGCACATGCTGCCGTAGGTCCTGCCAAACGCAAAGAGCGCATTCGTCCGGAGAAACCCGAAAAAGAAAATAAGCCCGAACAACCCAAACGCGAAGTGGTGATGGTGACGGTGGACACGCGTCCGGTGGACGTCAATCTCGACAAATTCAATGAAAAATACACCAGCCTTGCGGCAACCAAAAACGTGGAAAACCGCCGCAAACCGACACCGGTCGGCAACAAACAAAAATTCGGCAACCGCAACCGCTTCAACAGTCGTCCGCAGGGCAATTTCGCGAAGAAAAAAGTGGAGACCGAATTTGAACGCCTGCAACGCATTCAGCTTGAAAAAGCGCGTAAAGCACAGCTTCAAATCAGCATTCCGGACGAAATCACCGTCGGCGAACTTGCCATGCGTCTCAAAGTCAACGTGGCGCAGGTTATCAAAAAGCTCATGGGCGTCGGCATAATGGCGTCGCTCTCCGAAGTGATTGACTATGACACCGCCGCCTTGATGGCGGAAGAACTCGGCGCAAAAGTGCAGCATGAAGTGCATGTCACCATTGAAGAACGCCTGTTTGAAGTGGACGAAGATGCCGCCGAAAGCATGGTGGAGCGTCCGCCGGTTGTGGTTGTGATGGGTCACGTTGACCACGGCAAAACGTCCATTCTCGATGCCATTCGCAAAACCCGCGTCACAGAGGGCGAAGCCGGCGGCATCACACAGCATATCGGCGCTTATCAAGTGGAAATGAACGGCAAACCGATTACGTTTTTGGACACACCGGGTCATGAAGCGTTTACGTCCATGCGCGCCCGCGGCGCAGACCTCACGGATATCGCCGTGCTTGTTGTTGCCGCAGACGACGGCATTATGCCGCAGACCGTGGAATCCATCAACCACGCCAAAGCTGCCGGCGTTTCCATCATTGTTGCCATCAACAAAATGGATAAACCGTCTGCCAATCCCGAGCATGTGATGGAGCAGCTCACGCAATATGAACTCGTGCCGGAAGCATGGGGCGGCGATGTGATTTGTGTGCCTGTTTCGGCAGTGACCGGCATGGGCATCGACACGCTGCTTGAGATGATTACGCTCACGGCAGAAGTAAAAGAACTCAAAGCCAATCCAAACCGCCGTGCAAAAGGCGCTGTGGTAGAGGCGCGGCTTGACAAAGGCAAAGGCCCGATTGCCACCATTTTGGTGCAGCGCGGCACCTTGCATCAGGGCGATGTCATCATCGCAGGCACCTCTGTCGGCCGTGTGCGCGTGATGTGCGACGATCAGGGAAATCAACTGTCCGAAGCAGGCCCGTCTATGCCTGTGGAAATCACGGGATTGACCGAAGTACCGGCTGCCGGCGATTTATTTGATGCGGTTGCCGATGAAAAGCTTGCGCGTGAACTCGCTGACCGCCGTTTGACGGAACAGAGAGAAAAACAGTTCTCAAGCTACCAAAAAGTAACGCTCGACAATCTGTTTTCACAAATTGCCGAGGGCGAACGCAAAGAGCTTGGCATCATTGTCAAAGCCGACGTACAGGGCAGCGCGGAAGCTGTAAAACAGTCGCTTGAAAAACTGTCGAACGACGAAGTGCGTGTGCGCGTGCTGCATGCGGGTGTCGGCGCCATCAACAAATCAGACGTCATGCTTGCCAACGCGGGCAATGCCATCATCATCGGCTTCAATGTGCGGCCGGACGATGTGGCAAAGGACGAGGCGGCGCAGGCAGAAGTGGAAATGCGGATGTACCGCGTTATTTACGATGCCATCAACGAGGTGGAAGCCGCCATGAAAGGGATGCTTGCCCCGAAATATCGCGAGGTGGAACTCGGCCGTGCCGAAGTGCGCAGCGTGTTTAAAATTTCGTCTGCCGGCACCATTGCGGGCAGCTATGTCAAAGACGGCAAAATTACGCGCAGTGCCAAAATTCGCCTTGTGCGTGACGGCATCGTGATTACCGAGGATGAAATCGATTCGCTGCGCCGCTTCAAAGACGATGTCAAAGAAGTTGCGGCAGGCTATGAATGCGGTATCGGACTTGAAAAATATGCCGACATCAAAGAGGGCGACATTTTCGAAGCCTTTATCATTGAAGAATATCGCGACTAAACGCGATTTTTCGAAAGGAGATTCTGATGTCTCAATCTAAAAATATGGCAAGACTGACCGAGGACATGAAGCGTGAGCTGATTGCCGTTATCGGTGAGATGAAAGACCCGCGTGTGCAAGGTTTTTTAACGGTAATGCGTTTGGAAGTGGCGCCGGACTGCTCCAGTGCAAAAGTGTATCTCAGCGTACTTGGCAAAGAGGACGCAACAAAAGAAGCGGTTGATGCACTCAACCGCGCCGCAGGCCATGTGCGCAGCGAAATCGCAAAGCGGATGCACATTCGCAAATCGCCCGAATTTCGGTTCATCGGCGATGACGGTGCGGCATATGCAAGCCACATCAACGCGGTACTCGCAAGTCTTGAAAAAAAACAGTAGCGTGTGGGCAGCAGTCAAAAAGAGGAGAAATTATGAGCGAAATTTTAAATATCGCACAGGTCATCAGCCGATTGCTCAAGGCACAGAATATTTTATTGCTCTGCCATAAAAATCCGGACGGCGATACGCTCGGCAGTGCTTCTGTGCTGTGCGCGGCTTTGCGTCAGCTTGGAAAAACAGCGGCAATTTTGTGTGCGGATTCTATTTCAGACCGCTACGATTATATGCAAATGACGCTGTTTCACGAGGAATTTAAACCGGAATATATCGTGGCGGTGGATGTGGCGGGTATTCAACTGTTCGGCGATGCCGTTGCGGCATATTCCGCGCGCGTCGATTTGTGCATTGATCATCATCCGTCCAACTCCGGCTATGCCGACAGTATGCTGCTGGACGGCGGCGCGGCGGCAACGGCGGAAATCATGTATGACGTGATTTGTGCGCTTGGCGTCGAGATTACGCCGCTGTTTGCGGATTGTTTGTATACCGGCATTGCAACGGACACCGGCTGCTTTAAATTTGCAAACACCACGGCGCGCACACATGAAATTACGGCAAAGCTCATTGCTGCGGGTGCGGATGTTGTCAGACTGAACAATCTTTTGTTCGAAAACAAAAGCCGCCGCCGCCTGGAAGCAGAGCGTATAGCACTGCAAAATCTCGAGTATTATTTTGACGGACGCTGTGCGGTCATTTGCTTGACCAAGGAGCAAATCAGCGAAACCGGCGCAGACAGCACCGACCTTGAGGGCATCACGGGCATTCCGCGCGCCATCGAGGGGGTGCAGGTTGGCATCACGATGCGCCAGCAGCCGACCGGCAGTTATAAGGTCAGTGTGCGTACAGAAGTGGGCGTTGACGCGTCTGCCATCTGCGCACATCTCGGCGGCGGCGGACATAAACAAGCGGCAGGATGTGAAATTTTAGGCAGCACCGAAAATGCGAAATCCGCATTGTTGGCTGAAGTTGAAAAAGCACTCGCCGCGCAAACCGTGTAACCGCAGATGCAGGGGATTTTAATTGTGGATAAACCTGCCGGTTTCACGTCGTTTGATGTGATTGCCAAATTGCGCGGCATCTGCGGCACGCGCAAAATCGGACATTCCGGCACACTGGATCCGATGGCGACCGGCGTATTGCCGGTGTTCATCGGCAATGCCGCAAAAGCGGTGGATTTGCAGAGCCGGCACGATAAAATATACGAAGCAACGATGTTGCTTGGCACACGCACCGATACGGGCGATGTCACCGGAACCGTGGTGGAAACACTGCCGGTGCCGGAAAATATGGACGAGCAAAGTGTGCGCAATGTTTTGTGGAAGTTTCTCGGCAACGGCGAGCAGATTCCGCCGATGTATTCTGCGGTAAAAATCAACGGACAGGCGCTGTATAAAGCGGCGCGCAAAGGCAAAACAGTCGAGCGCGCACCGCGTCCGATTGTGATACACGCCATTTCTGTGGTGGATCACCCGTCTGAAAACGAATATGTTCTGCGAATCCATTGCGGAAAAGGCACGTATGTGCGTGTTTTACTGGAAGATATCGGGCGCGCACTCGGCACTTGTGCCACCATGTCGGCACTGCGCCGCACCATGGCGTGCGGCTACACGCTCACACACGCAGTCGGCTTTGCAGAGTTGCAGGCGGCGAAAGAAAACGGCACCTTGCCGTCACTTTTGCAAAGTGTGGAAAGCGTGTTTTTGGCGCTGCCATGCCTTACGGTGGACGACGCGACCGCACAGCGTCTTTTAAACGGCGCTGTAACGTATCGTTTTCACGAAAAAGACGGGCGCTACCGTGTGCATTCCAAAGATGAATTTTTAGGACTTGCCACGGTGCAGGCGGCAGAATTACGTGCGGAAAAATTATTTGTGGAAAGATAAAGTGGCATGAAATCATACGAAACACTGACGCCGCTCGCGGCGCAAAACAAAACAGCCGTGGCACTGGGTTATTTTGACGGCGTACATCTGGGTCACCGTGCCGTGCTTTGTGCCGCGGTCAAGGCGGCAAAGACGCAGGGGCTTGCCTCTGCCGCGTTTACGTTTGCGCTGCCCGAAACAGGCGGTTTCAAAGGCAAGCGCATTTTGTCGGCAGATGAAAAGCATCGCCGCATCGAAAGCCTTGGCATTGAACATTATATCCGTCCGCCGTTTGCTGCATTTTGTGCGCTTTCGCCGGAAGCCTTTGTACGCGATTTGCTGCAAAATACCTTTGGCGCAAAACTTGTTTTTTGCGGCGCCGATTTTACGTTCGGCAAAGACAAAGCCGGCGATACCGCTCTGCTGAAAACGCTGTGTGCGGCGGCAGATATCGGTGTTTGCATTGTGGAGACCGCACAGTATCAAGGCGAAGTGATTTCGTCCACACGCATCCGCACGGCACTTGCCGCAGGCGAAATTGCCGCCGTCAACGCAATGCTCGGCGAGGATTACTGCATTGATTTTCCCGTGCGGCACGGCAAGGCATTCGGGCGGACAATCGGCTTGCCGACACTGAACCAAATTTATCCGACAGGAATGCAAATTCCGAAAAGCGGCGTGTATATCACGCAGGTGCAGCGCGCGGACGGCAGTGTATATGCGGGTGCAACCGGACTTGGCACACGTCCGACGGTTGACGGCGAGGACATCACCTGCGAAACATTTCTGCCCGATTTTTCCGGCGATTTGTATGGCGAAAGAGTGCGCACACGCTTTTGTACCTATCTCAAACCGACGGTGAAATTCAGCGACAAAGAGCAGCTAAAGGCATATATTCAAGGCGCGGCAAACGCGGCGCGCGCTTATTTTGCGGCATCGGACAAAGAGCGGGAAATAGGCGTTGATTTTCACGGAATGCTGTGATATAATAGTAAAGCTATCGGCAAAAGCCGAGCAGTTTACCCAAACCCGGCAAACGGCGTATCCTCACGATTTACCGCTGCTGCGTTTCGGGCCAATACAGGAAAGAGGTATTTTTTATGGAAAAAATCGAAATCATTGAATCCGCACGCGTCCACGCGACGGATACGGGTTCACCCGAGGTACAGGTTGCCCTGCTGACCGCGCGCATCAACCACCTCACCGAGCATCTGCAAACCAACAAAAACGATCACCACAGCCGCCGCGGCTTGCTGAAAATGGTCGGTCGTCGTCGCAATCTGCTTGCCTATTTGCAGAAAAACGACATCGAACGCTACCGTGCATTGATTGCAAAACTCGGCTTGCGCAAATAAAAAAATATTCACAGGCAGGGCAGGCGGCATTGGGTCGTCTGCCTTTCCGTGTATTTTAAAGGAAACAGGCAAAAACGGAAAAACGCGTGGTTAGCAATGAATCGAGCGCTTAAATTTTTTACAAATTAAACGCTCGCTTTATTGCTAAAGCCGTTGTCGCTTTTGCCCCAAATTAAAGGAGGCACACTATGTCCATTGAATTTGCATCGAAAAAAGAAACATTCCCCAATTTCAGAACATTTGAAACCACACTCGGCGGGCGTCCGTTCGTTGTCGAAACCGGCAAATGGTGTACACTTTCAAACGGTAGCTGCACCGTGCGCTATGGCGACACCGTTGTGATGTGCAATGTCACCATGAGCGACAAACCGCGTGATGGCGTTGATTTCTTCCCGCTCAGCGTTGATTTTGAAGAAAAAATCTATGCAGTCGGTCGCATCCCCGGCAGCTTTATGCGCCGCGAAGGACGTCCGGGCGACAAAGCCGTACTCACCAGCCGCGTGATTGACCGCCCGATTCGCCCGCTGTTTCCGAAAGACATGCGCAACGATGTTTGCGTTGTTATGACCGTGATGAGCGTCGATCAAGACAACAGCCCCGAAGTTGTCGGCATGATTGCCACTTCCATTGCGCTGTCCATCTCCAGCATTCCTTGGAAAGGCCCGATTGCAGGCGTATTTATGGGTCTTGTGGACGGCGAATATGTCGTCAACCCGACCGAAGCACAGCGCAAAGTGTCTGATTTGCAGCTCACCGTTGCCGCCTCTGCCGAAAAAATCGTCATGATTGAAGCGGGCGCAAACGAAGTGGACGAGGACACCATGCTCGGCGCCATCAAAGCCGGCGACGCAGAAATTCAGAAAATGATTACGTTCATCAACGGCATTGTGGCTGAAATCGGCAAACCGAAAGTGGAGTTCCAGAGCATGGAGCTTGACCACGATTTGTATGAAGCCGTCAAAACCGAATTTTTGGACGATTTCAAAGCCGCGATGGACACCGACGACAAAACCGTGCGTGACGCACGTTTGCTGCCGATTCGCGCCAAAATCGAAGAAAAATATGAAGAGCAATGGGGCGCCGGCGTCATTGAAGAAATCATGTATAAAATGCAGAAATTCGTGGTGCGCCGTTGGCTGCTTGACGAGGGCAAGCGCGTAGACGGACGTGGCATCAACGAAATTCGTCCGCTTGCCGCCGAAGTTGGCATTTTGCCGCGCGTACACGGCAGCGGCATGTTCACCCGCGGTCAAACACAGGTGTTGACCACCTGCACACTCGGCAGTATGCGCGACGCGCAAATCATCGACGACATCAGCACCGACACCGAAAAACGCTATATGCACCAATACAATTTCCCGCCGTATTCCGTGGGCGAAGCGCGCGCACCGCGCAGCCCCGGTCGCCGCGAAATCGGACATGGCGCACTTGCCGAGCGCGCCTTGCTGCCGGTATTGCCGAGCGCAGCAGAATTTCCGTATTCGCTGCGCCTTGTGTCTGAAGTGCTTTCCTCAAACGGCTCCACAAGCCAGGCTTCCATCTGCGGCTCCACGCTTGCATTGATGGACGCGGGCGTACCCATCAAAGCGCCGGTTGCCGGCATTTCTTGCGGTCTTATCACAGAGGGCGACCGCTGGATGACCATGCTTGACATTCAAGGCGTGGAAGATTTCCACGGCGACATGGACTTCAAAGTCGGCGGTACACTCAAAGGTATCACCGCCATTCAGATGGACATGAAAGTGGACGGCTTGACCTATGAAATCATCGCAGAAGCGTTTGAAAAATGCAAAAAAGGCCGCGAATGGATTTTGAACGACATCATGCTGCCCGTCATTGCCGCGCCGCGCAAAGAAGTAAGCCAGTACGCGCCGAAAATGGAAGGCATGAAGATTGACGTGGACAAAATCCGCGATGTCATCGGCAAAGGCGGCAAAGTAATTCAAGAAATTTGCGCCACGTTCAATGTCAAAATCGACATTGATGAGGACGGCACCGTCATGATTTCCTCCCCGCACAAAGCCGACATCGACGCGGCAAAATCCATGATTAAAACCATTGTAGACGACCCCGAAGTGGGCGCCATCTACAAAGGCAAAGTGACCCGTCTCATGACATTCGGCGCGTTTGTTGAAATCGCACCGGGCAAAGAGGGTCTTGTACACATCTCAAAGCTTGACACAAAACGCGTGGAAAAAGTGGAAGATGTTGTGGCTGTGGGCGACGAACTGCTTGTCAAAGTGACCGAAATTGACCAACAGGGACGCATCAATCTCTCGCGCAAAGACGCGCTTGCAGATATGGCGGCAAAACAAAACAACTAAAACAGAACATAAAAAACTGCCCTTGCAGCGCAAAAGCTGTAAGGGCAGTTTTATTTTATGCCATCGCTTGAAAGATTTTTTTAACCGCAAGAGAAATCAACACCGAAAGAATGCAGACGCAAAGCAGTAAAATTCCGATATGTGCCGATAACACGTCAAACAGAACGCCGTAAATTGCCTGACCGACCGGCTGCGCACCCATCGCAATCGACATCATGAGCGCAATCACTTTGCCGACAAGCTCCGGCGGCGTTTCCGTCTGCACCGCGGCAATCATCTGCACACTGAACATCGTGGCAAAAAGCATAAGCGCAAAACAGGCGGCGGTCAAAATGCAATACTGAAAAATATTCGGCAAATGCAGCAGCGGCGGCAGTGCCATGATGCCCACGGACAGGCTGCAAAAAAGCAATAAGAAATGCGCGTTTTTGAGTTTCAGCTTTTTGCTGAACACCGCCGTGAGAATGCCGCCGCAAAGTCCGCCAAGCGCGAGAAACCCTTGCGAAATTCCCAACAATTCATCGCTCATGCGCAGTGTTTGCACCACAATAACAGGAATGCCGATGCTCACCATGGAAGATAAAACCAGATTGAGCAGTGCCGCAAAAATGATAATTTTCAGCAAAATCGGTTTTTCGTGCCGCATATAGTGTGCGCTGTCGCGAAAATCGCTTTTGACAATTGCGCAAATGCCGCTGCTGTTGTCGCGCGGTGCAAACGGAATGTGAATAAAAATCTCCATAACGGCAGATGCCGCGAAACACAGCGTACTCAAAATTAAAATTGGTGTCAAACCGAAAGCGCCAAACAAGATGCCGCCGAAAATCGGTCCCAAAAGACTCGCCAAAGCGCTGACTTGATTGACAATAGCACTCGCCGATAAAACATTTTCGCGCGGTACCAAGGCGGGAATACTCGCCTGCACCACCGGCTGATAAGTACCGCTGATGCCATAAAGCAGCATTAAAATTACAATAAAATGAAAGACAAGCGGTATTTTGCCGAGCGAAAGCTGTAAGGTAAACACAATGCCTGCCGTGCAAAAATCGAGAAAAACCATGATATTGCGCTTGTTTACTCTGTCTGCTAACACGCCGCCCAAAAAGGACAACAGAATCATTGGTACTAGCGAACAGGCGCTCACAAGTCCAAACAGCGCAGGCGAATTTGTTTCGCGCAGAAGATACAGGGGCAGCGCAAAGCGTAAAATGGCATTGCCAAACAGGGAAATAATTTGCCCGATGACAACGAGCGTAAAATCTTTGCCAAAATGGGGAACGTGTTTTAATTTCATAAAATTCTCCTTATAATACTGACTGACGGTATGTATTGCTGTAAAAAATAACTGCCATGGATACGATGGCAGTTATTTGTCCGGATGGTAACGTGCGCAATAACGCACATATTGCGCGATGACTTCATCGTCAAACAGCGCAAGCCCGATGCCCTGTAAAAGCGACGCGAAGAACGCCAGTTTTTGCTGCATTTCCGCGCTTGTCACCGGCAAAATCATGGGATTTGTCCAGATGTTCAACAGCGTAATCAGCACCTCGGCAAGCTCTTTCGGGTAGTCTGTTTGAATCGAACCGTCGGCAATTCCCTGCCGAATAATCGGCTCAATATACTGTGGCGCAACGACTTCAAAGGAGGCTGTAATCTGATTCATCATAAATTTAGGGTCAGACATAATTTTGCTTGTCATGGCAATCACCGCCTCGTTGTTGGGATTTGCATAGGCGGAGCGAATGACGGTTTTTAGCTTTTCAAGTCCGTTTTGTGTTGTATCATCGCGAATTTTATCATAGTAAAGAACATTTTCATCGCCGATTTTTTGACAGACTGCCTCGAAAATTTCTTCTTTTGACTTGAAGTGATGATAAATCGCACCTCTGGAAAGTCCGCCCAGATGGTCGATGATATCTTGAATGGACGTGTTTTCATACCCGTTTTCGATGAAAAGTTTACGCGCTTCTTCCACAATCAGCCGCACGGTTTCCTCGGGATATTTATTTCTTGCCAAAAAATCACCTCAATACATACTGTCAGTATCTATCATAACAGAGAAAATTTATTTGTCAAGAAAAACAAAATATTATTTTCTGTCTTCCGCGTCGCTGCCCACAAAAATGCAGGCGTATACAATGAGCGTCACCGGAATGGCGATAATCAAAAAAGCCTTGATGCCGGTCGATAAAATTGCCGCTGCCATAGTATCCCTCCATTCTTTCACTCCCAATGGGGAGCCGGTCATCGTTTACCAAAATGACGGTTTCTACCTATTAATATGTGCAGCGAAACCCGTTATATACCAACCCAAAAGAAAAGTTTGATATCAGTATAAGAGAAAAAACGCAAAGCTACGCAGATTATGAAAGCGAAATCCGCACCCATTGCATCGAAAAAAACAGTTTTAAAACCCCTTATGCCGCAATTGTGTTTTGCGGCATTTTTTTTATGCGCGCCGTGTTTTAATGGGCAGACAGAGCGGGAC
>JAVWRA010000047.1:0-13858 GCA_036635095.1 Ruthenibacterium sp. | reverse complement strand
CTTTGTGTTTGCCATGGTGGTGACATGCGTATAACCGCCGCGCGCCGCCGCTTTGCTGCCGGAAGTGATGTCCTCTTTGTACTCAAAACCGGGTGTGCGAAAGTGGCAGTGCAGGTCAATCAACGCCGGCAGTGCCGTCAAGCCGTTTGCGTCCAGCACCGTTTGTCCTTTTGCGTCGAGTTTTTTTCCGATGGCGGCAATCACGCCGTTCTCAATCAAAATATCGCCTGTTTTAGTGCCTGTTTTGGTGAGGATTTTTGCATTTTGCACGAGCATTTTATCATGTCCTTTCGATGGCTGCCTATGGTTTTCTTGATGGCATTTCCGCGTAATGCAGCGGATAGCGTCCGGTCATCGGGTTTTTTTCGGCGTTGCTATAGTCCGCATAACAAACTTTTTTTGCGCCATATAACAGCGATACACCGCGCTGTATGCCTTTTTTCGGCGCGGTGTGTGCCTCTTGCGCAAGCGCTCTGACCGCCGCCAAAAGCTGCGGGTCTTTCACCTGCAAACACGCGGGCAGCCGCCCTGTAGCATTGGTGGCAAGGCGGTCACGCACCATGGCGTCCCGCAGCGCATCGACACAAACGCCCGACATTTGTTTGCCTGTTTCGTATAAAAATGCGGTATAATCGTCAAGCGGCACATGATGTGTGCCGAGCGATTTGCCTTTTTCACCGAGCATACAGTAAAAATCAAACGGCGTTTTTTGCGTGGCATCGATTAAATACGCCGCTGTTTCAAGAAAACGTCCGCTGTTGTACACGCGTTCGAGCGCATCTTCCGCCGCGCGCAACACCGCCAAATCAGCGGCAGACAGCCACGGCGTCTGTGTCACCTCATACGGCGGCGCCTGTGCAAATGTGCAGGGATAAACCTGCGGTTCTTCACGCATGGCGGCGCCGTGCAGCAATTTTAAAAAGCCGAGCTGCAACATATTGGCGCCCAACGCATACCCGATGTTGAAGCTTTCGCCAAACGTTTGTAAATCCTCATACGGCAAGCCGGCGATGAGGTCGATATGTACGTGCATATTTTGCATCGCAACAAGGCGCAAAATATTTTTTTGCAACACCGCTACGTCTGTTTTTCGGCGAATGGCGGCAAGCGTTTTTGCGCAGAACGACTGCATTCCGATTTCAAGCTGAAACGCGCCTGCCGGTGCTTTTTCAAACAGCTTCATGGTTTCTTCCCGCAAAATATCGCCCGCAAGTTCAAAGTGAAAACACACGCCGCGCGGAATTTCTTTGCCGATATGCGCCAAAATAAACGCCAAAATCGCATTGGCATGACGCGGGTTTGCATTAAACGTTCTGTCGATGAATTTGACGGTCTGTGTGCCGGAATTGGCAAGCGTCAGAATGTTTTCAAACGCGGTGTCCAGCGGAAAATAACGCGGTTTTCCGCACCGTCCCGACAGACAAAACGCGCAGGTATACGGGCAGCCGCGGCTTGTTTCAAGATAGGCGATGCGTCCGCCGAGCCGCGCAAGATACTCCGCCGTATACGGTGTCGGCACAGCGCCATGCAGCACGCAGGGTGCTGTGATTTTCGCGCGCGTACACAGCCCGTCAATTTGCATTTTTTCATCGATGGTTTGTAGATTTTCTCCCTCTGCAAGCGCATGGAGCAGCGCCGGCAAACTCGTTTCGCCCTCGCCCGATAGAATACAGTCGATTTGCGGGTTTTGTGCCAAAGTTTCCGCCGCGCAATAACTCACTTCCGGCCCGCCAAGCACCACAAATGCCGCCGGTTTCGCCGCTTTGACCGCCGCCGCAAGGCGCAGTGTTTCTGCGATATTCCACAGATAACACGTAAAGGTAACGGCATCCGGCGCAAACGACAAAATGCGCGTGAGTACATCATTTTCATCTTCGTTGATGCTGCCTTCCACTACGTGCGCCGTCACATTTTCGGCATACTGCCGCACACCCGCCGCAAGGCACCACGGCGCGAGAGACGAGTGAATATATTTTGCGTTCAGTGCGCAAATGGCAGCGGTATACGGCATAGGTGTTTCCTTTTTTGAGGTTATTAGGACGCGCAAGGTGCGTCCGCGTATTTTGACGCTGTTACAGCAATACCACGCCGGCTTTTTTACACGCTTCTTCCGTGTCGGCATCCCAGAGCGACACCTGCACTTCGCCGACATGAATTTTGCCCAAAAGCAACATGCACAACCGACTTTGTCCAATGCCGCCGCCAATCGTGAGCGGCAAAGTATCATCGAGTACCATCTTATGGAACGGCAGCGCCGCGCGCGCCATGCAGTTTGCCTGTGCAAGCTGACTTGCCATACGCGCCGCATCCACACGAATGCCCATACTGCTGATTTCCACCGCGCAGGAAAGTCCCTCGTGCCAGAACAGTAAATCACCGTTCAGCGTCCAATCGTCATAGTCCGGCGCACGGCCGTCATGCGGTTGACCATCGTTTAATTTGCCGCCGATTTGTGTAATAAACACCGTTTTATACGCTTTGCAGATGGCGTTTTCGCGTTCTTTCGGCGTAAAATCGGGGTATTTGTCCGCAAGTTCCTGCGACGAAATAAACGTCACATCGCGGCAAAGCTCGGTGTGCAGGGTGTCAAACTGCCAGCGCAGCTCGTCGAGTGTGCCGCAGATGGCATACACAATCGCCCGCACACTGCTTTTGAGCGTTGCCTCGTTGCGCATCTCGCGGTCAATCACTTTTTCCCAATCCCACTGGTCCACATAAATCGAATGCAGATTGTCCAGTTCCTCATCGCGGCGAATGGCGTTCATGTCCGTGACAATGCCGTTGCCGACAAAAAAACCGTATCGGTGCAGCGCAAGGCGTTTCCATTTGGCAAGCGAATGCACCACCTCGGCATTGCTGTTTGTGGCGGGTACGTCAAAGGAAACCGGACGCTCCACGCCGCTCAAATTGTCGTTTAAACCCATGGACGGGTCTACAAAAAGCGGCGCAGTGACGCGCTTTAAATGCAGCGCACTGCACAGTTTTGCCATAAATATCTGCTGTATCAACCCGATGGCTTTTTGCGTGTCATACAGTCCGAGCGCCGATGTATATCCCTGCGGTATTTGTGTTGGCATATGTGGTTTCCCCTATCTTAACAAAAAATAAAAGCACTGTAAACTACAGTGCTTTTATTATAGTATGATAATGCGATTAGCGCAAGTCGGTTGCCTTGATTTCGTCCATATCGTCGAATGCTTGATTTTCGCCGCCCATCGCCCAGATGAATGTGTAGTTCGACGTGCCTGCGCCGGAATGGATGCTCCAGCTCGGGCTGATAACAGCCTGCTCGTTTTGCATCACAATATGGCGCGTTTCGCTGCCCTCGCCCATCATGTGAAATACCACGTTGTTTTCCGGCACTTCAAAATAGGTGTAAATTTCCATGCGGCGCTCATGCGTATGGCACGGCATGGTGTTCCACACGCTGCCCGGCTCAAGCACGGTCATACCCATGGAAAGCTGGCAGGTTTTGAGAACAGACGGATGAATAAATTGGTTGATAACACGTTTGTTTGCAGTTTCCATTGCGCCGAGCGGCTTTTTGGCGGCGTCCTCAATTTTAATGAGACGGTTTTCGTAGCTGCAATGTGCCGGTGCGCTGACCATGTAAAACTTGGCGGGTTTGGCGGTGTCGTCACTTGTAAAAAGCACCTCTTTTGCGCCCTTTGTAATGTAAAGACAATCTTTATAAGAAAGCACATACACCGTGCCGTCCACCGTGATTTTACCGGCGCCGCCGATGTTGAAAATGCCGATTTCGCGGCGCTCTAAAAAGTATTCCGTGCCGAAATTCGCCCAGATGTCAATACCTTTGTCGATGGACACTGTCTCGCCGACAGGCATACAGCCGAGCGTCACCATGCGGTCTACATGACTGTAAACGGCAACAATTTCATTTGCCTTGTATAAATTTTCAATCAAAAACTCGGCGCGTGTCTCTGCGGATGTGTAGCGCTTAAAGTCGCGCTGATTGGCTGAATAACGAATTTCCATTTTTGTCCTCCTGTTGAACGTTTTGAGTGAATGTCTCTTTGTTATAAGGATACCACATTGTATTCATTTTTCCAATTTGGATACAAGCAATAAAAAGCGCGTACATCCTTGTGCAAAATGTACAGACGCCGCGTCTTGCCTTTTTGCACAATGTTCTTCGCTTTTCTTTGTACAAAAAAACGCCTTTTAACGCCTTTTTCGTAAATAGTTACAACTTTGTAATAAAATATTAGTTGATTTTCACATGTTTCTGGTGTAATATAATGCTTGTTCGTTTGAAACCCAATCGAAACAAATTGTCTTGAAGGAGATTTTATCTTATGAAAAAAATAATTGTTATTGCTCTTGCAGCCGTTATGGCTTTGTCCCTTGTGGCTTGCGGCGGCGACAAACCCGCTTCTTCCGTTGCAGCTTCTGCAGCACCGGCTTCCTCTGTTGCTTCTTCTGTTGCAGCTTCTGAAGTTGCTTCCGCACCGGCTTCTTCTGTTGCAGCTTCTGTTGCTTCTTCTGTTGCAGCTTCTGAAGTTGTTTCTGCACCGGCTTCCTCTGTTGCATCTTCTGTTGCAGCAAAATAATTTTCACCGCAATCAATGCGCCCACAGCCTTGTGCTGCGGGCGTATTTTTTATTTGCAAAACGCCGTTTGCGTGGTATGATAAAGTCAAGTTATCTTTATTTTCAAGGAGGTTTTTTTCATGCTGAATTTCGCAATTTTAACGGCCGGTCACATCGCCGGCTGTATGGCACAAACCATCGCCGGTATGCAGGGCGAGGTAACCGCCTATGCCATTGGCGCACGGGACGGCGCACGCGCCGCCGAAATGGCGCAAACCTATGGCTTTTCCAAAAGTTACGGCAGTTATGATGCTCTGCTTGCCGACCCGAATGTGGACATTGTTTATATCGCAAGCACACATAATTTTCATGCACAGCACACACGCGCGGCGCTGATGGCGGGCAAGCATGTTCTGTGCGAAAAGCCGATGACCACAAACGAAAAAGATGCCGCCGCGCTGTTTGCGCTGGCAAACGAGAAAAATTTGGTGCTGACGGAAGCCACATGGACGCGCTATCAGCCGTTTGTGCCGCAGCTTTTGCAAACCATTGCAAGCGGCGTCATTGGTGATGTAAAGCTTTTATTGGCAAATTTCGGCTTTCCGCTCTCGCACAAACAGCGCATTGTTGACCCTGCACTTGCGGGCGGCGCGCTGCTTGACCTCGGCATTTATCCGCTGACCTTTGCATCGATTGTCCTTGGCGGCAACGTGACACAAATAAAATCTGCCTGCACCAAAAGTGAGCGCGGACTTGATGCCACAGAAAGCCTTGTTTTGACCTATCAAAACGGTGCAATTGCCACATTAAACAGTTCGTTTTTGTGCAGCTTAGACAATAACGCCGTCATTTACGGCGACAAAGGCTTCATCACGGTGCCGCTGTTTTGGCATGCGCAGGAATTTACCGTGCATCCGGAAAACGGCGATGCTTCTACCGTTTTATGCCCGTTTGATTTGACGGGTTACGAATATGAAGTGCGCAGCATTCTGCGCGCCATTGCAAACGGCGATACGGAATGCCCCGAATTGCCACACGCCGAGACGCTGCGCATGATGCGTGTGATGGACACTTTGCGTGCCGAGTGGGGCGTTTGTTATCCGTTTGAGTGAAACCGTGCTTCCTGCGCGTGACGCGCCGTGCATGGCGGTTTTGAGCCATAAAAAAGCGCTGCTTGCAGTTTTTTACTGCGGCAGCGCCTTTTTTATTGAATTTAGCCCTCGATTTTCTCGAATGCTTCTTCGCCTGCGCCACAAATTGGGCATGGCACGGGCGGTGTGTCGCCTTCAAATTCTGCGCCGCAGATACTGCATCTCCATTTTGCCATCATAAAGCCTCCTTTTATTTTTGTTTTATGAGAAAAAATACGTTTTGCGCATTCTGTCTCTATCGGTTGACCGCCGCAGCAAACTCTGCACCGTACTGTTTCGCTGCCGCCAAATCGGCATCTGTCGGCTTGAACCGCACCCGCATTCCCTCCAGCGGCATCGCCAATTTGAGCTGCTGCATCCGCACCGTCAAATTCGGCACAGCCTCACCGCTCCAGCCGTAACTGCCGAATGCGGCGGCAAATTTGCCCTTGTGAATGATGGGATTCAGTCCAATCAGCATTTCGTAAACAGGCGGCAAAGCGTCGCCAACAAGCGTGGGACTGCCGAGTAAAAATCCGTCGCTTTCGGCAATGGCGTTGCGCGCCGCGTCAATTGCATCCTCGGTCAAATTGAACATCTGCACCGCAGCGCCGCCGTCTTTGAGACCCTGCTCAATGGCAAGCGCAAGAGATTTTGTGTAGCCGTATGCAGAAACATACGCAATGACGATGTTTTTTTGTGCGTTTTCTGTCGGCGCACACCACGCGCGGTATAAATCGAAATAATGCTGCACATTGCTGCGCAGAACGGGACCGTGTCCGTTGCCGACAAAATCGATGTCCAAATCTTTGATTTTATCAAGCGCTTTTTCCATAAACGGATGGCGAAACGGACCGATGATATGCTTGAAATAGTACGCATATGCGTCTGTAAAATCGCCGTGTATCAAGTCGTTGAACACTTTGTCGTCGGCATAATGACAGCCGAAACTGTCGCAGGTGAACAGCGCTTTCGCCTCGGGAATATAGGTATACATGCTGTCCGGCCAGTGCAGCATCGGCACACTCAAAAAGTGTAGCGACATGCCGCCGATGTCGATGACATCGGCTTCTGTCACGGCGCGGCACGGAAAATCCTCGTTGACAATCTCTTTCAAAAACGTGAGTGCCGTGTTGCTGCCCAGCACCGTTGCGCGCGGCGCAAGCGCAAGTAAACGCCGCATACTGCCGGTATGGTCAGGCTCCGTGTGGTTGACAACAATGTAATCAAGCTCTGCGGGGTTGATTACTTCTTTGATATTTTCTAAAAATTCATCGCAAAATTCAAGCTTGCTTGTCTCGAATAAAACATTTTTCGTCTTGCCTTTTACGAGATACGCATTGTAGGACGTGCCATAGTCGGAGTGCATAATAATGTCGAATGTACGCAAGTTTTTATCTTGCACACCCACATACCAAATGTTTTCTTTTGCTAAAATTGCCCCCATAGTCTCGCTCCTTTGATTTCTCTGTTTCTATACTACACCTAATTGGTATAGTTTGCAAGTGTTTTATTGCAAATTGCGCCGATAGCACAAAAAATCGAAATGAATTTCCGTTGTCAGCGTTTCGAGTTGTGCCAGTTTTTCACTGCCATCGCGCGCAGTTTTCCAGTAATAGGGCGTCATGGTGAACAAATTTTCAATCTGTGCGCCTGTCACGGTCAGTTTTTCTGTCGCCGCAACGCGTTTTACAAAGGTAAATCCCTCATAGCTTGTGTTTTGCACGGCGTTTTCATACGGTTTTTCGTACAAAACTTCTTTGAGACCGAACAAATGGCGCGGCCCCGGCACGGCAAATACAAAAAGACCGCCGGGTTTTATAACGCGCGCAAATTCGCTTTCGGCAAGCGGACTGAACACATTCACAAGCGCGTCTGCCGCCTTGTCGGCAACAGGGATGGCAAAGCTGCTGGCGACCGCATACGAAATGCCGTCTCCGCCCAGTTTTGCCGCCGCTTTCACGGCATATTTGGAGATATCAAACGCCGCAATGCGCGCGGGATGGCTCGCTTTGGCAAGCGCCGCCGCAAAGCTGCGTGTGTAATATCCCTCGCCGCAGCCGGCATCTACAATCAGCGGCTGCTTTTTATCTGCCAATTCTGCACAGAGGATTTTGCACAGCGCATTGGCAAACACCGCATAGCCGTCCGTTTGCAAAAAAGAACGGCGCGCGGCGACCATTTCTTTGCTGTCTCCCGGAATTTTCGCGTGCATTTTGCTTGCCGGCAGCAGATGCACATAACCCTCATGCGCCCTGTCAAAACAGTGACCGTGTGCGCAGTACAGTGCGTTATTTTGCGCAATTTTCAGCGTACTGCCGCACAATGGGCAGCAAAAAACGCTCTCACTCATGTGCTTTCATGTAGTCCTCAAAGCTGGCATATTTCTGCGCCGGTGCTTTGCGGCTAATCACCTGAATGCTGTCGTCTTTGTCCGAAACTGCGGGCGGCGCCTGCAATGTGCTTTTCGGTGCCGCTTTGGGTGCCGGCTTCGGTGCTGTACCGCGCTGCGGCGCGGCTTGTTTTTGTGCCGGTTTCGGCGCTGTCGGTGTGTTGCCTATTGCGTTTGCCGGTGCAGGGTTTGCGCCCTGCGCGCCTGCCGCTGTTTTATCACCGCCGCCGTGCCGCCGTCCGCCGCGGCGTTTGCGCCGTTTTGCGGCGGCGCCGTCCTGTGTTTGTGCTGCACCTGTCTGTGCCGGTTTTGTTTGCTGCTGGGGTTGTTTTTGTTCCATTTTTCGTCCCTCATTTTGTTTTTTCATGGGCGCTGTCGCACTTTTTTCCGCATGAGCCGCACGAGGATTTTGCCTGCCTGTGCGCTGTTCACGCGGGGGACGCGCCTGTGTTTTCTTTTCGGTTTTTTGAAAAATTTTCATGGGCCAGCGATGCTCCACCACGGCAATCTGCATCCGAATCAGCTTTTCGATGTCTGACAAATACTCTTTTTCGTCAAAATCGCAAAAGCTGATGGCAATGCCCGCCTGTCCCGCACGGCCTGTGCGTCCGATGCGATGCACATAGGTTTCGGGAATATTCGGCAGCTCATAATTGATGACATGCGTAAGACCGCTCACGTCGATGCCGCGCGCGGCGATGTCCGTGGCAATCAACACGGCAATCCGTCCGTCTTTGAACCGCGCAAGCGCGTCCTGCCGTGCATTTTGGCTTTTGTTGCCGTGAATCGCCATGGCGGTGATGCCGTCTTTTGCAAGCTCACGCACCACTTTGTCCGCACCGTGTTTGGTGCGCGTGAAAACAAGCGCACTGACGACATCTTTGTGTTTCAAAAGACTGGTCAGCAACGCCGGTTTGTTGCCTTTATCAACATAATAAAGGCTTTGGTCGATTTTTTCGACCGTGGTTGCCGAGGGCGTCACCATGACTTTTACAGGCTGTTTCAACAGACCGTTTGCCAATTCTTCGATTTCTTTCGGCATGGTGGCGCTGAACAAAAGCGTCTGTTTCTGCGCGGGCAGAATGCGTAAAACACGCTTGACATCGTTGATAAAGCCCATGTCAAGCATTCTGTCTGCCTCGTCGAGAACAAAGATGGACACATGGGTCAAATCAAGCAGTCCTTGCCCCACAAGGTCGTTAAGACGTCCGGGCGTCGCGGTTAAAATATCCACGCCGGCTTTCAATTTCGTCACCTGCGGATTTTGGTTGACACCGCCAAAAATGACGCAGTTTTTGAGCGGCAGATGCTTGCCGTAATCGGCAAAGCTTTCGTCAATTTGCAGCGCAAGCTCACGCGTCGGCGTCAAAATCAGCGCACGAATGACTTTTTTTGCGTTTTTGGGCGGCATACTTTCATACAAATTTTGTAAAATCGGCATGGCAAACGCGGCAGTTTTGCCGGTACCTGTCTGCGCACAGCCAAGCAAATCACGACCGGCAAGCACCGGCGGAATCGCTTTTTGCTGAATGGGTGACGGGGTTTCATAGCCTGCCTCGGCGGCGGCTTTGAGGAGGGCGGGAATCAGTTTTAAATCGCTAAAATTCATGCGTTAGTCCAATCTGTTTTTTATTTGCACTGTTTCTCACAGTATGCTACAATATAATGCGGTCATAAAAATCGCACTTATATAATGTATTATATCATAATAAGGGAGAAAATCCAAATGAAAGCGCTTAAAAAGCTTTTCACGCCAAACGCCCTGCGCTACATGCTTGCACTGAACGCCGGCCTTGTTTTGCTTGCCGCCGGCATTCACTTTTTCAAATCGCCCAATCACTTTGCAACCGGCGGCACGTCGGGTATTTCCATTTTGATTTCCACGCTTGTTCCGCAATTAAATGTCGGTGTTGTGATGTTTATTGTCAACGCCGTCTTGGTTGTTTTGGGTCTTGTTTTTTTGGGCGTCCGCTGCATGGGCATCACCATTTACTCCTCGTTTGCCCTGTCTTTTTATGTGTGGATTTTCGAAATCATCAAACCCATGCCTGCGCCGTTCACCAATGACACTTTTTTAGAGCTTTGCTACGCGGTTATTTTTCCGGCTGTGGGCAGCGCCATCATTTTCAACATTGGCGCATCTTCCGGCGGCACCGATATTGTCGCCATGATTTTAGCCAAAAAAACAAGCCTTGAAATCGGCAAAGCGCTTTTGCTTTCCGACTTTTTAATCGTTATCGGCGCCGGCGCGCTGTATGGTGTGCGCACCGGACTTTACTGCGTTCTCGGTCTGTTGGCAAAAGCGTTTGTGGTAGACGGCGTGATTGAAAGCATCAATGTGCGCAAAAAAGTGACCATTGTGTCACAGCATCCGCAGGAACTTTGCGCTTTTATCATACAAGATTTACATCGCGGCGCCACTATATATACGGCACACGGTGCTTTTTCGGGAATGCCGGAGGAAGTTATCAACACCGTTCTCAGCAGGCGTGAGGCGATGCAGCTGCGCAATCATATTCGCACGGTTGACCCGACTGCCTTTTTAACCATCGTCAACTCCAGTGAAACCATCGGCAGAGGTTTTCGTGCAATTTGAAAAAACGCGGCGTTTCTCTTGCAAACACTTCAAAAATATCGTATCATAGAAATATTATAAAATCGAGAATTGAGGGATCGTATGGGTGCTGTTACGCTTTTTATTTTAGCGCTCGGACTTTCGGCGGACGCGTTTGCCGTGTCTGTCAGCAACAGTCTTTGTTTTGACGGTTTGCGGCGACGCGACTGTTTTTCCACAAGCCTTTTGTTCGGTGTTTTTCAAGGCGTTATGCCGCTGATTGGTTATTTTGCCGGTCGTGCATTTGCCGATGTCATCAGCGGCGTGGACCATTGGGTCGCTTTTATTTTGCTTATTTTCATCGGTGGTAAGATGATTTTTGACGCACTGCGCGAATGGAACGAGCCTGTGGCGTGTCCCGTCAAACGCGTTTTAAGCGTCAAAATGGTGTTGGTTCAAGCGATTGCCACAAGCATTGACGCCCTTGCGGTGGGCGTCAGCCTTGCGGCGCTTGACGTCAATATTTGGCTTGCGGCAGCCTTTATTGCGGTGATTACTTTTATTTGCTGTCTCGTCGGGCATTTGATCGGCCGCAAAGTCGGCGGTTTGGTCGGCAACTGGGCGCAGGTGGCAGGCGGTGTTATTTTGGTGGGAATCGGTGTGAAAATTTTAATCGAACACATCTTTTTTTAATTTTTTTGAGCGGCTGTTGAGGAGGAAAATATGGAAAAACGTGAGAAATTTGCTTCGCGTCTCGGCTTTTTGCTGATTAGCGCAGGCTGCGCTATCGGCATCGGCAATGTGTGGCGCTTTCCGTACATCACGGGGCTGTATGGCGGCGCCGCGTTTGTGCTGATTTATTTATTGTTTTTGGCGATTTTGGGCATTCCCGTCATGGTGATGGAGTTTGCTGTCGGGCGCGCAAGCCGTAAAAGCTGCGCTTCCAGTTTCAAAGTGCTTGAGCCGAAAGGCTCAAAATGGCATTGGTACGGCTGGTTCGGCATGGCGGGCAACTACCTTTTGATGATGTTTTACACCACGGTTTGCGGGTGGATGCTTGCGTATGTTTTCAAAATGCTGCGCGGCGAATTTGTCGGTGCAACGGCTGAAACCGCCGGTGCAACGTTCAATGCCATGCTCGCAAATCCCGGCCCGCAAATTTTTTGGATGATTGTTACCGTGGTTCTCGGCTTTGGCGTGTGCAGTCTCGGTTTGCAGAACGGTGTTGAAAAAATCACCAAAGTGATGATGATTTTACTGCTGTGCCTGATGGTTGTTTTGTGTGTGCGCAGCGTTACACTGCCCGGCGCAGGCGAGGGACTGAAATTTTACTTAATTCCCGATTTTTCGCGCCTGTTTGAGCAGGGCGTCGGCACGGTGGTGTATGCCGCGATGGGACAGGCGTTTTTCACGCTGTCGCTCGGCATCGGTGCGATGGCAATTTTCGGCAGCTACATCGGCAACGAGCGCAGTCTGCTGGGCGAATCCATCAATATCACACTGCTTGACACCTTTGTGGCGCTGATGGCGGGTCTCATCATTTTTCCCGCCTGCTTTGCCTACAATGTCAATCCCGGTCAAGGTCCGGGACTTGTGTTTGTAACGCTGTCAAGCGTTTTCGGCGCAATGCCCGGCGGCATCATCTGGGGTTCGCTGTTTTTTGTATTCATGAGTTTTGCGGCGCTTTCCACGGTCATTGCCGTGTTTGAAAACATTGTTTCGTTCGGCATGGATTTATGGGGTTGGAGCCGCAAAAAAACAGTGTTTATCAACTTTTTTGCGATTATTTTGCTGTCGCTGCCGTGCGTTTTGGGTTACAATGTGTTGTCCGGTTTTGCACCGTTCGGCGCAGGCAGTGCCGTGCTTGACCTTGAGGATTTTCTGGTGTCGAACAATATTCTGCCGCTTGGCAGCCTTGTGTATCTGCTGTTTTGTACCAGCCGTTACGGCTGGGGTTTCAAGAATTTCACAGACGAAGCCAACCTTGGTTCCGGACTTAAATTTCCGAAATGGGCGCGCGTCTATGTGAGCTATATTTTGCCGATTATCGTTCTTTTTATCTTTATTATGGGTTATAAATACAAGTTTTTCCCGTAAATTCGAAACGCGTTTTGCAGGGGCAGATGAAAATCTGTCCCTGTTTTTTTGTGCAAATTTCTTTCCGATACAATTTGGAAACAATTCTTTGTATCCTATTTAATAAAGGCTCTTGACATTTATCTCCTACTGTTGTAGTATGTTCGTATAATCTATTACACATGTAGGAGAACAAAATGAAAAAATTACCGGAAGCAGAATTTGAAATTATGACGGCGCTGTGGGCGGCAAAAAAGCCTGTTTTGCGCAATTATTTTGACGCAGCGTTTCGCGAGAGCCACAACTGGGCAGACAGCACGATTTTGAGCCTGCTGACGCGGCTGATAGACAAAGGGTTTATCGCGGTGAAAAAGCAGGGCAACCGCAATGTTTACACGCCGCTTGTGACGCAAAAGGACTATCTGGCGTTTGAAAACAGCAGTTTTTTGAGCCGTATGCACACGGGCAGTGTGCGCAATTTGGTGGCGAGTATGGCGGAGGGCGGCACGCTGAAAAAACAAGACGTGGACGAGCTGCAAGCACTGCTTGACAGCTTAAAAGGAGGGAATCCGAAATGACGGGAATATTGCAAGCGTTTTTGCAAATTTCGATTCCTGTTTCTGTCATCATTGCTGTTTTGGCTCTGCTGCATCCGTTTTTGCGCAAGCGATACGCCGCAAAATGGCGCTACTGGGCATGGCTTTTGCTTGCGCTGCGACTATTGTTGCCGTTTCATTTTGATTTACCGGCAAACGCGCCCATCGCGCCCATACAGATGCAAGTGCCGAACCGCGTGATTTATACGTACACGCCGCCCGCGGTTTTGCCCGAAACGCAAATGGCACAGCCGCAAACGCCAAACAATGTCGCGCCCGATTCGCTTGTCGCGCCCGAAGTGCCTGTGCAAATGCCCGCGCCGCGGCAAATCAGCCTTGTGTCCCTTGCGGGCATCGGCTGGCTGCTTGGCTTTGCGGTGCTGCTGCTGTGGAATGTGTTTACCTATGCCCTTGCGCGGCGCAAACTGCTGCGCTCTGCCATTCCTGCCGCCGATATTGCGTCTACGCTCGATTTTTTGCGCAAACAGCTCGGTATTACGCGTAAAATTGTTGCCTATGAAACGCCGCTTGTCGAGGGACCTCTTTTACTCGGCATTCTA
>JAVWRA010000046.1:0-13966 GCA_036635095.1 Ruthenibacterium sp. | reverse complement strand
ATGCTGCAAGAAGCATCCTTTTTGCGTCTTGGCAGTATGGTGATTGCAGGCGGACTGGGTGGCTATTTGGGAATGCTTTTGCAAGAAAAGAAACGAAAAATTCACTGATATTTTTGTGAAAGTAAGTGTAATGTAAAACCGCTTTACAGGCGCTTTTTCAAAAAGCATACTGTGAAGTTAAAAGGCTTTACAGCGAAAGGAAGTGTTTTTATGCAAGGGATTTTTCACGCAAAACGATTGCATGTTCGAAAAAACGCACAGCCGATACATTGGCATTTGTGGGCGTTGACAGGCTGTTACTGTGTCGGACTTGTGTTGGGTGCTTATTTTTATATGCAGTCCACACAGATTGGCACACAGACTTATCTTACTTATTATGTGCAAGAGCTTTTAAAAACCTATCGCAGTGCGGCATTTTTGCCGGTAGCGGCATTGGTATTTTTATCTTGCGTTACTTTGCAGGGGATTTTATTATTCTTCAGTTTGTCATGTATCGGTGCGCCGGTTATTTTTTGCGTACCGATTTTCAAAGGCATCTCCGCAGGTTGTCTCTGTGCGGCGCTGGTATCACTGCAAGGTTTCCGCGGTGCAATGGCACATTTGTTGCTATTTTGGCTGCCGGAATTGTTGCAAATCAGTATTTTACTTCTTTTTTCAGACATCGCACTGCGCACATCACTCTGCCTTTTTTCATGCAATCTCTGCAATAAAAATAGCGGAAACGGTACCTTTACAAAAATCTCACTTTGCTTGCGTATGTTTCTGCTCACTGCGCTTGCTTATCTTGTGTGCGCCGTTGCCGCAGGCGTACTTTCATGTGTTTTCGCACCTGTTTTTTTGTAAGCGTTACTCATTATTTTCTTTTTTATCGACAGGCGGTTTCTCAAAATTCACTTTGGAAAACGGCGAAGCCTGCGCGGCTTCTTTGAGCTGATTCGTTCCCATATGTGTGTAAATTTCTGTTGTGGAAACATGCTCATGTCCCAAAATTTCTTTGAGTGCCAACATGTCCACATGTCCTTCTTGATACATCATCGTTGCTGCGGTGTGACGCAATTTGTGCGGAGAAAATCCGCGTCCGGCAAGACCGGCAGTCTGCAAACAGGCCTCCACAATCTGCTGTATACGGCGTGGAGAAAGCCGTTTTCCGGTGCGGCGTGAGACAAAAAGCGCCTTTTTATCTTGTAAATTCGGCATTTTTGCACGTTCTTCACACAAAGAATGCAGTGCCGACAAGCAAGCATCGTTCAAATAAACAAGCCGTTCTTTGTTGCCTTTTCCCACAATACGAATGGTTTCGTTGTCCTGAATGTCCGTTACATTGATATTTACAAGTTCACTCAAGCGCATTCCGCAATTCAAAAATAACGTAAGCATGCAATAATCTCGCTCGTAAAAATCAGAATTAACGCTTTGCAGCAATTCCATGCCTTCTCTGAGCGACAAATATTTCGGCATTCGTTTGGGCAGTGCCGGTGTATCGATATCATCTGTAGGATTGATTTCAAGCAATTTCATCTTATTGCACAAATATTTAAAAAAGCCTTTTAAACTGGAAAGTTTGCGCGCGCGTGTGGCAGGGGAGTTGCCGCGTTCGCGTGTGATATAATACAAAAACTCATAAATATCAGAAGTTGTCACACTTTTGAGAAACGGCAAATCAATATCGCGAATATCGATGGTGTCAAAATCGGCATCGACAGCAACCAAAGCGCGATGACGTTTTAAAAAGCGAAAAAAGGTGCGCAAATCCATATAGTAACCGTTGACCGTGCGCGGAGATCTGCCGCGAATGGTTTCGTTGTCGTACAGAAAACGAATCACAAGGTCGGGGCAGTCCTTATAATCACTGTGCATATTTGGTTTTCGTGCATCAAGATACGTACTCATAAATTCAAATCCAATTCATAGTAAGTCGATAGAGGAGGTTAAAAGCAGTGTAGCAATTTCGCTAAATATAAGTTTAGCGAAATAGAGGGGAGCTTCTATTGCTGTTTTTGCGCTTATCTTAATTCGCGGTTCATTTATTGTTGTTTCACTGTTTGCAGTGATTCCTATGCGCCGCTGCGTTGTTTTTGTGTTATTGTTTGCATATGTTGATACACGTTGCCTTGAGGTGCATGTTTGCAAGATAAATTCTTTAAAGCAATTTTTCATCTTGAATACTGCATCGTCTGCAAACCGAGAAACGCCGCACAAGGCATGGTTTTGAGTGTCAAAGATGTCTGCGCTTAAAATCAATCGATATTGATGCGCCAATGCTTCCATTGCGTCTGCTTTTTGCAGATTCGCACAAATGAAAAGATTCTGCGAATTTTATCGTTTGGGTTCATTCGACAAAAGACGCTGTACCCTTTTGCCTGCAATATCCCCTACTATTCGTTAATAAAATAACGAACTATTTAATTTCCTGAATCGCCTGTTTTACATAGGCCGCACCAATCAATTTGAGCGACGGAAAATCTTTCACATCAACTTGCGATAAGCTGTGCTTCGGCACAATTGCACGGCCAAACCCCATGCGCTGTGCTTCTCGCAGCCGATAATCCAAATTTGTTACGTTGCGCAGCTCTCCGCCAAGTCCCACTTCCCCTATCGCAATCAAATCATCGGGAATGGCTTTATCCAGCAAACTGGAAATAATCGCCATGCAGACGGACAAATCACAGGCTGTTTCATCCAGTTGCAAGCCGCCCACAATGTTGATATACACGTCCAGATTGCCAAGGAAATAGCCGGCGCGCTTTTCAAGCACGGCGATGAGCAGATTCATGCGGTTATAGTCAAAGCCGGACGCTGCGCGCCGTGGTGTTCCAAAGCCTGTTTTGGTGACAAGCGATTGAATTTCCGACAAAATGGGGCGCGAACCTTCCATGGTGCAAGCGACACAGTTGCCGCTGATGCCAAGCGGACGCCCTTCAAGCAGCAATTTAGAGGGGTTTGCAATCTCTTTTAAGCCGATGTTTGTCATATCAAACATACCGATTTCGTTGGTGGAGCCGTATCTGTTTTTCGCCGCACGCAGCACACGGTACGGCAGCATTTTATCACCCTCAAAGTATAAAACGGTATCTACAATATGTTCCATCACTTTCGGACCGGCAATGGCACCGTCTTTGTTGACATGTCCGACAATAAAAGTCGGTATTTCAAGCGATTTTGCTACATCTAAAAGCTGCGCCGTGCATTCTTTCACCTGTGATACACTGCCGGCAGAGGACGCTACCTCCATGCTGTGCATGGTTTGAATTGAATCGATGATGACAACACCGGGTTTTGTTTGTGTAATCAATTCGCAAATAGCACCAATGTCGGTTTCAGACGCCAACATAATATTATCTTCATGCACTTTAAGACGCATGGCACGCAATTTGATTTGCCGCACGGATTCTTCACCCGTGATATATAAAACGGAAACTTTTTCAGAAATCGCACCGCAAAGCTGCAATAATAAAGTTGATTTTCCGGCGCCGGGTTCGCCGCCCAGTAGCACAACACTGCCCAGCACAATGCCGCCGCCCAGTACGCGGTCAAGCTCACTGATGCCTGTGATGATTCGGCTGCGTTCTTCAGTGGTGCTGATGTCTTTGAGTCTCTTTGCCACAATGGCTGCACCGCCGCTTGTACGGCTGCTCTGCGCGGCAGACAGTCCCTTTCCGGTCGCTTCTTTCACAACGTCTTCTTCCATGGTGTTCCACTCGCCGCAAGACGGACAGCGACCCATCCAGCGACTGCTCACTTCACCGCAAGAGGTGCAGACATAAACGGTTTTGAACTTTTCTTTCGGCATATTCATTTCCTCACAAATTTGTTTGGTACTGATAGTATGGTCATATTATAACACAAAAAACGCCCTGTGTAAAAACACAAAGCGTTTTTGTTATGGAGGTGTCGGGCAGATTTGAACTGCCGCATAGAGGTTTTGCAGACCTCTGCCTTACCACTTGGCTACGACACCGTAAAATATTGGCGCCGCAGAATCGACTACAGCGCCAATATTTTTTCTGGAGCGGATTACGAGACTCGAACTCGCTACCTCCACCTTGGCAAGGTGGCGCTCTACCAGATGAGCTAAATCCGCAAATATCCGCCGCTTTATTTTCAGCGGCGAGATTTATTTTACCGTATTTACTGTGCTTTGTCAAGCAAATATGACAATTTTCTGAAACTAATTTTTGTTTTCCTTATTTATGCTGCAAAGTAAGGCTGAAATATCGATTTGATACTTTTTATCGCAGAAATGGCAGGTCACTTCAATTGGTTTTCCCTCCGCAGCCATCTCATCCAGTTCTGTTTTTCCGAGTGAAATCAGCGCTTTTTCCACACGCGCCACATTGCAGTCACAACAATATGCTGTCGCTTGGGTATCCAGTACATTCGGAGAAAAACCGTCAAGCGCCTTGTTCATCATATCTGTCAACGAACAACCGTCGTGCAGCATTTCTGTTACGCTTTGCAGCTTTGCAATATTCTGTTCAAGCAAAGTTATTTCTTCTTCACTTGCACCCGGCAAAAGCTGAATCAAATAACCGCCGGCGTTCAGAATCGATAAATCCTTGTCCACCAAAACACCCAGTGCGCACACCGTCGGTGTCTGTTCGCTCGTGGCATAGTATGCGGTGATATCCTCGGCAATTTCGCCGCTTACAAGTGGTGTCTGCCCAATATAGGGTTCTTTCATGCCAAGGTCTTTGATGACGCTCAGCGTACCGTGGTGTCCCACAGCACCGCCGACGTCCAATTTGCCGTCGGCGCGTGGCGGCAACTCTACAATTGCATTTTCAACGGTGCCTTTCACATTGCCTTTTCCATTTGCCACTGCAAGCAATGTACCGGCAGGTCCATCCCCTTTTATGCGCAGTGTAACCGTGTTGGTATCGCGCTTGAGCATTGCGCCCATCATACTTGCTGCCGTGAGCAAACGTCCGAGTGCGGCAGATGTCACCGCGCTCGGCTTGTGAATCCGTTCCATTTCACGCACCATTTGCGTGGAGTCAATCGCACAAAAAAGCACACCGCCGTTTTCGGAAATTGCGCGCATAAGATTATCCATAAATTCTCCTTTGACACATTGCGTTAAGCTTCTTTGATGGCGGTGAACAAAAAGCGCTGACTGTGCGGTGTAAGTGCCGCAAACCGTTCGCCGTCACAGACGGATAAAATGCGCAAACCTGCTTTGGCACATATTGCTTCAATCTGCACACGCGAATAACTGTATTCGCAAAATTTTTCAACATAGGCTTCCCCGTCTGCATAGTTCAAATCAATTTCAATTTGCGTTCGCTTATTCTGCGCATCGTAATGATTTTTCCAGATGCAAAGCGCATCGTCCGCTTCGAGTTCAAATGTATTGTCTGCCAGAATAATTTCGTGTTTATACGGCGTATTCATGTCAAACAAAAACACGCCGCCCATTTCGAGAAACAGCGATGCACGACAGATTGCCGTTTCAAGTTGCTCCGGCGCAAGATGATTGAACGTATCAAACGTGGACACAACGGCGCGTATGGTTCCGTATAAATCAAGCTGTGTCAAATCTTGTTGCAGCAGCAACACATCTTGCAGCTCCGCTTCCGCCGCTTTTTCACGTAATACGCTGAGCATATCGGCGGAAAGATCCACGCCAATCATATCATAACCTGCTTGCGCAAGCCGCAAGGTCAGTTCACCGGTACCGCAGCCTAAATCCGCCACAATACCGTCTTGTACACCGTTTTCAAGCAATCTTGCCTGTAAATAGGCAAACAGGGCGTCATAGTCTGCGTCCTCATTAAAGAGGTCATAGACCTCTGCAAATTCTTCATATGCCATTATACATCATTCCGCACGAGGTCTTCATACGATTCACGCCGCACAGCAAGCGAGTCTGTGCCATCTTTTATCATGACAACCGGCAGACGCGGTACGCGATTATAGTTTGAAGCCATCGAATAATTGTAAGCGCCGGTGGATAAAATCGCGAGAATATCACCCGCAGCCGGCGTTTGGATTAAAGTATGTTCTTGAATCAAGTCTCCGCTTTCACAGCAACGTCCGGCAATGGTTGCCACAAAATCACGCGGCTGGGTTGCTTTGTTGGCAATCACCGCTTCATACGCCGACTGATACAGCGCATAGCGCGGATTGTCTGTCATACCGCCGTCAACAGACACATAGGTGCGATGACCGGGAATGGTTTTGACACTGCCGATTGTATACAGCGTAATGCCCGCATCACCCACAATGGAGCGTCCGGGTTCAATACAAATAAACGGCACCTTCAACTGATTTTCCGCACAGAAATTTTTCACCGTTTTCGAGACAGCTTCCATATAACTGCCGAGCGCCTGCGGGTCGTCCTGTGCGATATAGCGAATCCCAAAACCGCCGCCCAAATTGAGCTGTTCGACGGTGCAATGATGTTTTGTTTGGATATCTTTTGCAAATTGCAGCATGACTACAGCGGCATGGCAAAACGGCTCAAGCTCAAAAATCTGCGAACCGATGTGACAGTGAATCCCTGCAAAATGAATGTTTGACATCGACAGTGCCGCCGTCACGGCTTCCATCGCTTCGCCTGTTTCGAGTGCGAAACCGAATTTCGAGTCAATCTGCCCCGTCATGATGAATTTATGGGTATGCGCATCAATGCCGGGTTTGATGCGAAACAAAATATTTGCCGTTTTACCGTTTGCTTTGGCGAGACTGTTCAGCAAATTCAATTCCGATAAATTATCCACAACGATGGTGCCGACATTATTTTCAAGCGCCATGCAAAGCTCCTGCGCGGTTTTATTATTGCCGTGAAAATAGATTTTATCTGCCGGAAATCCTGCCGCAAGTGCCGTGAACAGTTCGCCGCCGGATACCACATCCACGCCAAGACCCTCTTGTGCCACAATGCGGTAAATCTGCTTACAGCAAAACGCTTTGCTGGCATACAAAACCAGTCCGTTGCGGTTATAATGCGTATCAAGCGACGTTTTAAGCGTACGGCAATTGGCGCGAATCAGATTTTCATCCATCACATAAAGAGGCGTACCGTATTTCGCCGCAAGTGCAACGGTGTCCATACCGCCAATGCAGAGGTTTCCGTTTTTAGGATTCGAGGACACCTGTTTCATGCGATATCTCCTTTGCTGCGTCGTTTTCTGTTTGCTGTATGAGAATACTCTGCGCGATTTTCTCTTTGAGTTCTTCCATCCCGTATCCATTGTCGCTGCTGGTCAAAACCACGCCACAGCAGCCATAGTTGTTGCAGATACCGGTAAATTCTTTGACGATGCCGTCGTATTGACTTTTTTTCATTTTGTCTGCTTTTGTCAGCGCCGCCACAAACGGAATGTGATGATGCTGCAAATACGCGAGCATCTGCATATCATCCGCAGACGGTGCGTGACGGCAATCGAGAAGCTGCACTAAAAGCGCACTGTGACGGTCTGCCGCAAAATAGCTGTTGATGAGTTCGTCCCAACGCTGCCGCTCGCCTTGTGCTACTTTTGCATAGCCGTAACCGGGCAAATCGACAAAATAAATCGTGTCGATTTCATAGAAGTTAATCGTTGCTGTTTTGCCCGGCGTACTGGAAACACGCGCAAGACTTTTTCGATTGCACAGCTTGTTGATGAGAGAGGATTTGCCAACGTTGGAGCGTCCCGAAAAAATAACTTCCGGACGGTCGCTCTCCGGCAACTGTGAGGAAAGCCCATAGGATGCCTTAAATTCTGCTTTGGCATAGTTCATTTTAAAATAGTTCCCTTCTTATTGCGGAAGCTGTGTGGCTGTATCCGTGTGTTTTTTGGGCGGAATTATCGGCTGCGTCTGCGGCGGATTTGCCACCTTTGCTTCTTCCGGCACATGTGCCGCCGGCAGCAATACCGTGCGCAGCACTTCCTCCAAATTGGATACAGGCTGAAATGTAAGCGCCGCTTTTACCGCATCGTCCACCTCATATAAGTCCGGCAAATTGGCACGGGGAATCAGCACAAGCTTCATGCCTTCGCGATATGCCGCCATGCTTTTTTCCTTGAGTCCGCCGATGGGAAGCACTTGACCGTGCAATGTAATTTCGCCCGTCATTGCAATATCTGCGCGCGCACGACGACCGGACAAACAGGAAATCAGCGCCGTTGTCAGCGTGACACCCGCAGACGGACCGTCTTTCGGAATGGCGCCTTCCGGTGCATGAATATGAATATCCACATCCTTCAGTGCGGTGGCATCATAGCCATATTCTTCCGCATGTACCTTGGCATATGTGATGGCAAGTTTTGCGCTCTCTTTCATCACGTCACCGAGGGAACCTGTCAATTCCAACTTGCCACTGCCTTTGGGAATCATCTGCACTTCAATGGGCAAAATTTCACCGCCGACACTCGTCCACGCCAAACCGTTTGCAACGCCTACCGCATCTTCACGGCTGCAAAAAGAAGGCTTTACACGTTTCGGACCGAGCAGTTCTTCCATATTTTGCGGTGTAATTGCAATGCTTTCCACTTCGCCTGCAGCCAGTTTTTTAGCGCATTTGCGCATCAATTCATTGAGCGCGCGCTCCAAATTACGCACACCTGCTTCTTGCGTATAGCCGTCAATCAGCGCATAAAGCGCCGCTTGATTGAGTTTCACTTTGCCTTTCAGTCCGGTTGCAAGCAATTGTTTCGGCAGCAAATGTTTCTTCGCAATATTGTATTTTTCAACGCGCGTATAACTTGACAGCTCAATCACGTCCATACGGTCGAGTAGCGGACGCGGAATGGTATCAAGCGTATTGGCAGTTGTGATGAAAAGCACATCGCTCAAATCAAACGGGATATCGAGGTAATGGTCTTTAAACGCTTTGTTTTGTTCGGGGTCAAGAGCTTCCAGTAAGGCTGAAGCCGGATCGCCTCTGAAATCATTTGCCATTTTATCCACTTCATCGAGCAGCAAAAGCGGATTTTTACTTTTTGCACTGAGCATGGCACTGATGATTTTACCCGGCATTGCGCCGATATAGGTGCGGCGATGACCGCGAATTTCTGCTTCGTCACGCACACCGCCGAGCGACATACGCGCATATTTACGTCCGAGACATTTGGCAATTGAGTTTGCAATGGACGTTTTGCCAACGCCCGGAGGTCCGACAAGACAAATAATTTGTGCCTTTGCCTGCGGTGCAAGTTTGCGCACGGCAAAGATTTCAAGAATGCGCTCTTTTACTTTTTGCAGTCCGTAATGGTCTTTTTCAAGCACGGCGGCTGCTTTGTTGATATCAATATAATCGGTGGTTTCGGTGTTCCACGGCAAATCAAGACAGATGTCAAGATAGGAGCGAATCACCGATGCTTCCTGCGAATTTCCCTGCATTTTGCCAAGGCGTTCCGCTTCTTTGCGCAACTTTTCGTTTGCTTCTTCCGGCAGTTGCAGTGCCGCAATTTTATCCAGATAACGCTGTGCTTCTTCACGCGTATCGTCTAAATCGTCCAGTTCCTCCGAAATAGCGTGCATCTGCTCACGCAAGTAATAATCGCGTTGATTTTTTTCAATCTGCTCGTTTACTTTGCCTTGAATATCTTTTTCAATGCGCAGAATTTTCGTTTCTTTATTCAGCAGTGCCATTATTTTTTCAAGGCGCACCATCATAGAGCCTTCATCTAAAAGCTCCTGTTTGTCGCTGAATTTAAACATGAAATTTGCAGGGATATAATCGCACAGATACGATGGATTTTCGCTTGTGAGAATATTGTAAATTGCATCTTTCGGCATGCGCGGGTTGAGCGAAAGATACGTTTCAAACAGCTCTTTGATGCTGCGCATGAGCGCTTCGACACGCGGCGTATCGGCGGTTTTTGTACCGCGCAGCGCAGACACTTTTGTAGAGGCAAGCAAAAAGCGTCCCGTGCCGTCTATCGTCAATAATTTTGCACGATATTTGCCTTCCACCAAAACTTTCACAAGGTCGTCTGATACGCGCAAAATCTGTTTTACTTCCGCAACAACGCCATAAGCCGATAAATCTTTAAAGCCGGGGTCTTCGGTGTCCATATCTTTTTGTGTAATTAAAAACACTGCATTGTTGTTGTTCATTGCCCATTCAATGGCGGCGATGGACTTTTTGCGGCCTACTTCAAAATGAATCACATTACCCGGAAACACCACAAGCCCACGCAGGGCAATTGCCGGCAGACGCAGAATATCCGCGCTTTTATCTAAAATAACTTTTACTTTTTCAGGCATAGTACCCTCCATGATTTGTATTATTCACGCTAAAATCTTATTATACATGATTGAGATGAATTTTTCAACAAAAGCGGGCGGAAAGCATCGCTCTCCGCCCGCATTTTTGAAATGCTATGATACGCTGCTGCTTGTCGCAATTGTTTTGTAGCGTTTGCGCACAGCACCATACGTGAGTTTTGGTTTTTCGCCCGCAACCGTGTCCGCGTCTACCGTCACTTTGATGATGGTCGGGTCGCTGGGAATTTCATACATAATCCCAATCAGTACCTGCTCCATAATGCTGCGCAAACCGCGCGCACCGCTTTTCAGCGCAATCGCTTTTTTGGCAATGGCGTGAAGCGCATCGTCTGTAATGTCAAGTTTCACATTGTCAAGCCGCATCAATTCCTGATACTGCTTCACAAGGCTGTTTTTCGGTTCCTGCAATACGCGCACAAGCGCTTCTTCGTCCAGCGCATTCAACACAGTCACAACAGGAATACGCCCAATCAGCTCCGGAATCAAGCCGAAACGCACAAGGTCGTGCGGCTCTACAAGGCGCAACAGATTTTGCCGTGCTTCGTCTGAAGTTTCTTTCAGTTTGCTGCCAAAGCCGATGGCGGAGGTGTCTGTACGCTTTTGAATATACTTATCCAGACCGTCAAATGCACCGCCGCAAATAAAGAGAATGTTTTTGGTGTTGATTTGAATAAATTCCTGCTGTGGGTGTTTGCGTCCGCCTTGCGGCGGCACATTGCTGACAGTGCCTTCCAAAATTTTAAGCAGAGCCTGCTGTACACCCTCGCCGCCAACATCGCGCGTGATAGACGGATTTTCGCTTTTGCGCGTGATTTTGTCAATTTCATCAATATAGATGATACCTTTTTCTGCGCGTTCAATGTCAAAATCGGCTGCTTGAATCAATTTCAGCAGAATATTTTCAACATCTTCACCCACATAGCCGGCTTCTGTCAAGGTGGTTGCGTCCGCAATGGCAAACGGCACATTGAGCATATTGGCAAGCGTCTGTGCCAAAAGCGTTTTGCCGACACCGGACGGGCCAAGCAAAAGCACATTGCTTTTTTGCAGTTCGATATCGCTGTTCGCCGTACTCAAAATACGCTTATAATGGTTATATACCGACACGCTCAGAACCGTTTTCGCCTCATCCTGTCCGATGACATACTGGTCAAGACCGTCTTTGATTTCAGCCGGTGTCAAAATATTGATGCTCTGCTGCGCATTGCTGCGCGCCGGCTGTTTTGCGCGGCGCGGCGCCTGCTGTGCGGGACTATCCGGTTTGCCATCCTCGTCTAGCAGTGAGTGGCACAGTGTAATGCACTCATTGCAGATATTGACGCCGGGGCCGATAATCATGCGATCTACTTCGTCTTGATGTTTGCCGCAAAAATTACAGATTAAATTTTTTTCTTTGTTTTGATTTGCCATAAGAACCTCTAAACCTCTCTTGTGCTGCGCACACCATTTTATCGCTTTGAGATCACCGAGTCAATCAAACCATACGCGGCGGCTTCGTCTGCGGTCATGAAATTATCGCGCTCGGTATCCGCCTCGATGGTGGCAAGCGATTGACCTGTGCGGTCGGATAAAATCTGGTTGAGACGGCTGCGTGTGCGTACAATATGCTCTGCGTGAATTTTAATATCGGTTGCCTGCCCCTGCAAACCGCTCAAAAGCGGCTGATGAATCATAATTTCGCTGTTTGGCAATGCGAAACGTTTGCCTTTTGTGCCGGCAGTCAGCAAAAACGAACCCATCGATGCGGCAAGCCCGATACAGATGGTGGATACATCACATTTGATATATTGCATCGTGTCATAAATGGCAAAACCCGATGTGATAGAGCCGCCCGGACTGTTGATATAAAGGCTGATGTCCTTGTCGTGATCCTGCCCTTCAAGATACAAAAGCTGTGCAACAACGATGCTCGCCGATGCGTCGTTTACTTCATCTGACAGCATGATGATGCGGTCGTTTAATAGCCGCGAGAAAATGTCGTAGGAACGTTCTCCCCGTGCAGATTGCTCAATAACATATGGAACTAAACTCATATAAAGTACCTCCACTCTAAAATGTAACAGATGACCGATACGCGAAAATGCGTATCGGTCATACGGTTATTCTAAATTACTCAGCCGATTTTTCTGCTTTTTTTGCTTTTTCGGCAAGAATTGTCGCATTGGTTTTGATAAAGTCAATGGCTTTGTTTACGGCGAGGTCTTTTTTGACTTCGAGTTCCGGAACAAGCTCTTTTACTTTTTCAGCTTCCATCTTATATACTTCAGCGATGCGCGCAATTTCAGCATTGAAATCGTCTTCGGTTGCTTCGATTTTCTCCGAGATGGCAACCGCTTCAAGCGCCAAACGAATCTTAACCTGTTTTTCAGCCTGTTCTTTGAAGCCATCGCGGAATTTCGCCATGTCGCCGCCCATATACTTCAAATATTCTTCAAGGCGCAAGCCCTGTTGTTGCAAACGATATTCGAAATCACGCACCATTTCATCAATGCGGCTTTCCACCATCACCTGCGGAACATCGGCTTCCATGCCGTTTACAATCTGGTCAACCAGCTCGTTTTCGACGGCAAGCTCGGATTCTTTTTCTGCCTGTTCTGTCATGCCTTTGCGAATGCTGTCTTTCAGCGCATCGAGTGTATCATATTCGGATACATCTTTCGCAAATTCATCGTCCAGCGCCGGCAGTTCTTTTGTTTTGATTTCGTTGAGCGTCACTTTGAATACGGCGTCTTTGTCGGCAAGGTCTGCCGCTTGATAATCCGCCGGAAATTTCACATTGACGTCAAAGGTTTCGCCTGCGGCATGACCGACAACTTGTTCTTCAAAACCCGGAATAAACTGACCGGAACCGAGTGTCAATGAAAAATGTTCGCCTTTGCCGCCCTCAAACGCAACACCGTCTACGCTGCCGTCAAAGTCAATGTCTGTGATGTCGCCGTTTTCGGCATTGCCCTCGCGTGTAATCATGCGGGCATTGCGGTCGCGCATCCGCTCGATTTCAGCGTCCACAGCAACTTCTTCCACAGTGTTGACCGTTTTAGTTGCTTTTAAACCTTTGTATTGACCGAGTTTTACTTCGGGTTTGACCACGACGGTTGCTTTCAACACAACGCCATCATCGGTGCTTGCGGAAACGATGTCCACTTCCGGACGGTCAACCGGCTCGATTTTCGCCTCGGCGACAGCCGCTTCGTATGCTTCGGGAAACAAATCGTTAATGGCATCATAATGGAATACATCAGCACCATACATTTTTTCAATGGTATGGCGCGGCGCTTTTCCTTTACGAAAACCGGGAATATTGTATTTGCCGGCTTCGCGTTTGAATGCTTTGGCAATGGCTTCGTTGAACGCTTCAGCGCCAATCGAGAATTGCAGTTCATGGTTGTTGTTTTCAAGTTTTTCGCTTTTTACGAGATTCATTATCTTTCCTCCAAGTTATGAGATATAGCCAGATATTATTGATTATATCATGCTTTTGTGAATTTTTCCACAACAATCTTTTAATTTTTTAACAGATTTTCAGCGGATTGAATTGCAACGCATCCGCGCTGATGAGTTTATAAACGATTCCATCGACATTTCCCTGTATGGCATACGGAATCGAACCGCCGTGCAAGTGCCCGTAATAACAGCGTTTTACGCCATATTCGTGTAGAATTGACACAATTTCGTCTGCCTGTGCATTGGCCGAAAGCGGCGGATAATGTAAAAACACAATCTTTTCGTGTTCCCCTGCCGCTTGTAATGA
>JAVWRA010000045.1:0-14042 GCA_036635095.1 Ruthenibacterium sp. | reverse complement strand
CACCTTTTTCAACCGCACGTTTGAAGCCGAATTTTACACGTTCCGAAATTTTGCGCACTTCGTCCTGCGCGATGCTCGACATAATTGTCAGCCGCAGCTCGGCATCCGGCATCAGCGTGTTGATATTGTCGGATTGAAACAGCACCCCCACTCCAACACGCAAAAGCTGCTGTGTATAATGAATGCTGTCAAGCGTGTTGCGGCTGAAACGCGAAATTTCTTTCGTGATGATAAAATCAAATTTTCGCAGAACGGCATCGTCCATCATGCGCAAAAAGCTTTCACGTTTGGCAACACTTGTTCCGCTGAGTCCCTCGTCAATATAGCCGTCCGCAAATGTCCAATGCGCATTGGCTCTGATATAGGTTTCATAATAATCGATTTGATTTTGAATGGAGTGAAGCTGTTCATCTTTGTCGGTTGATACACGGGCGTAATATGTTACTTTCAAATCTAAATCATAGATTGATTTTCCCTGATTAAATTCATTCCGTATGGTGTATAAATCCATCTAATTTGCCCTTTTCAAAATAACTTCTTCTGCTTTTCGACGTATTTCTTCTGTGATGATTCCTTTTTCAAAAAGTGCCTTGTTAATTTGCAGTTTGATTTCAGTCTTGATTTTAGTTTGCTGCATCGCGGTTGTCTGTATCATCTTATCCGTCACCTCTTTGAAAGATATGATTTATCTGCGCCGGTTAGTACGCATTACAAACACAAAAACAGTCGTCTTTTGTTGTCAAGACGACTGTTTTATGCAGCAAAACAATTATTCTGATTTTTGATTTCGGGCAAGCCCCTTGGTCTCTCTATATTTGAGCGGTGCTGTGCCGGTTATTTTTTTAAACACCTTTGTGAAATAGCTTTGGTCTTCAAACCCGACAAGCAGTGCAATATCCGTCAGACGAATATTTTGATGTACCAGCATCTCTTTACTGCGTTCCACACGCGTTTTGTTCAAATATGCCGTAAATGTAAATCCGGTTTCCTGTTTGAACACACGGCTGAAATATGCCGGTGACAGATACACGCGTCCTGCCATTTCGTCAAGCGTGATATGTTCGGCATAATGCGCCTGTAAATATTGTACGCTCTGATGAATCACACTGGCATGTTTAGCGTCCATATAATTGAAAACGCTGTCCATAAAATCATTCATCACACCCGTGAGCCAAAAACAAAGCGCATCAATATTGTGCAGCGCCGGAATATCATGCAGATAGGTATGGCTGAGCTTCAACGTGCGCACCGGATCGGCACCCGCATCCACCGCCGTGCGTGAAATTAAAACAAGCAGTTCATAAATACGACTTTTGGCTTCTTCAAAATCACCGCCTGCCGTAAAAAAGATATATCCGAATAATTCATTAAGTAGTTTTTGCGCCTGTGTTTTTTCGCTTTGCGCAATCGCCCGCAAAAGCGCGCGCTCTGTTTCAAAGGGATAAGGCGGCGGGTTTTGTTCGTCTTTGAGCTGTTGAATATATGCCGTTACCTGTCCTTGGATTGCATCGGAATTTTGTGTATCAAGCATTCTGTTTGCCGCAGATACATTATTCATAAAGCCGACCGCCATAAAAAGCAAGGTGGACATTTGATTGACTTTTTCCGGTTCCGCCATCGGCACATGCGCAAGCTCTGCGCTCGCAGCTTCCAGCAATGCCGGCGACAGTTTCATCTGCTCTGTCAAATCACATGCGATATAATCCTGCCGTTCCACCATCAAAAAAGGTCCGACCGTAATCTTTGCCGTGCTGCCTTCGCTACCGAGAATCGGCGATACAAAACAGGTCAAACCCATCGGACAAAAATAAATATATTTTCCGCCGAAACGCTCCGCGGCTGTCATGCCGTAAATTTGCGACTGTACGCACATCTCCTCTTGACGCTGTGCCGCTCTGCACATGCCGCATGAAGCGCAGCCGTAACCGCTTTCATACAGCACACTGCCGCTTGCGTCTGACACAACACATCCCAAATTCGTTGCGCCGGAAAACGCCTTGGCACATTCTGTGGCAAGGCGGATATCAAAAGCGGCATTTTGTGACATGGCGGCACTTCCTTTCGTGATTATTCCTATATTATAGCAGGCTGTCTTTTCATTATGGTGTAAAACTGACATTTTTGGTAATTTCTTGTCCTGTTTTTAAAATAGTACAAAAACAACTCCTTGTCAAGGGAAAGACCGCAAAAAAGTACCAAACTTCTTGCTTTTTTACAAGGCGCGGCTAGTTATGTGATGTATGATGAAGCCATTCAAACCGCTATTCATTTTTACAATTTAAAGGAGAACAACTATGAGTATTTTAACCGACATTTCCGAAAATTTGCAGCGCGGCAAGGCCAAAATCGTCAAAGAATTGGTACAGCAGGCAATTGATGAAGGTGTTCCCGTCAAAGATATTCTTGAAGAAGGTCTTTTGTCCGGCATGAGCATCATCGGCGAAAAATTTAAAAACAATGAAGTTTTTGTGCCGGAAGTTCTCGTTGCCGCACGTGCCATGAACATGGGCGCCGCTTTATTGAAACCGCTGCTTGCCGATGCAGGTGTTGTGGCAACCGGTAAAGTGTGCATCGGCACCGTCAAAGGCGATTTGCACGACATTGGTAAAAACCTCGTAAAAATGATGATGGAGGGCAAAGGGCTTGAGGTTATTGACCTTGGCACCGATGTCACACCTGAACAATATGTCGATGCCGCCAAAAACCAAGGCTGCAAAATCATCTGTTGTTCTGCTTTGCTCACAACCACAATGGGCGTGATGGAGCAAGTTGTAAAAGCCGCTGAAGAAGCCGGCATTCGCGACAGCGTGAAAATTATGGTAGGCGGCGCGCCTGTCACACAGGCATTCTGCAACCAAATCGGCGCAGATGCGTATACCGCCGATGCAGCAAGCGCGGCAGATGCCGCCGTTTCGCTTTGCGCGGCATGCTAGAGGAGTTTGACGAATGACACCAAAAGAACTGCTGTTTTCAACGTTGCGCCATGAAGTGACGCCGCGCGCACCGTGGCTTCCGTTTGCCGGCGTCCATGCGGGCAAATTGATTGGCGCTGATGCGACTGAAATTTTAACAAATGAGGATACACTCATCAAAGCGTTGCTGGAAGTCAACAAAATTTATAAGCCGGACGGGCAACCCGTTGTGTTTGATTTACAGCTTGAAGCTGAAATTCTCGGTTGCAAACTGGTATGGAGCAAGGACGGGCCGCCGAGCGTTGCAAGCCATCCGCTGGCAGACACCATGACCGTGCCGTGCTATTGCACCCTGCCGAAAGCCGAGAACGGACGTCTGCCGATGGTGCTGTCCGCCATGCGCCGCATGAAAGAAGCCGTCGGCGAAACAACGGCACTATACGGTCTGATTTGCGGACCGTTTACACTGGCAAGCCATTTGCGCGGCAACGATATCTTCATGGATATGTTCGATGATGACGATTATGTCAAAGAGCTGCTTGCTTATTGTACCGAATGCGGCAAGCGCATGAGTGATTTGTTTATCGAAGCCGGCATGGACGTGATTGCCGTAGTGGACCCGCTTGTTTCACAAATTTCCTCCGCGCATTTCGAAGAGTTTTTAACCGTGCCGTTCACTGATTTATTTGCGCACATCCATGAAAAAGGTGCATTCAGTTCGTTTTTCGTTTGCGGTGACGCTACACGCAACATTGAAGTGATGTGCCAAACAAAACCGGATTCCATTTCCGTTGATGAGAACGTGGATATTTTCGCCGCAAAAGCACTTACCGACAAATACAATATCGTAATTGGCGGCAATATTCCGCTCACTTCCATCATGCTGCACGGCACACAGCAGGACAATATGAAATATGTTGTTGAAATGCTTGCAAAATTGCCGGAGGCAAAAAACTTTATTGTTGCGCCGGGTTGTGATATGCCGTATGATGTGCCTGTGGAAAATACAATCGGTGTGGCACAGGCGGTATTGCACACAAAAGAAACCGCCAAAATGGTGGAGAATTATGTGTCTGCTACTTTCGACATCGATGTAACACTGCCGGAATATGACAAGCTTACAAAACCGCTTGTGGAAGTATTTACGCTTGATTCTGCCACCTGCGCCGCCTGCACTTATATGCTCGGCGCCGCTGTAGTGGCAAAAGAAACATTCGGCGACAAAATCGACATGGTGGAATACAAATTCACCGTCAAAGAAAACATCGCGCGCTGTATCAAAATGGGCGTGAAAAATCTGCCATCCATTTATATTAACGGGAAACTTTGCTTTGCATCGTTGATTCCAAGCAAAGACGAACTTGAAAGCGCCATTCGCGCTGTTTTGTAAAAACGCAAAAAACGCCGAACGGAATTGTAAAAATCTGTTCGGCGTTTTATAACAGCAAGCAAAATGATTGGCGTGTTGACGACAGGAGTATCATGGAACTTTATTGCATCACCGGTTTTCTCGGTGCCGGAAAAACCACTTTTTTGAAAAACTTTATCCGCTTATTTGAACATCGAAAAATTTTTCTGCTCATCAATGAATTTGGCAAAGTCGGCGTTGATGCTTCGCTTTTACGTGCGATGCACGCAACCCTTGCCGAAATCAACAATGGGTCTATCTTTTGCGCATGTCGTCTTGACCAATTTGAAGCGGCACTGGAAGATGCTGTGCGGCAAAAACCGGATGTGATTCTGGTGGAAGCGTCCGGACTTTCCGACCCGACCAATATACGCAAAGTATTGTCACAGCCGATGTATCGCTCCATCGATTACAAAGGCTGCATCTGCCTTGTAGACGCGGTGCGCTTTGAAAAAGTAGTGCGCACGGCGCGCGTCTGTCCAAAGCAAATTGCCGTGAGCAGCCTTGCTTTGCTCAATAAAACCGATTTGGCATCGCTCGTAAACCTCGAAAACGCAGCACAGTTGATTCGCGAAATCAACCCCGCAATTGCGATTCAAAAAACAATATACGGCGCGTTTGATACTGCATGGCTGCCGCTGATTGTGCCGCAGGTTGCCGTAGAGGAAAGCGATTTCGGCGCCGATATCACGCTGCAAAAAGCATCTATTTCCATCGCGCACACCATGAGCATTGCGCAGCTTCACAGTCTGCTTGCAATGCTTGCGGAGGATACGTATCGCATGAAAGGCTTTGTCCGTTTGGAACAGCAAAACTATCTTGTGGACTGTGTCGGTCCGATGATACAAATTCTCCCCTATGAAAAAGAGCCGAATGACGCACTCGGCACCATTGTTTTGCTTGCGGGGCAAGGAATGCCGCTGCGCAAGAGCATTCAAAAAGCAACCGCATGGTACAGCGAATACATCACGGAGGGGAAAAATGACAGATGAAATTTTGACACGCGCACAGGCAGGTGCGCCGCTCACAAAAGAGGACGCCTGCACCCTGCTGTCAATTCCCGTCGGCAGCAAAAGCTATTATGATTTATTATATGCGGCAAACATCTACTCCCGCACGGCGTTTGCCGCACACGGTATTGTTTTCGCACAAATTGGGCTTGATGCACAAAGCTGTCCTGTAAACTGCAAATTTTGCAGTTTATCACAGGAGATGCGCTGTCATCTTGCGCCGGAAATAAAATCAATCGAAAACACGATAACCGAAGCAAAAAGTCTTGTAGAAAGCGGCATTACAGATTTATTTTTGATGACGACTGCCGTATTTTCGCAAGCGGAATTTTTGAATTACGGACGCGCGGTACGCGCAGTTATGCCACAGACCATGCGCATGGTTGCCAATGTCGGTGATTTTGATTTGGACTATGCGTTGCAATTGAAAGCAGCCGGATTTACCGGCGTGTACCATATCTGCCGTCTACGCGAAGGTATTGACACATGCGCTGCGCCTGAAGCGCGTGTGCGCACCATGAACGCCGTGCGTGATGCAGGACTTGAGCTATATTATTGCGTGGAACCGATTGGCCCTGAACATTGCAACGAGGAACTGGCAGATGAAATGCTGCGCATGCGCGATTATCCTGTGAACGTGATGGCGGTGATGAAGCGCATCGCCGTACCGGGTACCGCTCTTGCACATAGCGGCGAAATTTCCGCCGCACGTCTTGCGCAAATTTGTGCCGTTACCACGCTTGTTTCCCGTCCGAAACGCGCCATGGGCGTACATGAACCAGACGAATTGTGTTTGATGGCAGGTGCCAATCAAATTTATGCCGAGTGTGGCTGTAATCCGCGTGATTTGGCGAAAGACACCAAAAACGGACGCGGTTTTTCTACAGCAGACGCGCGCGCTTTGCTTACAAAAGCAGAATGGAAACAATCATGAATACAGAAGAAATGATGCACACAGCACTGACACTCGGCGCCGCAAACGCCGCAGTAATTCTTGTCAAGGACATTCCGTTTGAACGCGAATTTCGCAAAATGTGCGAACAAAATGCCTGTGGCATGTACGGAAAAAGTTGGATGTGTCCGCCTTTTGTGGGCGATATTGACACGCTGATTGCACAGGCGCAAAGTTATCATGCGGCACTTGTGTATCAAACCATCGGTACATTGGAAGACAGCTATGATTTTGAGGGCATGATGGAAGCAGGCGCAAAAATGAATGAATTGACGCAAAAATTACGTACTGCATTTGATGTATCTCTAAAAAAATCGCTGCATCTCGGCGCCGGCGGCTGCCGCATGTGCGAAAAATGTGCCAAACGCGATGAAAAACCATGTCGCTTTCCCGATAAGGCATTGTCCTCACTGGAAGCCTATGGCATTTCCGTTTCGCAGCTTGCCGAACTGTGCGGCATGAAATACATCAACGGACAAAACACCGTCACCTATTTTGGTGCTGTTTTGTTTGAGTAAGGAGTTTTTCATGGCAAATATCACACTGATTTCCGCGCAAAAAACACAGACTGTTACGGCTGAAAAAAACAGTTTGCTCTCCGATGTCATCGGCATACATTCTGCGCTGTCCATGCCGTGCGGCGGCAAAGGACGCTGCGGAAAATGTCGTGTCAAAGCAAGCGGATTGCTCTGTGCCGTCACCGCTGAAGAACGTGCGGCACTCAACAAAAGCGAACTTGAAAACGGCGTGCGGCTCGCCTGCTGTACACGCATTTTGGGCGACGCGTCCGTTACCTTATTTTCTGCCGAAGCACTCTCCCAAATTCGTGTAGAGGGCAATATGTTGTTGCCGCAAAACCCGCTTTTCCACGCATATGGCGCGGCAATTGATATTGGCACCACCACGCTTGCCGCACAGCTTTATGGTCAAAACGGACTGATTGGCAGTGCAACGGCAGCAAATCCGCAAAGTGCGTATGGTGCTGACGTCATCAGCCGCATCGGTCTTTCTCTCGACGGAAAAAGCACCGCGCTTGCCGCCTGTGTGCAAAATGCTATTTCTGCACTGCTAACGGAGCTTGCCGCCCATGCCGCTATTGCCGCAAACCAAATTGATGCCCTCGTAATCACCGGCAATACCGCCATGCTGTATCTGTTGACCGCCCAAAATCCGGACTGCTTATCCCATGCGCCTTTCAACGCCGATACCTTGTTTGGCAGTATGTTCAATGCCGCTGCGCTGCATCTGCCCTGTGCCGCAAACGCACAAATTTATTTGCCGCGCTGCATGTCCGCCTTTGTCGGTGCAGATATCACAACCGCCTTGCTCGCAAGCGATATCTGTGAAAATCCGCAAACTGCATTGCTTGCAGACATCGGCACCAACGGCGAAATGGCGCTGTGGCACGGCAAAAAGCTGCTCTGCTGCTCCACTGCCGCCGGTCCTGCTTTTGAGGGCGCCGGTCTTTCCATGGGTGTGCAGGGCATTGCGGGCGCCATTGACGCCGTTTCATATGACGGCACCTTGCCGTTCACCGTCCACACCATTGCCGATGCACCGCCCTGCGGTATTTGCGGCAGCGGCGTTGTCGCGGCGCTTGCAGCCATGAAACGTGCTGAAATTCTGGATGAAACAGGCTACTTACAGGACGATGAGGACGCATTTTCACTCACAAAAGAGGTGAGCATTACACAGCGCGACATTCGCATGGTACAGCTTGCAAAAAGCGCGGTGTGTGCCGGTATGCGCACTTTGCTGGATCTTGCCGGCGTTACGTTTGTACAAGTAGAGCGTCTTGCCATTGCCGGCGGTTTTGGCAGTTATCTCAATCTTCACGCCGCCGCCGAAATCGGACTGTTTCCTGCCGAACTTGAGCCGAAAGCCGATGTACTAGGCAATGCGGCGCTCACGGGTGCCGCCATGATTTTACTTGACTGCAATCTGATGCAAAAATCCACAGATATGGCAAGCGCCGCGCAGACGGCAGACCTTGGCACCAGTCCTGTTTTTATGGAACATTATATGAACTGCATGAGCTTTTAAATGAAACAGAAAGAAGATTTAATCATGACAAATGTAAAAATTGATCCCGGTGTTTGTGGGTTGATTACGGCGGTTACGGCAAATTCAGAGGACGGCATGGAGGTTGTTCTACAGGTGAAATCCGGCTGCAGCGCCGTCAACGCCATGTTTGCATCTCTTGGCACAACCTTCGACAGCTATGAACTTTGCCTTGCAAAACCGGGCGAAGGACCTTTGTATGAATATGCGGCACAACATTTTCCCGGTCATTGTGCCTGTCCTGCCATCTCCGGCATCATCAAAGCCGCCGAAGTGGAGTGCAAACTTGCTCTGCCGAAAAACGCATCGATTGTATTTGAATAAATTTGAGCTTTTGTTCGCCCATCATTTGCAGCACAAGCGGCAGACAGCATAAAAAAGCGTACACCGCGTAAAACAAATACGACAGCGGCGTGATGCGGTTGAGAATGATTGCAGGATTGTACAAGATGCGTGTTTGATCGAGTAAAACGCCCGTCAGCAGCACAGATACACAGGCAAAAATCACAATCACAAAGCTGCGGTCACGCCCATCAAACCGATAAACGGAAAATGCGGTGCGTCCTTTGAGCGTATAGCCGCGGCTTTTCATCGCTTGCGCCGTTTGCGCAAAATTTTCCGGCAGCCATGTAATCAGAATGGATACCATACGAAAAAAATTACGGATACGCTGTAAAAAGCTGCCTTGGCGCAAGCCTTTGCCAATTCCCTGCTGTGCAATGTGAATGACAGCCGCCTGCTGTTTGATGCGCGGAATCATGCGCAGCAGCATGGATAAAAAGAGCGAACCCTTCGGTACAACACACCCCGTCAAATACATGATTTTGTCGGCAGAAACGACGGCGTAAATGCAGGAAAACCACATCAATACAGATGCCGCCATAACGCCGCGCACAAAGCCAAATATGATAGACTCGAGCGTAATTTGATTGCCGATTGCATTTGTAATCAGATTCGTTACACCAAAGTGGTGATATCCCGCATAAAAGAACGTGTAGAAAAGAATACAGGGAAGCAGCGCCGTGTTGAACAGCGCTGCTTTTTTTCCGTTTAATTTGACGGAATAAACAAAAGGACACAGGTATGACACCGCCAAAAAAAACGGCTGATTGAACCGCAGGGCGGCTGTGAGAACAAGCGTAAAAAAAATAAAATTGATTGCCGGATGGTAGGCGTCAAATTTCACTGTTATTCTCTCCTATCACGCCATATTTCAGTTGAATCCGATCCAGTTTTTCAAACATCGGACGTGAAACAAGCCGCAGCGTCAGCACCGTTGCAAACGCATGAATCACGTTGACCGGCAACCCGGACAGATAAACAGCGGCGGCACTTTCCGGCGTTAAAACCGAGGTCATCATGAACAGTGCGCCGGTGTCGAGCAGCGGCCCGACCAGCAATAAAACAGCAGCGCCGCCAAACACGCACAGCGAGCGATTGTTTTTATGCAACAGGCCTTTTTGAAACAGCAAACCGGCCAGAAAACCGGCCATTCCAAAGGCAAACATCTGCCATGGCGTCAGCGGGCCTTGTCCGAAAATAAAATTCGACACAAACCCCGACACAGCACCTGTCAAAAATCCTGCCTCGGCACCAAATGAAACCCCTGTAATAATTACAATCGCAACAAGCGGTTTAAAATGCGGAATCCAGATAAATAACGTGCGGGATAAAACGGCAATCGTACACATCACCGCCAAAAGCACCAGCTCATGCGCCTGCGGTTTTCTCTGTTCAAACAGCAAAAACAGCGGCAACATCGCGCATACAATCATCAAAAGGCTTGTGATGTAATAGTGGCGATTTCCGGCAAGCATTGAAACAAAAAGAAGTGCGGGAATTGCCGCCAGAACTACAAAAAGCGACAGCGCCGTGCGTTTATTCAGGAATTTTGTGTGTTGATTTTGCATAGTTGAATCACCTCCTCGTCGGTTATTGCGTTTGGAAAAAGATGGCGACTCATGCGATTTGCCGCCGTGGTATAAAAGCTGTTTTGCGAAAAGAAGCGGCGCGGCGTATTGGTTGTGAGAATGGTTCCATCGAAAAACATCGCCACTCTGTCGGCATAGCGCGCACAAAATTCAACATCATGCGAAACAAGAATCACCGTGGTGCCGCGCTTTTTTAAGCGAATTAGAATTTCAGACAGCTTCTTCTTGAAAAAGTTATCCAGTCCTTTTGTCGGCTCATCGAGCAACAGAATTTCCGGCTTGCACAGCAACACTTTTGCAAGTGCCGCGCGCTGTTGTTCCCCGCCCGAAAGGTCATACGGATGTGCATTGAGTAAATGTGTAATTTCGCATTCCGCAGCAATACAGCACAGTAAATCGTTCTTTTCTGCCTGTGTTTCAGTGCCGCTACCGAGCATTTCCGCAAGGTCCTCCCGCACTGTTTTTTTCACAAAAAGGCTTTGCGGGTCTTGCGGCAGCATAGCAATACCGCCGTTGAATTGGTTTTTTCTGCGTTTGTCGATGGGTTTTCCGCTACATAGTATTTTGCCGCGATAGGGTTTGCAGATGCCGCAGATGGCTTTCAGCAGGGTGGATTTTCCGGTGCCGTTTCCGCCCAAAACGGCAAAAGTTTCGCCATGCGCCACCGTAAGGCTGACGCCTTTCAGAATATCCGGCTGATTTTTTTCGTACCGAAACCAGATTTCTTTCACGGTGAGCGCAGCATCTTTCACTTCGCTTTCCGCAGCTTCTTCCGGTAAATGCGTGGTTTTTATCGGTATATTTTCAAAGCTTTCAGACAGCCAATTGCGTCCCTCGCGCACCGTCAGCGGACAGGCGAGCCAGCTTTCAACGCCGTAAAAAATTTGCATCGGTGCCGGCAGTGACGCAAACATATCATGCGCTTGATTTTTTAAAATTTCGCCGATTTTACGCGGTGTATCATCGGCAAGAATCTGCCCGTCCTCCATCACAATCACGCGGTCTGCACACGGAAACACTTCCTCCAAACGATGTTCGGAAATGAGAATGGTCGTGCCGAGTTCAAGATTGATTTTGCGCACCGTGTTGAGAAAATCCGCGGCAGCAATTGGGTCAAGCTGACTGGTCGGCTCGTCTAAAAGCAGCGCTGTCGGCTGCATCGCCATAATGGAAGCCAAATTCAAAAGCTGTTTTTGCCCGCCGGACAGCTCCGAAACATTTTTGTGAAACCATGTCTCTATTCCAAAATAGCTTGCCATTTCCGCCACACGCAGCCGCATGGTACGCGCATCACAGCCTAAACTTTCGAGTCCGAACGCCAGTTCATGCCACACCTTATCCGTGACAATTTGGTTATCCGGATTTTGCATCACATAACCGATTTGCGCGCTTTGTGTGCGCAAACTCACCGCATCAAGCGGCACACCCTCAAACAAAATTGTTCCTGTGCGTTTTCCGTGCGGTGTCAACACGCTTTTTAAATGTCGCATTAAAGTTGTTTTTCCGCTTCCGCTTTTGCCGCAAATGGTAATATACTGCCCGCGCTTTACTGTAAAGTTGATATTTTCAAGCGTTTTTTTCTCTGCGCCCGGATAGAAAAAATCTAAATTTTTGATTGTAAAATGCTCCATATTGCTTCCTCCCAAAGATGAATAATTGCGGGCGTCGATAAAAATACGCCATATCCTACCAGTCCAAGTATGGTATTTCCGTTTGCTGTCGGCAGTATCATGGTCGGTAAAAACTCAATTGCCATCGCGCCATGCCATGCGCTGATTGCAACAAATCCTGCACAGCACAGCAACAGTGCGGCAATGATTTTATCGCGTGTTTGCCATCGATATGGTGCAAAACTGCTGCGCATTCCGCTGCCGTACCCACGGCTTTTCATGGAATCCGCCATCATCACCGAGCTTTCCAGCGCCCACGAAGTCAGTACAGACAATGCTGCCGCGCCATTTTGCAGCTTTTCTTTTTGTGTGCCGTACTGCGGTGATTTTCCGATACAAATTTGTGCGTTTAAAATTGTTTTTATTTTTATCTGCATGTTTGGAATCAGCCGCAGCACCATCGACAGAACGAGCGACAGCGCGGGGATTCCTTTGCCGCACAGTGCAATCAATTTGTCGCTTGTCATCACCATATTATAACAGGCGAACCATAAAATCACCGTCACAAACATGCAGCCGGTTGCCATACCGTAACAAAGCGCTTCATGCGTAAAATGGCGACCGTTCCAAAGAGTAAAAAGCACGGTGTCCCCCATCGTGTTAAAAACGGGATTAAGCAGTGCAATTGCGGTAAAAACCAATAAAATCCCGCAGAGCGGCACAAGACCTTTTTTCCCTTTCAATAGCAAATAGTAACTGAGGGAACAAACAAGAGATACCGCCAAAAACGCCGGATGCACAAAAAACATACCGCAGACAATGGCACCTGTAAAAAACAGCAGATTGACCACCGGATGATACCCTGAAAAAGCATCCTCTCGTTCGCTCATAAAAACCTCGTTTCTCATTTATGTATCCTGTCGCAATATGGCGATAGGCGGCAGGTTTTCGCCTGCCGCCTTTTGCGCTATATTAAATTCGATTTTTCTTTTTGAAAATAATGGCGAGAATCACACACGCAAAACCTACCGCCGCAATAACAATCCACAACCATGGCAAAGGTGCTGCCGCATTTTCATGCGCCGCATCCGGTGCTATGCTTGTGTCTTGCGCAGATGTTTCATCCGGCAATGTACGCTGTGCCGCTTTTGCACAGCCGATGACGCCATAATAAGAAAACGTGTTTACCTGCCACACAATTTCGCCGTCAATCACTTCACAATTGATATATTCAATGGTGTTGTCCGCACGCACATGTGCAATCATCACGCTGTCATATTGGGTCAAATCCGGTGCCGGCATCCGCAATGTCAACGGTTTTTCCGGCTGACATTCTTTTCCCGTCAAAAGGTCAGACAGGCTGATATCCCACAGAAGCACCAATGTATTGCTGCCGATTGCGCCGGAAAGTTTCGCATAAGTATCACTGTCATTTTTTTGCGGCGATACCTGCAATTTTACATTCCAGTCTGCACCCTCAATGGTGATGCCGGACGCTTTGTCCGTGTGATTCGCAACACCGATGCGATTCATCTGTGCTTCCAAATCCGCAAAATTGATGATTTCGCCTTTTTGCTTTTGCGTCAATTTTTCATATTGACGATAAATTTCAACAATTTCCGCATCGCTGTACGTTCCTGCCGCCGTTATTTTTTTAATTTTTTCCATCACGGCAGCAGAGGCTTTATCGACAATATATTTTTTTCCGTTCAGCAGAATGCCCGCTTGTCCCGGCCCGATTACTTTCGTTCCGCCCGTAGGATTCAAGCTTTCCAATTTGCGTTCTGCACTCGTCAGCAGTGTATAATTGTTGACCATTGCTTTTTCTTCTGCCGAAAGCGCATTGTATGCACTGCGCGCCGCGTTGATTTTAGCCGCACTGTCCTTTGTTACGGTACCGATGTCGGCAATCAAGTTCATCACAGCGCCGGCATTTTTTAGTTGCGCAAGCCGTTTTTCGCTTCTTGTCAGCACGGAAAGATTGGTAATATAGCTTTTTTCGCTGTCTGAAAGCGCATTGTAACTTTCACGCGCAAGCTTGATTTGCGTTTCGCTTGCAAGGGTCACTTCGCCGATGCCGTCAATCAAACTCTTGACACGATTGATGTTTTCAAGCAATGCCGCAAGCGTTTTTTCTGCCGTCTGTAAAATATTATAA
>JAVWRA010000044.1:0-14463 GCA_036635095.1 Ruthenibacterium sp. | reverse complement strand
AAATACAGTATTTTGAAAGCACAAAAACTGCCGATGCAAAGCTCATCAGCATACGGGTGCTGTCGGAGGAATCGGGCAAAGTGCAGCCGATGAATCCCGGGCCGGTTGTCACACAAAGCGTCAGCGGCACGGTGAAAGACGCCACAATGAGTACCGTGACGATAGATGCAGACGGCACGGAGTTGCTTTTTGTATTTGCGGACAATGCGCCGGAAATCAACTGTCCGGTTCGTGTCGGCATGCAGATTGTAATTACATATGAGGGAGAAATCGACGCAAACGGCAACACGGGCGCCTGTACGGTTGTGCGCATTGATGCGGCAGACGATGCGGCAAGCACAAGTGCCGTGAGCGCAAGCGCGGCGTCATCAAAAGCAAAATAATCGCTAAGAATGTGCCGCCTTTTTTGGTGCGTTTTTTCACGGCACATGTGCTATAATAACCACAGATGTGGTTATTATGGATTATTTCTATGCGCACGCTACGCGACGCGCAATTATAGCATAAAGCAAAACTGCTTTACGCTATAATAACCATAAACATGGTTATTATGGATTATTTCTATTTTGTGTTGAAGGAGGCTTGTTATGGCGGAACATCAAATTCTGAAACCGGCGCCGGTTTTGGATGCGCATGGCGTGATTACGCCCGGCTATTCGACAAAATCCATTTGCACCTATCGGCGCAAAGATATCAAAGCGCCTTTTTTTCGCATCAAGGAATGGGATTTTTATCAAGTTTCCGACGGTGAAAAATGTTTGCAATTCACGTTCGGTCATGCGTCTTACGCGGGGCAGGTCGGTGTGATGCTGTTCAATTTCAAAACAGGCGAGATGATTGCCGACATCAGCCGCATTTTGGCGTTGCCGTTCGGCAGGCTGCATCTGCCTGAAAACGCAGAGACGGACAGCGAAGTCAATTACGACAAAGACGGGGTGCATCTGAAATTCAAGGTGACGGGCGATGTGCGGTATCTGTCTTTTTCCGCACCGGATTTTGAAGCAAATATCACATTGGAACGTAAAAACCCGCATGCGCTTGTCATTCATGTGCCGTTTTGCGAATCAAAGACGGCGTTTTATTACAATCACAAAATCAACTGCATGACGGCGCGCGGACGCGCCGTGTGCAAGGGCGAGGCGTACACTTTCGGTGAGGACGCATACGGCTTGCTTGACTGGGGCCGCGGCGTGTGGCCGTTTCACAACGAGTGGTACTGGAGCAACGGCACGGGTGTTGCAGACGGTGAAATTTTCGGGTTTAATCTCGGCACCGGCTTTGGCGACACAAGCGCCGCCACCGAAAACATCTTGTTTTACAAAGATACCTGCCATAAAATCGGCAAGGTACATTTTGATTTGGACACGGCATATGACAAGCCGTGGCATCTTTATGACGACGCGGGCAGACTGGATTTGACGCTTGTGCCGACGTATGACCGCACCACAAAAATGAAAGTATTGTTTGTGAACAATTGCTGCCACCAGATGTTCGGCGGGTTTCACGGCAAGGCTGTTTTGGATGACGGCACGGTGCTGAAAATTGACAATTTGCAGGCGTTTGCCGAACACGCCGTCAACAATTGGTAGAAAGGCAAATACGAATAATACAAAAAGTATAAAACGACGCGTAAAATCAATAAAATCACAAAAAACGCCTGCCATCAAAAAAATGGCAGGCGTTTTTGTTTGTGTTTATTCGCCGAATGCGGCTTTGTAGTCTGCTTGGAATTTTGCAATGCCCTCGGTGGTCAGCGGATGTTTTGTCATCTGCACAAACACGCTGTACGGAACGGTGGCAATGTCGGCACCGGCAAGGGCGCAGTCTGTCACATGGACGGGGTTGCGCACAGATGCCGCGATGATTTCGGTGTGAATGTCATCAAAGATGGCAAACATGTCGGCAATTGTGCGAACAAGGTCAATGCCGGGCATTGAAATATCGTCAAGCCGACCCAAAAACGGGCTGACATATGCCGCGCCGGCACGCGCTGCAAGCAAAGCTTGATTGGCGCTGAAAATCAAGGTGACATTGCATTTGATGCCCTCGCTTGAAAGCACTTTTGTGGCTTTCAAACCCTCGACGGTCATCGGAATTTTCACAACCATATTGGGGTGAATTTTTGCAATTTCGCGTCCCTCGGCAATCATACCGGCGGCGTCTGTGGTGGTGGCTTTCACTTCGCCGGAAATCGGTCCGTCCACAATGGAGGTGATTTCTTGAATAACCTGTTTGAAATCGCGGCCCTCTTTGGCAATCAAGCTGGGGTTGGTGGTAACGCCGCAGATAACACCCATGTCATTGGCTTTGCGGATATCATCCACGTTTGCGGTATCAATAAAAAACTTCATCTTTTGTTCTCCTTTATGCCGGTAAAATTAAACGATTGTTTTGATGAATGTAAGCTGCTCTGCGGACAGGCTGAGAATTTCGCTGTTGTCCATAGAGGTATCCGGACGCTCTACCAGCACCATTTTGGTGTCTTTTTGCGTTACGGTGTTGTGCCAGAGTGTTGCGGGGATATTGTACACTTTCATCGGCTCCATTTTCACGGCGTCGATTTTCAATGTGCCGTTTTCGTCGTTGGCATACAGCAGTGTGCAATTGCCGGCAAGCAAAATGAAAAACTCGTCTGTTTTATTGTGGCGCTCAAGACAGTCAAGACCGGTGATGTCGTTTGCGGGTTTCCAGTTTTTGATGCCGACCATCCAATCGCTGTTCTCATAAACGCGCGTTAAACCTTCGCCCTCATAGGCGTATTCTAAAATTTTCATATTGCACTCCTTATTTGCCCAGTGCCGCTTTGGCATTGGCAACAATATTTTCTGCGGTCAGACCGTATGCTTTGAATAATTCTGCGGGTTTGCCGCTCTTGCCGAATTTATCCTGCACACCGACACGGCGCAACTTGCAGGCGCTGCCTTCTTCAGCCAGCACTTCGGCAACACAGTCGCCTAGGCCGCCAATGACGGAATGCTCCTCTGCGGAGACGATTGCTTTGCAGGTTGCGGCATATTTTTTGACAATTTCGGTGTCAAACGGTTTGATGGTGTGGTGATTGATGACTGCGGCGCTGATGCCGTCGGCTGCAAGCATTTTGGCAGCTTCAAGCGCAATGGGAATCATCAAACCGGTTGCCATGATGGCGACATCGCTGCCGTCTGCCATGACATTGGCTTTGCCGACAACGAACGGCGTGTTTTCTTCGGTGATGCAGTCGCAAACGGGACGTGCAACGCGAATATAAACAGGTCCGTCGATTTCAGCCGCTGCAAAAACAGCTTTTTTCATTTCAATCGGGTCACACGGCACCAAAACGGTCATGTGCGGCAATACGCGCATGAGCGCAATATCTTCGATTGTCTGATGGCTGCCGCCGTCCTCGCCTACGCACAGACCGCTGTGGCTCAAGCCGAATTTTACATTCAGGTTGACATAAGCAACGCTGTTGCGAATTTGCTCATAGGCACGGCCTGCGCCGAACAGCGCAAACGTGGAAACAAACGGTGTGAAACCGGAGTGTGCAAAGCCGGCGGCGCCGCACACCATATTGGCTTCAGCAATGCCAAAGTTGTAAAAACGATTCGGATAGGCGGCTGCAAATGTGCCTGTCATTGTGGCGTGTGCCAAATCGGCGTCCATCACAACAACGCTTTCATTCTTTTTGCCCAGTTCTACCAAAGCCTCGCCGTAAGCGACGCGTAAAGATTTACTCTCAGCCATTGATACTTACCCCCAGTTCTGCACACGCTTTTTCGTATTCTTCTTTGCTCGGCGCTTTGCCGTGCCAGCCGAATTGGTCTGCCATGAAAGAGACGCCCTGCCCTTTGTGTGTTTGGCAGCAGATGAATTTCGGTTTGCCGTTGTGCGGCGCGTTGAGCGTTTCCACAAGGGCGGCAATGTCGTGACCGTCTACGGTATAGCATTCAAAACCGAATGCTTTATATTTGGCAACAATGTCGCCGATGCTCATTACTTCGTCGTTGCTGCCGTCAATCTGCAAGCCGTTGTGGTCGAGCATAACGGTCAAATTGTCCAGTTTATAATGTGCGGCGCTCATGGCGGCTTCCCACACAAGGCCTTCTTGTGATTCGCCGTCGCCCGTGATGGCATATACTTGATAAGAAGCATTTTTGGCTTTTGCCGCCATGGCAAGACCGCCGGCAATCGAAACGCCCTGTCCCAAAGAACCGGTGTTTACGTCAATGCCCGGTGTTTTGGTGCAGTCGGGATGCCCTTGCAGGTAGCTGTCGATTTGACGCAGATTCCACAAATCTTTGCGCGGAAAATAGTCAAGATCCGCCAAAACTGCATACAAAGCGGGGCAGCCGTGTCCTTTGCTCAAAACAATGCGGTCGCGGTTTTCGTCTTTGGGGTTTTTGGGGTCGTGTTTCATGACATTGTAATACAATGACATCAACATTTCTACAAGGCTGAGGCTTCCGCCCGGATGACCGGACTGGCAGGCATACAGCATGTGCAGAATGTCGCCACGCAGTTGTTTTGCTTTTTCGTTTTGCGCTGCAATATCCATTTTTCTACTCCTTCGTTGGCGGATTTACCGCCGGTTAAATTACGATTCAAATAAAACCGAAGTCTTATAATCCAACATCTTCTATTCTATCCCTTGACGGCACCTGCTGTCAAACCTTCCACCAATCTTTTTTGTGCAAAGAAGAACATGATGCACACGGGAATGATGGTGATGATACCGCCGGCGGTGAGCAAATCCCACTGTACGCCAAGCTGACCGATTAAGTTTTTCAGCGCAACGGGAATGGTGCGGTTATGCTCGTTGGTAAACATCATGGCAAAAGTATATTCGTTCCAGCTTTGCATAAAGATGTAAACGCCGGTTGCGATAAGGCTCGGTGTCAATACCGGCAGAATGATGCGCAAAAATGCGGTTGCGCGGTTGGCGCCGTCCACAAGCGCGGCTTCCTCCAAAGAAATGGGAATTGCGGCGACATAGCCGTTGAGCAGCCACACGGTAAACGGAATGGTAAAGGTGGTGTATGCCAATATCAGCGAGAGAGGTGTATACAAAAGTCCCATCTGACGCATCATGGAATACAAAGGAATGAGCAACAATACCGTGGGGAACATATTGTTTGTCAGAAACATGACCATAAAGCCTTTGCGACCCGGAAAACGGTAGCGGCTGAACGCGTAAGACGCAAGCGTGCTGACAACAATCGTCAGCAGAGTGGTGCATACGGCGACCAGTAAGCTGTTGCCCATGGGCTTCAAAAAGTTGAAATCAAAGAAAAGTTTGTGATACGCTTCCCACGTAAAAGTTTTCGGCCAATAGGTGATGGGTGTGCTGAACAGCTCTGCGCTGGGTTTTACAGACGTAATAAACGTCCAGTAAAAGGGAAACAGCAGGAAGAGCAGCATTAAAAACAGGGGAATATACAGCAGAAAAACACGGGTAAAGCTACTTTTGATTTTCATGTTACGATTGCGATTATCTTTCATGTTTTGCTCCTCCTTTCTCAATTTTCTTTGAACATTTGAACGAGATACGGGATGGCAACCAGTGATAAAATCAAGGTCATCACGAGTGCCATTGCGGACGCATAACCGAGATTCAACGCGTTTGCTTTGTTGTACACATACACACTCAGCGTTTGTGTGCTGTAGGCAGGGCCGCCCTCGGTCATGTTGAAAATCACGTCTACGGAGTTGCTCACCCAAATGATGCGCAGCAGCGTGGTGACGAAAATGACGTCTTTCAAAGACGGAATGGTGATGCGAAACAGTTTTTGCAAGCCGGTTGCACCGTCGATGTTTGCGGCTTCATACAGGTCTGTGGGAATGCCTTGCAAACCTGCCATCAGCATCAAAGCAAAGAACGGAACACCCTGCCAAACAATCGTTACAATCACGCTGGGCAGGCTGGTGGTGGTTTGGCTTAAAAATGGAATCGGGTTGTCAATCAAACCAATTCTCATCAGCAAGTCGTTCAAAACACCAAAGTTGCCGTCATAAATCCAGCGCCACATCAAACCGATTAAAACACCGGGCGTCACCCAGGGAATCAAGCTGACGGCACGGGCGATGCCGCGTCCGCGGAATTTGGAATTTAGCAGCAGGGCTAAAATAAAGCCGAAGATAAACTGAAAGCCCACACCGAAAAATGCCCATATAAAAGTGCGCAGCAGAGCATTGACGAAAATGGGGTCATGGAAGGCGGCAATGTAGTTATCAAGGCCAATAAAGCCGATGGCATTCGGTCTGCGCAGGTCATAGTTCTGGAAAGACATGCCGATGGCGTTCATCACGGGGACAAATACCACTGCAATTACAATCGCAACCGCAGGTAAAATCAGCAGGTATGGCCAAAACGAAAATGCTTTTTTCTTTTTTGTCAATTTGTTTTCCAAGGTACACCTCACGTTTCTGCCTTTTGAGAGAACGCAGGCAGGTTACAGTCCATGCGGTGCAACCTGCCTGCGCAATTATTTACCGATAGCTTTGTTTAGCTGACATACAGTGCTTTTTGCAATTCGGCACAAGCTTCTTCTGCTGTTTTTTCACCCAACAATGCGGCGGATACGGTGTTCGGCCACACGGCTGAAATCCACTCGGTTGTGGTGTCGAGAATCGGCAGAATGCCGGCGTAGTCGATGCCGTCAATAGAAGCTTTCATGAAGCGGTTTTCCTGGAAGAACGGCAGTGCCTGCACTTCGGAGGAAACAGGCACGTTGCCTGTGGTTTCGCACCATGTCTGTTGACCTTTGCCCGTGGCAAGATATTTCAGCCATTCAGCGGCAGCTTCTTTGTTTTTGCTGCTTTCCATCATGACGTTTTCCGTGTCGCCCATCGATGTCCACTGGCCTTTGCCGGCGGGGAATGCAAAAGCGGAAACATCGTCGCCGAAGGTTTCAATCATTTTTGCGGAAGAACCGGTGTGGTGAACGGTCATTGCGGTTGTGCCGTTTTGGAAGTTTGCAATGATTTCGCTGAATCCGTCATTCGGAGCGGATTTCGGCGCATAGCCTTTTTGGTAAACGTCGATAAAGTCTTGCATGCCTTTGACGGAATCGGCTGTGGTCATGTCCTCAAAAGAGCCGCCTGCGCCATACAGGAAGTTGCCCCACGGTTCTTGACCGCCTTTTGCGCCGCGCATACCAAAGCCGTAGACGTCAATTTTGCCGTCGCCGTTGGTATCCATGGTGCATTTTTCAATGCAGTTTAAAAATTCGTCGTATGTTTTCGGCACTTCAACGCCGGCTTCTTTGAAAACGGACGGACGATAGTAGACATAAAGAACCTGAATATTCCACGGCATGACATACACGCTGTCTGTGCCGGATGCCTGTTTCATAATATTCCACAGGTTGTCGGGAATTTTGGATTTGTCTGCCCAGTCAGCAATAATCGGGTCAAGATTTGCAAGCAAATTGTTGGCTGTAAACAGCGGGGTAGAGGTCAGCTTAAAGCTGGAAACGTCCGGTCCGCCGCCGCCCATCACAGCGTTGAACAGGTTTTCGCTATACGCGCCGCCATCCCACGGATATTCCTCACCGACCACGGTGATGCCTTTGCCGTTGGTGTCGTTGAAATCTTTAATCATATCTTGCATGGTTGCGGAGTAATCGCTGTTGTCTGCCCAGTACCAATAAGTAATAGTGGCAGGCTCTGCCGTTTTTTCAGCAGGGGCGGATGCGGCTGCCGACGCGGCAGGTGCAGCGGCAGAAGTGCTGGGTTTGCTGCCGCAGGCGGCGAACATACTCATACACAGTGCCAATGCAAGGGTCATGCTCAGTAGTTTTTTCATTTCATTTTCCTCCTAAAATAATTTCTGCATCTTGTGCGGTGGATAAAATATGCTTTTCGGTTTCCAACCTCGCGATAGCCGGATTCCGATTTTTGATGGCCATATAAATATTGTAATGCGCTTGTTTTGCTCTGTCTTGGCTGCCTTGAATGGTGACGGTTTCATAGAAACCTTCCCGAATACTCTCACACACGACAGGCAAAAACCGGTGCATCACCTCGTTTTGCGTACATTGTGCAACCAGTGAATGAAACTTGATGTCAATGGAGGCGTGTTCCTGATGCCAATTGGGGTTTTTCTCCATGCTGCGCAACAAGTCCTCCATCATTTTGATGTCACGCTCCGTTACGCGCTGTGCGGCAAGCGCCGCCACAGACGGCTCAATCATCATCCGTGTCTCCAGTAAATCACGCAACAGATTTTTCGGATTCACAAAATCAAGACCGAGCGGGTCTTTCCCGACGCCCGGCAGTGCCGAAACGAAGGTGCCGCATCCACGGCGGATTTCCACAACATTTTCTGCCACAAGCAGCTTGACGGCTTCCCGCACGGTGCTGCGGCTGACGCCGAACAAATTGCCGAGTTCATTTTCACTCGGAAGTTGCTGACCGGGTATCATCTGTTTGCTCACAATCATTTGGCGCAGTTCAAACGCTGCCTGTGCGGGCAGTTGATAATGTTGCGCGGCTGTATTTTGCAAACAAATCACCTCTTTCATTTTGCGCATTCTGCACAGACGTAAGACGTCAGACGTCTGATGTGCTTTCAGTATACGCCGCGCCTTTTTGATTTGCAATAGCTTTTTTGCAAATATAGCAGAATATATGAACAAGTTGTTTCCCTTTTGTGAATGTTGCCAATGGTTTGCGAAAAGGAGAGAACGTAACTGCAAAAAAATCCGGAGACATTGAGGAAAATTCAATGTCTCCGGACTTTTTTATTGCCAATTCCGGACAAGAGAGGAGCTTTTTACGTCCGGACTAGGGTGCTATAGTGGTGAATTTTGCGGGAAAAATGTCAGGCAGCGGCCATGTTTCCATATCGTGATACAGATGCTGCCACTGCAAAATTTCGTAATTGCAGCTCTCGGCAAAAATCTCAAGCAAACGCGCGCGGTCACGCGCAGACGCCTTTTCGCACAGAGAATTGACCATGCGAATTTCGTTGTCGCATTTTTCACGATAGGCGGGCAGGGTGTAAAATTCAAGCCAGACATAATACAAATTATCGTGCGGCAAGCTGCATTTCGGCAACAAATCTTCCCCGAAAAACCGATACAGAATATTGCAGGGGAAAAGCGCCATCATACATTCCGGCAGTCCGCCCTCCATGGCGCGCGCCAACTGATGGGAGGTATACGAGCGTTTGCCCTCCGCCATGATGGTGGCTTCCATCTCGTCAATGCTCACGCCAAGCTGCTGCGCCCAAAACTCGCGATTGAGAATAACCGTACCCTCCATGGTGGAAGATAATATTTTATACCAATCGTACATTTCGTCAAAGCCGCGGCATTTTGAAAAACCAACTGCCCAGCAGCGCGTATATTCCATAAGATACTGATAATTGTGCCGAATTTGAAACTTGAATTTTTCCGGCGACATGGTGCCGTTTAAAATATCCTGCATATGCGGTGTTTGTTCAATCACCGCGCAGGTTTTTTGAATCATGGGAATGAGATATTCTTCATAAAAAGTCATCGTTTTGCGCTCCTGTACTAAGATTCTTTGTATGCGTTTACCTCGTCCAAAGAGGGAATAGAGGTGGTGGCGCCTTTGCGTGAGACGGCAATGGCAGACGCTTTTGAAGCGATTTCAAGCGCCGTTTCAGCGCTCTCTCCGCGCGCCATAGAGCCGAGAAAAAAGCCGGTAAAGGTATCGCCCGCGGCGGTGGTGTCCACCACAGGCACCTTGTATGCCGCATGGGTCAAGATGGTGTCGCCCGCGCGATAATATACGCCCTCACTGCCCAAAGTCAGCACAATTTCCGCATCGGGAAAGCGCGTGTGCAATTGCTGTGCAATGGCGGCAGGCTCCGTGCAGCCCGTGAGCTGCTCGCCCTCAATTTCGTTGATGAGAAACCAATGCACCGCGTCCAGCGGCAGCGAAAGCAGGCTCTTTTCAAACGGAGACGGATTCAGCGCCACACGCAGACCGAGTGCCTTTGCCGTGCGCAAAATTTCGTCCATACAGTTGATTTCGTTTTGCAGCAGCAAAATATCGCCCGCTGAAAAACGAGAGAGTGCCGCCTTTACGCCCTCCGGTGTAAAGGAATAGTTGGCGCCGTGAAACAGGAGAATGCTGTTTTGACCGTGCGCGTCAACACTGATGATGGCGTGACCCGTAGGGGCATCCGAAAATTGCACACAGGCGGCGTCAATTTTGTTTTCCTGTAATAAAGCAAGCACATCTGCGTCATTTTTATGCACGAAACCCGCCATGGACACGGCGTTGTAAGCGCGCGAAAGCGCCAGTGCCTGATTCAGCCCCTTGCCGCCCCAATGCACTGCCACACTGTCTGCGGCAATGGTTTCGCCGGGCGCGGCAATGTGTTCCACCGCATAAACCATATCTCGGTTGAAAGAACCCATGCAGATGATTTTCATTACATCCGTTCTCCTTTTGTAAAATTAAACTGTGAAGCGGAATCGCTATTTTATCGCTATTTTTCGGCGTTATCACGCGCGGCGTCTGCTTTGATGAGTGTGCGCAGCGCTTCGCAGGTGACCTGCATGGTGCCGTCTTTCATTGAATTGTATGCCATCACGGCGCCGCAGCGCACACCGCGCACAGCCGCCACAATAAACAGTGCGGCCGCTTCCATTTCGCTTGCCATCACGCCAAGGCGTTCCCACGACTGCCAGCGGTCATGCAGACGGTTTGCAATCGGCATACTGTCCGGATCGTGCTGTCCGTAAAAAGAATCTTTGCTCTGCGCAATACCCTCTGTATAATTACGCCCGAGTTTTTTGGCGGCGTCTGCCAAAGCCGCAACGACGGTGCGGTCGGCAATGGCGGGATATTCAATCGGTGCATAGTGCAGACCGGTACCCTCATCGCGCACCGCGCCCGTAATCACCACGCCCTCCCATTTTTCGTCATAGCTTTCCTCGCATACGCGCCCGCAGGTGCCGATGCGGATAAAGGTGTCAGCGCCGCAGTGAATCAGTTCCTCAAGCGCGATTGCCGCGCTCGGGCCGCCCATGCCGGTGCTTGTGACGGATACTTTCACGCCGTCAAGCGTACCTGTCCATGTTTTATGCTCACGGTTGTGGGCAACGAGAACAGGATTGTCAAAATATTTCGCAATCAAATCTGTGCGAAACGGGTCGCCCGGCAGCAGAACATAACGCCCTACATCGCCTTTTTTGCAGCAGATATGATATTGTTGTCCTTTGTCATTGGTCACTTCTTTACTTTGCAGTCTCATGTATATTCTCTCCTATCAATTCAAATTTTTTTCTTCGGCGCAATGCCCTCGCGGCACAGCGCACGGAATCCAAGCGCCGCCACAAGGGTCAGCGCCAACATAGCAATCACAAACCAATACGCCATAATGGGGCCGAAACTTGTAACCAGCGGGCCGGTAATCAGCGGAATTACGGTGTCGGAGCAGCCGCACAACGTGGCGACAAGTCCGGCAACAATGCCGGCGTGTGCCGGTTCCAGTCCGGTTGCGAGTGTAATCAAAATGCTGAACAGAACGCCGGTGAAAAAGCCTGTCAAGAACAGTGCCACAAAGAAAACCGCAGTGTTTTGCAGCCACAGCGCCACAGACATGCAAATCAGCGCCGCCGCAGTATTAAACCACAGCACATTCATCGGTTTCACCTTGCGCAGCAATATAATAAAGCTGAGCGAGCCTATCATACTGCCCACATTATAAGCCGTGAGCATGGATACCGCCAGTGCGGCAGGAATGCCGAGACTTTCGGCAAAGGTGGAGGTGTAAAGATTGATGGTGTTTACAACGGCACAATAAGCGACCGCGGCAAGCCCATACAAAAGCCAACCCGGAATTTTAGCGCGCAGAAACAGCGGATTTTCCGCATGTCCGCCCTCTTTGGCAAGCTCCTCGTTTTTGGGAAGCTTCACAAAAGGCAAAATAACAAGCATCACAACACCCAGCAACGCAAAAAGATAATACGTATAGTAGAAAGGAAGCTGCATGGCAAGCACAATGCTCATGCACAGTGGCGGCAAAAAGCAGCCGGCACCGAAACATGCCTGACTTGCGCTCATGGCGCTTGCATAGCTTTTGGGAAAAGCGGTACTCAAAATAACGGGGCCGGCGGCGTCTTGCGTTCCCATGCCGATACCGCCCAATACGCTGACAACGAGTGCAAAAGGATAGCTGTGTACAGCGGGAATGCCAATGAGAAAAGCAAGCAGGCAAACAGTGCCAAGACCCAAAACATGTTTTGCGCCTACTTTTTCAACCAGCCAACCGAGACCCGACACCGTCACAACGCGTCCGAGCGCAAAAGCGCTGCCGAGCATGGCAATGGCGGCAAGGTTGACATGGTAATAATCAATGAGCTGTGTCATGCTGCTGCCGATGGTGATACATGCCGCACCGGTCAGCAGGTACAGAGAATACACCTCGAAAGCGGCAAGCACTTTTTGTCGTTTGCCAGTCATTTTTTACACCTTTCACAAATCGCTTTTACCGCGTCATCCATGTGAATAACATTCGTAATCCCGAGTGTGTTGCACATGCGAATGACATACGGCTGTTTGAGCATCGCTTGATTCAGCGCATCGAAATTCCAGAATATTTCTTCCGGCGTACCGCTCGTCACAACTTTTTTGTTTGCCATTACGATGATACGTGCAAAATTTTCCACCACGAAATCCATGTCATGCGAAATGGTGATAACCGTTTTGCCCTCATCGTGCAGTTGTTTGAGAATTTGAGAAAGCTGCAAGTTGCCCTCCATGTCCTGTCCGGCGGTGGGTTCGTCAAAAATCAAAACCTCCGTATTCATGGCAATGATGGCGGCAATGGTGACAAATTTACGCGTGGAAAGCGGCAGATTGAACGGGTTTTCGTCTCTGAATTTGTCCATGCCGGTCATTTTCAGTGCTTTTTCCACCTGCGTTGTAACTTGGTCGTCAGACAATTTCTGATTTTTGGGTCCGAACAAAACCTCATCATACACGGTGGAGTGGAAAATCTGGTCATCCGGATTCTGAAACACATAACCCACAACGCGTGAAACCTGCGCCGTGGTGTAGTCTTTCGTGTTCATATCGCCAATCAGCACATCGCCTTTTGTCGGACGCTGCAACCCGTTGAGCATCTTTACCGTGGTTGTTTTGCCGGCGCCGTTTTGACCGACAATGGCAACGTTTTCGCCTTTTTCTACTGTCAAATTGATATTATCCACGGCTAAAAATCCGCCCGGATATTCAAAACTGACATCTTTGATGTTAATATACGCCATTTGTTATCCCTGTCCTTTCCCAAAAAGCTCGCGAATGACTTCGCAGCCCTGCTGCTCGGTAATTGGCACATAGCGCAGAGGAACGCCCTCTTTGATAAGACGGTTCCCTAAAATTGCCATTTGCGGCAACTGTACGCCGTGTTCCAGTAAGGACATATCCGTCAGAACCTCTTGCTTTTCACCCATGCGAATCAGCGCGCCATTGTGCATCACGAGAACCTCATCTGCATATTCGGCAATCAAATCGATTTTGTGTTCCACCAGAATAATCGTTTTTTTGCGTTCTTTCATGGCTTTGATAATTTTAAATACGCTCTCGGTTCCCTCAGGGTCAAGCTGACTGGTAGGCTCGTCAATGACCAAAATATCCGGATCAAGCACAATGATGGACGCAAGCGCCAAACGCTGCTGTTGACCGCCGGACAGTTCAAACGGGTTTTTTTCTGCCAAATGGGCAATGTCCGTCAGCTCCATCACGCGCAACACGCGGCTTTCGATTTCGTCAACCGGTACGCCGAAGTTTTCAAGCCCGAACGCAACTTCTTCAAACAAAGTGTCTTTGACACCGCTGATTTGGTTAAACGGATTTTGAAAGACATAGCCGATTTTCAGCGACAATTCACCCTCGCCGTAATCGACGGTCGGTTTGCCGTTCACAAGCACTTCGCCTTGCAAGTCTCCCTTGTAAAAACTGGGCGCAAAGCCGCGAATCAGCGAGCAAAGCGTTGTTTTGCCGGAACCGTTTTGCCCGACGACACCGTAAAATTTGCCTTCTTCAATTTTGCAAGAGAAGTTTTTAATGGCGGGTACATCCGTCAACGGATAGGAATAAGTTACGTTTTTCAGTTCAATTACAGCACCCATAATGCAACCCTCCATCCAATGACAAGAACCGTGACGACAATTGCAATGCCGTTTACAAGAGGCTCTTTGCCTGTTTTATCCAGTTCGAAAAGATGCGTTTTTTTGCAGTTGACATCAAAGCCTTTTGATTCCAGTGTCAACACGCGTTCCTCGCTGTTGGTGATGGCGCCCAAAATCAGCGGCACCAAAGAGGGAACAAACGCCTTGGCGCGCACAATCATATTGCCCTGCGTTTCAACGCCGCGCGCGCGCTGTGCGTTCATGATGGTGCGGCTGTTTTGCCCGAGAACCTGAATCATCTGCAAGGTGGAAATAAAAACATACGCCACTTTATAGTTGATGCCGGACGCTTCCAGTGCATAGGACATCTCTT
>JAVWRA010000043.1:0-14651 GCA_036635095.1 Ruthenibacterium sp. | reverse complement strand
CACCATTTGCTGCACACGTTACGGCAATGTCATGTGCAGCCGCGGCAGTGTGATTCCGCTGTTTATTGAACAAATCCGCGCCGGCAAAGCGCTCACGATTACCGACCCGAACATGACGCGCTTTCTGATGAATCTCAACGAAGCGGTTGATTTGGTTCTCTTTGCGTTCGAACATGCCAATCCCGGCGATTTATTCATTCAAAAAGCCGACGCTTCCACCATTGAAGATTTGGCAAAAGGTGTGCAGCAATTGTTCGGCGAAACCGGCATTCACATCATCGGCACACGCCACGGCGAAAAATTATACGAAACACTCATGACCAAAGAGGAGCGCCTCAAAGCCACCGATATGGGGCATTATTACCGTGTATCCGCCGATGAACGCGACCTCAATTATGACCAATATTTTGTCAACGGACAGGTTACCACCGAAAGTGAAGAAGCCTATACAAGCCACAACACTGTGCAGCTTGACGTGGACGGCGTTGTCAAAAAATTGCTGACCAACGATTATATTCAACAGGAGCTTGCACAAAATGGAGACTAATACGCCTATTCTCGTCACGGGCGCCGGCGGTTTTGTCGGCAAAAATCTTGTGGCAGAGCTTGAAAATCGCGGTTTTACAAATTTGATGCTCTTTGATATAGACACGCCGAAAGAGCAGCTTGTCACCGATACCGCAAAAGCTGCTTTTGTCTTTCATCTTGCGGGTGTCAACCGTCCGAAAGATGCAAGCGAATTTTACACGGGCAATCGCGGCTTTACGGAAGAATTGCTGCATTTGTTAAAACAAAGCGGCAACAAGGCGCCGGTTCTCGTCACCAGCAGTGTACAGGCGGCGCTTGACAATGACTATGGCAAAAGCAAGCGTGAAGCCGAAGAATTGATTTTTGCACACGAGGCAGAAACCGGTGCGCCCGCGCTTGTGTTTCGGATGCCCGGCGTGTTCGGCAAATGGTGTCGCCCGTCTTACAACAGTGTTGTGGCAACTTTTTGCTACAATATTGCAAACGGTCTGCCTATTGAAGTGCGCGATGCGTCCTACACGTTTCCGCTTGTTTATATCGATGATATTGTGGATTCTTTTCTGTGTGCCATGGACGGCAAAGCCGTGCGTGACCGCGCCGTTCCCGGCTACTGTCATCTCGGCTGTGAAACATATACCGTAAGTCTCGGTCACCTCGCCCGTCTTGTGGAAAGTTTCCGCGATTCCCGCAAAGATTTATCCGTGCCGGACATGAACGACGCCTTTACATCTAAATTGTATTCCACCTATCTTTCCTATCTGCCCACAGACGCGTTTTCCTATCCTCTCGACATGCACACCGACGCGCGCGGCAGCTTTACCGAGTTTATCCGCACTGCCGGTCAGGGACAAGTTTCCGTCAATATCTCAAAACCCGGCATTGTCAAAGGCAATCACTGGCATCATTCCAAAAACGAAAAATTTCTCGTGGTGAAAGGCAGCGGCATCATTCGCTTTCGCAAGCTGAACGAAACAGAGGTCATTTCTTATGCGGTAAACGGCGATTGTTTGACGGTTGTTGACATTCCCACCGGCTACACACACAATATTGAAAACGTGGGCGATTCCGACATGGTGACCGTGATGTGGGCAAACGAACCTTTCAACCCCGAAAAACCCGATACCTATTTTTTGAAAGTGTAGGAACTGAACATGCAAAAAATGAAAGTCATGACCATTGTCGGCACACGTCCCGAAATCATTCGTCTGTCGGAAGTCATCAAATGTTGCGATAAATATTTCGACCATGTGCTGGTACACACCGGTCAAAATTACGACTATACGCTCAACGGCATTTTCTTTGCGGATTTGGGACTGCGCGCGCCGGATTATTACCTCGAAAGCGTCGGCGAAAATTTGGGCGAAACCATGGGCAATATCATTGCCAAAAGCTATACGCTGATGCAAGAAGTGCAGCCGGAAGCTGTTTTGCTGCTTGGCGACACCAACTCGGCGCTTTCTGCCATCAGTGCAAAGCGGCTGAAAATCCCCATTTTCCACATGGAAGCCGGCAACCGCTGTTGGGACTGGAACGTGTCGGAAATGATTAACCGCAAAATTGTCGATCATATCAGCGACATCAATATGCCGTATACCGAGCATTCGCGCCGCTATCTTCTGTCGGAAGGCATCGACGGCAAAACCATGTTTGTCACCGGCAGCCCCATGCGTGAAGTTTTGGCGGCACACGCGGACGCCATTGAAAAAAGTGATGTTTTAGAGCGTCTGCACCTTGAAAAAGGTGGCTACATTTTACTTTCCGCCCATCGTGAAGAAAATATTGACAATGCCGAAAACTTCATCAGTCTGATGGAAGCCGTCAACCGCATTGCCGAAACCTATCAAATGCCCGTGATTTATTCGTGCCATCCGCGCAGCAAAAAGCACATTGAATCGCGTAACTTTCAGTTTCATCCTTTGGTACAGGCACTTGCACCATTCGGCTTTATGGATTATAATAAACTGCAAAAGAACAGTTATTGCGTTCTGTCCGACTCCGGTACGCTCAGCGAAGAAAGTGCCATGCTGAATTTTGCCGGTGTGCTGATTCGCACCTCCACCGAACGCCCCGAAGTGCTTGATAAAGGCAGTGTTGTCATTGGCGGCATCAAGGGCGATGATGTGGAGCAGGCAATGAATCTTGCCGTTGCCATGCGTGACAATGCCGAGCCGTATGTCATGGCGGAAGATTATGCCGACACCAATGTCAGCGTCAAAGTTGTCAAACTGATTCAAAGCTATGCCAAAATTGTCAACGAAACCGTTTGGTTGAAGAAATAACGCATTTTTGTAAAAGAGGTGTCTATGCAAAAACGCATTTTAGTTGTCAGTCAACATTATTGGCCCGAAAACTTCAGAATTACAGACATCTGCAAAGGCTTTACCGATGACGGCATTGCCGTGGATGTGCTGTGCGGTTTGCCCAATTATCCGCAGGGCGAATGGTTTGACGGATATTCATACAAAAAACCGCGCCTTGAAACGCACGAAAACTGCACCATTTTTCGTGCGGGTGAAATTCGCCGCAAAAAAAACAGTTCTTTGCGCATTTTTCTCAATTATATTTCGTTTCCGCTGTGTGCCTGTTTTAATTTGCATCGGCTGCGCGGCAAAAAGTATGACGCCGTGTTCTGTTATGAAACAAGTCCCGTCCTCATGATGCTGCCCGCCATTCTCTATGCAAAACTGCATCATGTGCCGCTGACAACCTATGTGCTGGATTTGTGGCCTGAAAATTTATATTCTGTGTTGCCGGTCAAAAACAAACTTTTGCGCGGCATTGCAAGCGGCGTTTCACATTGGTATTATCGCCGCAGCGAGCAGCTCATCGCCATGTCACCCGCGCTCGCACAAAAGCTCAAAAGCATTGCGCCAAACGCAAAAATTGCAATCATTCCGCAGTATTGTGAGGACTTTTATGCACAAGAATGTCCAAAAGTGTCACCATTAACGCCCTTAAAAGGGCAATTTACGGTGCTTTTTGCAGGCAATTTCAGTCCCGCACAAGATTTAGACCTGCTGATTGCCTGTGCCGAACGCCTGCGCAAAGCGCACCGCATTGACATTCATTTTGTTCTCGTCGGCGACGGCATGAGCCGCGCGGCGCTCATTGCCGAAATTGAAAAAAAAGGCTTGTCATCGTATTTTACATGCAAAGATTCTTGTCCCGCAACAGAGATTCCCGCCTATCACGCCGCCGCCGATGCCCTCTTTGCGGCACTTGCCAAAAGCGATGATTTGGGTTTGACGGTTCCGGCTAAAATCACGGGGTATCTCGCCGCCAAAAAGCCACTGCTTGTGGCAATAGATGGCGAAGCATCGCGCATTATTAACGAGGCGCACTGTGGTTTTACAAGCCCTGCCGGCGATGCGGACGCGCTGTTTGAAAATTTGACAACGCTTGCCGATTTACCCGCCGCACAGCGCGAAAGCATGGGCGAAAACGGACGTGCCTACTATCAAAAACATTATCGCCGCACAATGCTTTTGGCAGAGCTTGAGCATTTTATTTTAAATGATGCGTAGGTACGCATAAAAAATTCAAAACTCGAGGTGAAAAATTGAAAACGCTCGTCATCATTCCTTGCTACAATGAGGAACAAAACCTACAACGCGTTGTGGAAAACTTCAAAAAGTGTACTGCCGACGCGGATTATCCGGTAGATTATCTGATTATAAACGACTGCTCCACAGACGGCAGTGCCGCGCTGTGTCAAAAGCTCGGTTATAGTTATCTGAATCTGCCGGTCAATCTCGGCATCGGCGGCGGTGTGCAGAGCGGCTACCTTTATGCGCGCGACAACGGCTATGACATCACGGTACAAATGGATGGTGACGGACAGCATAATCCTGCTTTTTTACAGAATGTGATACAGCCCGTGGCAGACGGTACACTGGATATGTGCATCGGCAGCCGTTTCATCACAAAAGAAGGGTTTCAAACCAGTTTTATGCGGCGTTTTGGGATTCAAATTATTCACTGTCTGATTTTCATTTTATGCGGCGCAAATATCAAGGATACTACGAGTGGTTTTCGCGCCTGCAACAAGGAATTGACCGCTTATTTTGCCGATCGCTACGCGCAGGATTATCCGGAGCCTGAGGCAATTATTTCCGCCGTACTGCATGGCTACCGTGTGGGCGAACGTCCTGTTGTGATGGAGGAACGCCTCGCCGGCACCTCCTCCATCAGCGCATGGAAATCTGCCTACTATATGATAAAAGTCAGTATCGGTCTTGTGGTATTCCGCATCACCGAAGGCAAAGAAAAGAGGCGCAACGCATGAAAGTAGATAGTATCAGTCTTGTTTTTCGCATTGCCCTATTATTGGGTTCTTTTGTATATTTCGGCATCATTCTGCTGATGCTCAAGCGCAAAAGGCTTACGGTACGTTATTCCATTATATGGCTGCTTTCCGGTGCTGTATTTCTGATATTTGCCATTTTCCCTTACACGGTACTTGTTTTGCGCGATTTGCTCAAGATGGAAATGCCTGTCAATGTGGTATTTATGCTTGTGATTGCATTTATGCTGCTTCTGCTGCTCAGCCTGTCCAGCACGGTGTCTATTCTTTCCGAAAAGCAAAAACGCCTGACACAAACAGTTGCGCTGCTTGAAAAACGTGTGCGTGAACTGGAATCAAACGCGAAAAAATAAGCACTTTTAAAGCTTGTCACAAGGGGTATTTGCTTTATGAATTTTATTTCACTGGCGTTTTTTATATTTTTGGCGAGCGCGTGTCTCGTCTATTTTGTGTTGCCCAAAGCCGTGCGCACTTTTTGGCTTTTGGCGTGTAGCTATTTGTTTTATTTGTACACCCCCGCAAACGCCGGGTTTATTGTACTATTGCTCGGTATGACGGTGATTACTTATGGCGGTGCGCTGCTGCTTGAAGCATTGCGCGAAAAAAACATCTGGCTGCGCCGCGCTGTTTTGGCATTGACGCTGACCACCTGCCTTGCCGCGCTTGTTTATTATAAATACACAGGCTTTTTGAGCGATTTGTTTTCCAATCTTGTGGCGCTGTTCGGTGTTGCCTATACGGCGCCGAAATTCGACCTTGCCGCGCCGCTCGGCATCAGCTATTTCACCTTTATGGCGATGGGTTATTTACTGGACGTCCACCGCGGTAAAAGTAACGCACAGCGCAACTTTTTATATGTTGCGCTATTCTTAAGCTTTTTTCCCTGCATTGTGGCAGGGCCGATTGAACGCGCCGACCACTTGATGCCGCAATTCGAAAAAAAGCATACCTTCGATTATAACCGCGTGGCGGGCGGTTTGTTTCGCATTGCGTGGGGTTGTTTTAAAAAATTAGTCATCGCCAATACCATCGGCGGCATTGTACACAGTGTCTACCGCTTTATGGGACGTTATGACGGACCTACCCTGCTTTTGGCAAGCCTTTTGTTTTCCTATCAACTGTATATTGACTTTTCTGCGCTCAGCGATATTGCCATCGGTTCGGGCGCGGTGTTCGGCTTTACCATTATGGAGAACTTCAAGCGTCCGCTTGCCGCCGCAACTTTCAGCGATTTATGGCGGCGCTGGCACATCAGTTTATCCTCGTGGTTCCGCGATTATATCTACATTCCGCTGGGCGGCAACCGCAAAGGCAAACTGCGCGCACATGTTAATCAGCTTATTGTATTTTCCGTGAGCGGCCTATGGCACGGCGCGTCCATCGGCTACCTCATCTGGGGACTTTTGAACGGCGTTTATCTGTGCATCGGCAAAGAAACCGCCGCCATTCGCGCCAAAATCAACGCGCGCAATCCGCTTTATAAATTGACGTTCATACGCAATTTTTTTGGTGCTTGTATCACTTATCTTCTGTTTACAAGCTGTATTGTGTTTTTTTGTGCCGAAATCAACGCAAGCGGCGTTACAAGCGCGCTTTATGTTTATACGCATTTGTTTTCCGGTTGGGAACATTTATTTACAAACTGGAACGGTTTTCTCAAAACGCTTGTGGCGCTCGGCTTCAGCAACGTGACAACGCTTGTTTTGCTCGGCAGCGTTTTACTGGTCGAGGGCATGGAATATGTGCAGACGCCGATGAATAAACTCATTCGCCAAATGCCGATGATTTTGCGTTGGACACTTTACTATGCACTGATTTTAATGATTGGCTTCTTCGGCGTGTTTGGACAATCTTCATTTATCTATCAAAAATATTAGGAGGCGGCATATGATTCAATTTTGCAAAATTGCGCTCAGCCGCCTGTTTTCGGGTGTGCGGCTGCTTGTTACCTTGGCGCTTCTGTTGTTGCTGCCCGCCGGTATGATTTACGTGAACTACACGGTGGATTGCTCCGGTTATTTTCAAGGGGAACAATATCTGCGCGATGTTGCCAATATGGTTTTGGCGGGAAAAGATATTGTCGGCTATGAAAAACTGAATGATTTAGAGCGCGATGTGATGAAGATTTTAGCGAATAATATGGAGCCGATGCCGGACTATTTGGCGCTTGGCTCCTCCCGTGTGTTGCAGCTCAACCGCAAAGTGATGAAAACCGACAGCTTTTTTAACTGCGGCATGACAGGCGGTGACGCGCGTGATGTACTGGACACTTTTTATCTCTTTGACCGCGAGGACCGTCTGCCGAAAACCATCATTATCGGCTTTGACCCGTGGCTGCTGCGCGATGATGTGGACGCATTTGACAAACGCAGCGACACCGCGCTGTATGCCACTTTTTTGAGTGAAAAGCTTGGCATTGAAACCACGTTTGAAAAGCCGGACGCCGAACAAAAATGGACGGCGCTGTTTTCGCCCTCCTATTTTCAGAATAATATCTCTTATTTGCAGCGCGACAGCGACGGTGCCGATAAACCAAAGCCTGTCAGCGGCAATTTATACGCACAGGGAACCGAAGTGAAATGCGGTGACGGCAGTTTGCTTTATACTGCCGAGTTCCGCAACCAGACGCAGGAAGCCATCAATTTCAGCGCGCTGACCACCTGTAATTTCGTGCTGCGCCTTGAGGGATATCCGGAACTCGGCATCAAAATGCCGGAAGTTTTCGACAAATTTTTCGCCTATGCCAAAGAGCGCAACGTGAATATTGTGCTTTTGCTTGCGCCGTTTCACCCGATTGTGTATGACCATCTTGTGGAAAATGCCGAAAAATATGGCGGGTTTATGCAGACAGAGCCTGCCATTCGCAAGCTTGCCGCAAAGTATGATTTTGAGGTATTCGGTTCGTATAATCCGTATGCCATTGACGGCGTGACCGAGGCTGATTTTTATGACGGACTGCACTGCACGGCGGGTTGTCTTGATAAAATCATCTGGGGCAAAGGCGTGACAAATCCCGATGCAAAGGCGCCGACCGAGACGGTGCAGACAGAAAAGAAAACCGAAAAGCCGACAAAAAAAGGCTGACGTGCGAAGCGGCTAACATAAGGTTGCGAGCGGTTCAAAGGTATAGCCTGCCGCCTCCCATTTGGTGAGTAAATCGTCTAAAATCGCCGCATTGGTGGCGCTTGTGGAGTGCAGCAATACGATTGCACCGCTGTGTGCGCGCGGCAACAGCTTTGCATATGCCTGCTCTTGTGTCGGCTGTGCGTCCGGTTTCCAGTCCACATAGGCAAGGCTCCAAAAAATGGTGCGATACCCGAGAGACTGCGCCAATTTTAAGTTTTGCGTTGTGAATTTACCCTCCGGCGGACGGTATACTTTGTCAATCGGTCTGCCTGCCACCTGTGCAAACAGCGTTTCCAAGCTTTGCAGCTCCTGCGTGAATATTTCCGCGTCGGCATTTGCCATATTGGAATGGTGATATGTGTGATTGCCGACCGTATGCCCCTCCGCCACCATGCGATGAATCAAATCCGGCTCTGTTTCCACAAAATGCCCCACCACAAAAAAAGCCGCGGGTGCATTGTGCTTTTTGAGTGCATCTAAAATCGCAGGCATATTTCCGTTTTCATATCCCGCATCAAATGTGAGATACAGCACCTTTTTGCCGCTGTCTCCGCAATAAAACGCATCATACGGGCGCAGCTCCTCTGCCGTGACATTGGCGATGGGCGGCGCATTTTTTGTTTGAAACGATAGTCCCCATTCAACGGCAGACGCCATACGTGCTTTGGGCGAATGAACACACAATTGCACCGTCATTGCGCCGGCTAGGAGCAGCACGGTGCAAATCAGCACGAAATGTGTTATTTTTTTGCGAATACAGCAGAACATAAAATCGCCGCCTTTCTGTGTATCTTATGCGGCGACAGTGGGAGAAAAGACGCATTTTTCTGCGAATTGACAGAAGCTTTCCACGCAAAAAAGGCGCTGCCGCACGGCGGCGGTCAAGTCAAAGCTTGTCCGCTGCACCTGTACGGCAGCGCCCGAGAGAGGATTTCGCTATTTTTTGTTCATTTCATCGTATTTTTCGCGAATGGCAATTGCCAATTGGTCGGCACAGGACGTTTTGCTTGCGCCGCAGGTGTTGCCTTTCAGATAGCCTTCAATCTGTTCGACGGTCATGCCGTCTACGAGTTTGCTGATGGCTTTGAGGTTGCCGTTGCAGCCATCGGTAAATTCAACATTTTTTACGACATTGCCCTCAATTTCAAATGACAATTTTGTCGGGCATACTTTTTTGGGTTTTACTTCGAATTTCATAGGAACCTCCATGCGGTTCGCGTGATTTTACACGCTTTTATTTCTTTTGCTTTGGCGGCGTCCTCGTGCGCATCGAGCGTTGCGATGATTTCGTCTATCGCCACATCACTCCGATTATACCGTTGTATGGTCTATCATGATGTTTAAGATTTCCGTATCCGTGGCTTTCATGCCCACGCGTCCGATATACCCCATGCTGCGGATGGTGGCTTCTACATCGCCTTGTACAAACCCTTCGCCGTCACCGAAAGTGCAGTTTTTACTGCTGAGATAATGTGCCAGAATGGCGGCGTCTACCGAGGACGCGATTTTAGCCGCGCAGGACGGCTTTGCTCCGTCACACACGATGCCGCCCACATTGGCAATCGTATTGACAATCGTCAGACAAATGGCGTGATAATCGCCGCCGTATAAATAAGTAATGGCGGCGCCGGCGCCGGCTGCCGCTGTAACTGCGCCGCAAAAAGCCGACAAACTGCCGATATAACGTTTTTGATGAATGGAAATTAAATTACTGATGACGAGCGCACGATATAGCTTTTCGCGGCTGACACCCAGCTCTTTGGCAAATTCAATGACAGGCAGCGACACGGTCATGCCCTGATTGCCGCTGCCGGAATTGATAACCACCGGCAAAGAGCAGCCGCTCATACGCGCGTCAGACCCGGCGGCGGCTTTGGCGCGCGCGCGGATTTTGACATCATCGCCGTACACTTCAAGCAGCGTACTACCCACCTGTGTGCCGTATTTTTTGGAAAGTCCTTCTTCTGCGATGGCGCTGTTCATCTCAATTTGACGGTCAAGAACTTCGCGCACATCATCGATGCAAACAGTGTCGGCAAACGTGAGAATGTCTTGTACATTCAACTGTGATTTGTCAATGTCGCCTTTGCTTTTTACATCGCCCACCGCTTGCTCAAACAAGACGTTTCCGTCTTTTTCGATGCGTGTGATAAAGGTATGGCGGTTGATGATGGTGACTTCCGCTGTGTGTTCGCCGCAAAAAACTTTGGCGATAATATAAAGATTTTCAACATTTTCTTCCAAATTGCACGTACAGAAACCGGATTTCACAAGTGATGCCGTGCGGTCGATATCCGCCTGTGTCACTTTTTCAAGCACTTCAAGCTCGCTGTCGGCATCGCCGCCCACAACACCCAATGTTGCCGCGACATCAATGCCTTTCATACCGCCCGAATTTGGCACCGTTACACCCATCACGTTCTTGATGATGTTGCCGCTGCATCGAATTTCAATTTTTTCCGGAAAACAGCCAAGCGTTGCACGCGCTTTTGCCGCTGCATAGGCAATGGCAATCGGTTCTGTGCAGCCAAGTGCCGGCACCAATTCCGATTGCAGTATTTTGACATAATTCTGATACATCAATAAGTCCATGTGTAGCTCCTTTTCTTCCAAAAAAAATGATTTGTTCGAGTAAAATCTATCCAATTTGCTGTTCCTGTTACTGATAATACCAGTAATCTATTTACATGTCAAGTATTTTCTCATTTACAGAACTGTCTTTTTTTGTTATGATGGAATTGTACTGAATAGGGAGGTTTTTTTGCCATGGATTCCACCGCAAGTTTAAAGGATATCGTGTACGATGCCGTACTCGACAGTATCATCAAAGATGAGTATAAACCAGGGCGCATTCTCAATGAAAAAGAGCTTGTTGCCAAGTTTGGCTTTAGCAAATCGCCGGTGCGTGAAGCACTTGTTTCGCTTTGCAACGAAGAAATTTTGAAAAATATTCCGCGCTGCGGCTATGAAGTTGTGAAATTGACGCGGCAGGATATTGAGGATATTTTACAGTTTCGCCTTGTTTTGGAGAGCGGATCTCTTGCATTTTCGTGTGATAAAATTACGCAGGAACAGCTCGATACACTGCTTGCACTCAACGCACTTTGCTGTGACGCGAGCGAAGGCACGGATATGTGGTCGCACTGGGAGCATAACAAAGAATTTCATTTGCAACTGATTTCATTTGCGAACAACTCGTATGCCTACCACGCTTTGGCGCGTTCAATGGACATTTTAAAGCGCGCATATGCACAATTTTATTGGAATCGTTGGAACAATTTTGTTGTTGCGTCGGATATGAAATCGCATACGCCGCTGATTAACGCCCTCAAGGAACATAATCTTGCCGCGGCACAGCAATGTATTGCCGACGATTTGCAGGATTTTGGATATTGATTCAAAAGCACAGGAATTTTCCTGCGCTTTTTTGATTTTGTTCATAATTTTTTGATGTCTTTGTGTGAAAAACGATGTATAATAGGTTTATATTATTTTTTATTGGAGAATGGAGAAATCACTTTGAAGCATTTTAAACGAAACGCATCGCTGATTGCCGCCGTACTTTTTATTTTGTACGCCGTAGTGCAGCAGATGAACTTAAACCCGCTTTATCCCGACAGTGCGTTCTTTTACTGCATTATCATCACTGTTTATGTGTTGATTTTCACAATGGACAAACTGGGACGCTTTTTGATGGTCAGCCTGCCGACCGGTCAACAAAGTGTTACTTTTCAAAAAAACGCAGACATGAAAAAATGGCCGCTGATGATTGTCGGCGGTGTTTGGGCGCTGTTTTTTATTGTAAACATCGGCTCATCCGTATTATTTCATGTGAATGCCTATCGTGACCAAATGCCGGAGCTTGTCGAAAAGGATTTTGCTTCTGATTTTGACACAGTGGATTTGAGCCAACTGCCGATTGTGGACGCCGCCATGGCGCGCAAATTGGCGGACAAAAAGCTTGGCGAACGCCCCAGTCTCGGCAGCCAAGTGGTGCTGGGCGAACCGACGTTGCAGCAGGTGGACGGCAAACTGGTTTGGGCTGTGCCGACGTATCACTCCGGCTTTTTCAAATGGCTGACCAATATGGAAGGCACACCGGGTTATGTGCGCGTTTCTGCAACCAATCCGCAAGATGTGGAATATGTGGACGGCTATTCGATTAAATATCAGCCGGGCGCCTATTTGTGGCAGGATTTGAGCTTTTTCACACGCTACACCGCCGCGCTGTTTACCGGCGTGACCGATTACAGCTTTGAACTCGATGACACCGGACGTCCGTTCTGGGTTATCACCACCTATAAACCGACACGCGGTTTTGCGTTGCCGGAAGCAACCGGTGCCATCGTGATGGACTGCGCAACCGGTAAAAGCGACAAATACACCATTGCAGAATTGCCGAAATGGGTTGACCGCGTACAGCCGGAAGACTTTATTTTGACACAGCTCAACAACAAGGGCGAATTTGTACACGGCTATCTCAATTTCAGCGATAAAGACAAGTATCGCGTTTCTGCCGGCAGCGCCATTTTATACAATGGCGGACGGTGCTATCTTGTGACGGGACTGACAAGCGTGGGCGCGGACGAAAGCACCATCGGCTTTGTAATGATTGATATGGTGACGAAAGAACCGCATTTGTATCATATCAGCGGCGCTACAGAAACCGCCGCACAGCTCTCTGCGCAGGGCAAAGTGCAGCAGTTCAACTACAAAGCGGCGTTCCCGCTGATTATCAATCTCAACGGTATGCCGACTTATTTCATGACTTTGCAGGACAATGAGGGACTGATTAAACAATATGCTTACGTGTCTGTACAAGATTATCAGACGGTCGGCGTCGGCGAAACCATCACCGAGGCGCGTTTGAATTTTGAAAAGGCGGCGCAATCGAGCAGCATGGAAATTGTGGGCAATACCAGCGACACGCTGACGGAATTGACCGCGAATATTGTGCGCATCGGCAGCGAATTTAACGGTTCTTCCACCGCGTATTATCTTGTTCTTGAGGGGCATGACGACTTGCTGTTCAGTGTGCAAGGCAGTATTTCGGACGAATTGGCAGTGACGCGCGAGGGTGACAGCGTGAAAGTGACCTATTATGCGCGCGAAGAAGGTACACAGGAATTGAGTTCGTTTGACAATTTGAAGTTTACTTGAGCATTGCAAACTGACCGAAACTGCGTTTCAGCGGCGGTGCCAAGCATCGTACCGATGATGTGTTTTCAGACCATACAATAGCAAAAAGCCAACGCTGTGTTCAGCGTCGGCTTTCTTTGTTATTGGCAAAACATCAAACATTCGGCAGTGCCAACCGCAGTGTGAAGTATCCGTTCTCTGCTTGAAAACCACAAAAACCGTTTCTTTTTTCAGCGATGGAACGCATACTTTTGCAGCCGTACCCATGCCCTGTTTCTGTTGTGACCGGCGTTCCGTTTTCTATTGAAACTTCACCGCTATAAGTATTTTTTATTTCAATCAAGAGTATATTTTTGCCGATATTACAATTGACAAAAACTTCTCGCGGGGTGCCGTCCGTCAGCTTACTCACGGCATGAAACGCATTTTCCAGTCCGTTTGACAGCACCGAGCAAAGCTCTGTGTCCGGAATATGCAGTTGCTTTGGCAAGTCTGCCTTGATGTTTAAAATAATATTCTGCATTTCCGCTTTGCATGCGAAAGAAGAAAGCAGAAGATTCACTGTTTCATTTTTACAAAAGTGCATGGGCGTAATGGAAACCAGTGACTGTTGGACATTGGAGATATATTCTATGATTTTGGCAAGCTCCCCTTGCTGGGCGAAACTGTCAACCATGGAGAGATGGTGCCGCATATCATGGCGGTAAATTGCCGCCTGCTCCTGCGACGTGCGCAAAACGTTCAACTGCATTTTGGCGGTTTCCATCTGCATGGAAAGCATATTTCTTTCCATTTGGATTTGCGCTGTTTTCTGTACCTCGCCGTGATAAACAACGATAAACCACACATAAAAAAGAACCATCACGGTCGGTAAAAATTCGCTCATCATTTCAATGCCCGTGTAAAGAATACGCGTGTAGACCGTGGTGGCATAGTCAAAAACATAGTAAACCGCGGGCAGACATCCGAAAAGGAACATGGACTGTCGGGAATAGATCATCGCCTGATACACCGACTGGGCAAAAAAGCGCCATATCAGAAAGAAAAAGATGATAACGGAGATGCTGTAGGCAAGCAGATAGGCAATATTGGTATGAAAGAAGTGCAGAAACAACACGCCTGCCCACCGCGGAAGTTGGCAACAAAAATACGCCGTCAGTACACTGATGATGGAAACACCGACAGGCTTTTTCAGTACGCAGATTAAAAATAAAATGAGCGGCAGATGTGTAATCAGCGGATAGAGCTTTGTGGTGATGCTCAGCCCAAAGAAAAAGGAACAAAGCGTCTGCACACATAAAGTAAACACCGAAAACAGAACGATGTTCAGGCGGTCTCTTTTGCTTTCGCTTTTGCCGGCAAACAGCACTGAAAGAAAAACCCCAAACAACAACACCAGTCCATAATTGAATATTGAAAGCAGTCGTTCCATCCTTTCGCCCCCGTTTACGTGCAAATTTGAGCTTTGCAGGATTGTAATATATTATAACATATAGATAGCATAAAGCATTCTTGATTTATGTTATAATTGCGCGTCGCGTAGCGTGCGCATAAA
>JAVWRA010000042.1:0-14920 GCA_036635095.1 Ruthenibacterium sp. | reverse complement strand
ATGGCTGATGGAAAAAATGGCACATTTTAACCGCGAAGTCATCCCCGAACGTCGGATGCATGCAAAAGGAAGCGGCGCTTACGGCACGTTTACCGTCACGCATGATATTAGCGAATGGACGCGTGCCAAAGTGTTGCAGCCAGGCGCCAAAACCGATACCTTTGTTCGTTTTTCCACCGTTGCCGGTGAGCGCGGCGCGGCAGATGCCGAGCGTGATATCCGCGGCTTCGCTTGCAAATTTTACACCGAGGACGGCAACTGGGATCTCGTTGGCAACAACACGCCTGTGTTTTTCATCCGCGATGTACACAATTTTGCAGGACTCAACCGCGCTGTCAAACGTGACCCGCGCACCAATTTGCGCAGTGCGCAAAACAACTGGGATTTCTGGACCATGCTGCCGGAAGCGTTTCACCAAATTACCGTTGTGATGAGCGACCGCGGCATTCCGGCTTCCTATCGCAATATGCACGTATTCGGCGAACACACCTACAGCTTCTATAATAAGGATAACAAACGCGTATGGTGCAAATTCCATCTCAAAACAAAACAGGGCATCAAAAACTTAACGGACGCCGAAGCGGCACAGGTGATTGCCAATGACCGCGAAAGCCACGGTCGCGATTTGTATGAAGCCATTGAGCGCAAAGATTATCCGCAATGGACGATGTATGTGCAGATTATGACCGAGGAACAGGCAAAACGTCATTATGAGAATCCGTTTGACATCACAAAAGTGTGGCGTCATGCCGAATATCCGCTGCATGAAGTGGGCATTCTGGAGCTGAACCGCAATCCCGAAAACTACTTTGCCGAAGTGGAACAGTCTGCCTTTACACCTGCGCATGTGGTGCCGGGCATCGGCTTTTCGCCCGACCGCTTTTTGCAGGGACGCCTGTTTGCATACGGCGATGCACAGCGCTATCGCCTTGGTGTCAACCACAACCAGATTCCGGTCAACCAAGCAAAACATGCCGTTGTGCATGACCAGCACCGTGACGGCGCAATGCGCACCGACACCAATTATGGCGGAACGGTTGCCTACACGCCGAACGGCTATGGCGAATGGACGGCACAACCCGATGTGATGGAGCCGCCGCTTGACGTTGAGGGCGCGGCGTGGCATTATGACCCCAAAAATGACCCGACCGACGACAATTTCAAACAGGGCGGCGAATTGTATCGTTTGATGAACGAAACGCAAAAAGCGGCGCTCATTGACAACACCGCGCGCAATATTGAAAGTGTAGACGAGAAAATCAAATATCGTCATGCGGCACACTGCCTGCTTGCCGACAAGGAATACGGTGAACGCTTTGTAGCGGCTGCCGGTCTTGATTTAAAACGCGCCACAGAGTACAGCACTTTCACAAATGCCGCATTGCTTGAGGCAACACGGCTTGACTAATTTCATCTTTTAACGAAACATCGCCCCGATTTTGATTGACTTCATCATCGGGGCGATATTTTTTATAAAAAGCTGAGCTGATTTGTTCCGTATCCCTGCTGATAACCGCTGATGATATCCTGCATTTTGTACAGCAAGCCGCAAGCATCACATTCTGTGCGAAACTGTTCCCACAGGCGCTTTGCCTGCGGCGAATGACACTCATACCGATTGCCGAACTGTTTTGTGTACTGCTGCGCCAAATATTCGCCGGGGAAAATTTCTTCCAATTTTTGCAAATAGTAATCGTGCTGATTGCCGCGCAGCGTCATGCCGAACATCGGATAAATGAAACGTGCGCCCGCCGCCGCTGTTTTTGCGACAATCTCGTGTATATTCTGCGGCGTATCTTCGAGAAACGGCAGCACCGGCATGAGCAAAACACCGGCATACAATCCGTTTTTGGCAAGCGCCTCCATGGCGGAAAATCGTGCGGAGGACGGTGCTACATGCGGCTCGATTTTGGCGGCAAGCGCATCGTCCGCTGTGGTAATCGTCAGTTTGCACAGCACGGGCGACATTTTTTGAATCTCTTGCAACACATCGATGTCGCGCGTTATCAACGGACTTTTTGTGTCAATCGCCACGCCAAAACCATACGCACACAAAAGTTCGAGCGCATGGCGTGTATACTGCATTTCTTGTTCGAACGGATTGTATGGGTCACTCATCGCACCTGTCGCCACAACACCGGTGTGTGTTTTGCTGCGCAAATCGTCCCGCACAATTGCGAGACAGTCGTCTTTCACGCGCACGGTATCAAAATCATGAACACCGTAACAGGTGCTGCGGCTGTCACAGTAAATGCAGCCGTGACAACAACCTTTATAGAGGTTCATGGTGTAATCCGTACCGAACCACGCGGCATTTTTCGTTTTATTAACAATCATTTTGGCAGGAATTGTTGGCAAGTTCATGCAAATCGCCTCCTGTTTTTCTATAAATCTATTATAGCAAAGACTTTAAAATTATGCTACAATAGAATGTATGAATTTGAAGTGTGAGGAACGTTATGCCCTATCGACTGTCTCAAAACTGCGGCGACAGCATTGCCGTGCCGCAATTATTATTTACAAAGCTGCCAAACACCGAGGACGACTGGGTGCGTGTGGCTCTTTTTGTGATTGCCACGGGCGAGACCGACCCCGCACGAATTGCACTTGCTTTGCGGCTTAAAACACCGGACAAAGCAAAAGAAGCGTTGCTGTTTTGGAAAGGTGCCGGTTTGCTTGAAAGCGTGGAGGGAGCGCCGGCAGAGAGCGCACCGCTTGTTGCCGTGCGAACCTGTTTGACAACGCCGGAAGTGACAAATGCCGCCAAAGGCGACCCCGCCATTGCATCCCTTGTGCAGGAATGTCAGCAGCTTCTCGGCGGCGTGATGAGCCAGGCAGACACCAATATTTTTGTTTCGATGTATCTTTCGGACGGTATGCCGATTGACATGATTTTACTCGGTGTATCGTATTTTGCATCTCTTGGCAAGCGCAGTGCGCGCTATGTGGAACGCGCACTTTTGGGTTGGCAGCGCGACGGCATTGATTCAGGCGAAGCGGTTGAGCGCTATCTGGCGCAGCTTGCCCTGCGCGGCGAACGTGAAAAACACATTGCGGAATTGTTCCGTTTGCCGGACGCCAAATTCACAAAGGCAGAGCGCTGTGCCATTGCCGACTGGTATGAAAATTTCGGCTTTGACGACGCGATGATTGCCGAAGCGCTCGCCTATGCGGGCGAAAAAAACAATGTGCGCTATGTCAACGGCATTTTGCGCGCATGGCACACGAAAGGCTACCGCACCGTGCGCGATGTGATGGCACAAAGCAACGCCACCATGCAGAATATACAGGTGACAAATCCAAATGCAACCTCCGTGCTGCACGGCGGATTGAAACGTGCGCCGACATTTCAAAAGCCAGAAAGCGAGTAAGACATGAACGGAAAAGAGCTGCAAAGCAAAGCCATGAGCATGATTGCCGGACGGCGGCAGAAAGCCGTAACGCTTGCGCAGGAGGCTGTACAAGCGGCGCAGAAAGCGATTCCCGCCCTTGATGCGGTGCAGAGTGAACGGATACTGGACGGCATTGAAGCCGCGCGTCTTGCCGCTACAGGCGCGCCACACGCAGAAGTGGACGCCGCTTTGAAAAAGGTGCAGGCTGCCGATGAAAAGCGCAATGCTCTTTTACTGGCACACGGCTTTTCGCCGGAGCGTTTGGAGCCGGCTTTTGTATGTCCGATTTGCAAAGACACCGGTTATGTGAACGGCACTTTGTGTGACTGTGTGCGCACACTCATCGGTACGCTGCGGCAAAATACGGTCAGCGAGACGTCTCCCCTGTCTCTTTGCAGCTTTGAAAGCTTTGACCTCAACAAGTATCCCAATACTTTTGTGGCGGAACTGGGCATGACGATGCGCGCGCAGATGGAGCAGATTTTCGCCTATTGCAGCGCGTATGCCGCACATTTTACGCCTGCCGCAACAAGCCTTTACCTGTGCGGTTATGCGGGACTCGGCAAAACACATCTTGCGCTGTCGATTGCGCGCGCGGTGCTTGACAAAGGCTATGATGTGGTTTATGTCAGTGCGCAGGACGCGTTTGAACGCGCGGAAAAAGAAAAATTCAGCGGCGGCGGTGACACCTTGCTGTCTCTGTCCGGCGCGCAGCTTTTGATTTTGGACGACCTTGGCACCGAGTATATTTCGCCGTATGTCAGCGCGTGTTTATACAATTTAATCAACACGCGCAGCAATCGGCATTTGCCCACTATTTACACAAGCAATATTGTCAATGACAGTGATTTGCGCCGCCGTTATACCGAAAAAGTCGTATCGCGCTTACTTGGCAACTGTGAAGTGCTGAGCTTTTGCGGCGAGGATATTCGACTTCAGAATAAATAATTTAGGAGGAATTTATGAAAGAGAGAACCGAAAACATCATGGGCACAAAACCCATCGGCAGCCTGCTCCTCGGCATGGCTTTCCCCATCATGATCAGCCTGATTGTGCAGGCACTTTACAACGTCGTCGACAGCGTTTTTGTATCGATGCTCAGCGAAAATGCCCTCACGAGTGTCAGTCTCGTGTATCCCATCCAAAAATTGATGATTGCCGTTGCCGTCGGTACCTCCGTCGGTATGAACTCCCTGCTCTCCTGTACGCTCGGCGAAAAACAATACGAAAAAGCAAATCGCGTCGCCAATAACGGCGTGTTTTTATCCATTGCCGGCTGGGCTGTGTTTGTCATCATCGGTCTCACTTGCAGCACTTGGTTTTTAAATTCTTTTACAACCAACCCTGAAATCGCCACCGCGGGCGCTGATTATATGCGTATCTGCACGGTTTTTTCGTTTGGTATGTTTGTGCAAATCACCATGGATCGCGTTTTGCAGGTGACCGGTAAAGCCATCTATCAGATGTTAAGCCAGCTTGTGGGCGCCGTCGTCAACATTTTCCTTGACCCCATTTTGATTTTCGGCCTGTTTGGTCTGCCGAAAATGGGCGTGAAAGGTGCAGCATGGGCAACCGTCATCAGTCAAATAGTTGGCATGGTAATCATTCTTATTATCAACCACTATAAAAACCACGAAGTAAGGATTAATTTTAAAGAAATGATGCCCGACGTCAAAACCATTTGCGGTATTTATCAAGTGGGCTTGCCCGCCACTATCATGCTGAGCATCGGCAGTGTGATGGTGTTCGGCATGAATAAAATTTTGATTGCGTTCACCGACACTGCCGTTTCGGTTTTCGGTGTGTATTTCAAGCTGGAAAGTTTTGTGTTTATGCCGGTGTATGGTGTGACAAACGCGCTTGTGCCGATTATCGCCTACAACTACGGCGCGCGCCGCAAAGACCGCATCATGCAGACACTAAAGCTCTCTAACATCGTAATTTCTGTGATTCTGATCGCGGGTACGGCTTTGTTCCTGCTTGCACCGACATGGCTGCTCTCGCTGTTCAACGCGTCGGAATCGATGTATGCCATTGGTGTGCCGGCGCTGCGGATTATTTCTTTGAGCTTCTGCATTACGGGCGTTGCCTTTGTGCTGTCGTGCTTGTTTCAAGCGCTCGGCGAGGGCGTGTTGAGCCTCTTGATGAGCATTTTCCGTCAACTTGTTCTGCTGCTGCCGTGCGCGTGGCTTTTGGCACACTTTTTCGGACTGGAAGCCTTGTGGTACAGCTTTTTAATTTCCGAAGGATGCGCACTTATTTTAGCAATTTTCTTCTATAAACGCGTATACGAGCGCAAGCTCAAAAATATGGAACCGTAAAAACAGGGCGCTGCGGCAGAAAAATGCCGCAGCGCCTTTGTGTTTGTTTTATAATTCGCCTTTGCCCGCCGCTTTGAGATATGCGTTGAGAAATCCGTCAAGGTCGCCGTCCATCACGGCGCTGACATTGCCGTTTTCATAGCCTGTGCGATGATCTTTCACAAGCGTATACGGCATGAACACATAGCTGCGAATTTGGCTGCCCCACGCAATGGCGTTTTGGATGCCCTTGATATCCGTGATTTTGTCGAGATGCTCGCGCTCTTTGATTTGATAGAGTTTTGCCGCCAACATTTTCATACACATATCTTTGTTTTGAAACTGGCTGCGCTCATTTTGACAGCTCACCACAATGCCCGTTGGGATATGAATGAGCCGCACGGCGGACGATGTTTTGTTGATATGCTGACCGCCTGCGCCGGACGAGCGAAACACTTCCATTTTGATATCTTCCGGACGGATATCCACCACGATGGAATCGTCAAGTTCCGGCATTACTTCCAGTGATGCAAAGCTGGTGTGACGGCGGCCGGACGAATCAAACGGAGAAATGCGCACAAGGCGATGCACTCCGTTTTCACTGCGCAAAAAACCGTATGCGTTATGCCCCTCCACCAAAATAGAGGCGCTTTTAATGCCGGCTTCATCGCCGTCGAGATAATCCAGTGTTTTTACCGTGAAGCCGTGCCGCGCCGCAAAGCGTTGGTACATGCGAAACAGCATCTCCGCCCAATCCTGCGCCTCGGTGCCGCCGGCACCCGCGTGAAAGGTTAAAATGGCATTATTGTGGTCATACTCCCCTGTCAGCAATGTCACAAGGCGCAACTCCTCCACCTTGGCATCGAGCGCCGCCACGGCTTCGGCGGTTTCTTCCGCCAGTGCGGGGTCGTCGTCTTCCTCGCACATTTCAAGCATTGTCTGCGCATCGGCAAGCATCTCTTTTAATTTTTCATAGTCCTCCAATTTGTCTTTGAGTTCGCCCATTTCGGCAAACACAACACCGGACTCTGACGCATTTTCGTAAAAGGACGGGTCTGCGCTTTTATTTTCGAGTTCGTCGAGGCGAATTTTGCTTCCCTCAATCGCAAGCGCGTCTGCCAAATCGTCCACAATCGGAGCAAGTTCACCCAAACGGCGCTTTACATCATCTAAAATTACCATGAAATCCTCACTTGTTCGTAATTTTGCATTGAATTATTCATATTTATTCATTATAATTTATTATTACCGGCTTGTAAAGGGGATAATCCTTTGCAATTTCAGTTAAAATGCGTTATCATAGAGAATATACGATAGAGAAAATTTGGAGGAAAACAATGAACTATTGGAAAGGCTGTAGCTGCAGTGTCTGTAATAAGCCGCTCGTCGAGGGAGACGACGTTGTGTTTTGCCCTGATTGCGGTGCGCCTTATCATCGCGACTGCTACGATAAAACGGGCAAATGTGTGCATAGTGCAAAGCATGGCACCGGATTTGTGTATACAAATCCGGAGAACAAGGATTTGATTCAATGTCCGAACTGCGGTGCAAAAAATAATAAAGAACATCTTTTCTGCGAAAATTGCGGACAACCGCTCGCCGAAACACCGCCTGTGAAAAATGAACAAAACAGCAAACCGCTGTATGCCGCTATCCCCGGCGGCGGCACGAATAACGCAAATGCAAACAACAACGGCTTTCCGGCATTTGCCATGGGTGTGGAGCAATCTGTTCCGAAAGAAATCGACGGCATCGCAAGCGCCGATTGGGCGGAATACATTGGTAATTCTGCGCCGTACTATCTGTTTCAGTTTCAGCGCATGGACGAAAGCGGTCGCAAAACCAGTTTTTGCTGGAGTGCGCTTTTGTTTGCCCCGATGTATTTCTTCTACCGCAAAATGTGGTCGTGGGGCGCACTCAGCATCGGTGCATTTGTTCTGCTTGGCATTCCGTCTATTTTACAGATGCTTGTTGCCGTGGGAATGCCGCTCGGCTTTTCGATTGCCGCCGGAACGATTGAAACCATTGCACTTGTCTGCGCGGTACTCAACTGGGCGCTGTCGCTCTTTTTCGGGCTGTATGCGTTTTATTTGTATCGCAAAACTGCCGGCAAAAAGCTGCAAAATATGAAAACAGCCGCAAAAGATGACAACACCTATCACACCGCACTTCATGCCTGTGCAGGTCCGTCGCGTCTTGCGGTCGGGTGTATGTTCGGTCTGTTTTTCCTTGCCGGTGTCGCCCTGTCTTTGTGGATAGGACCCGAACGCGCCATGGCGCTTTATTATTACTACTGATTATCATTAAGAAGTCAACGGAGGAAACAATCATGCAGAAAATTCGCAAAGCAGTGATTCCCGCCGCGGGACTTGGCACACGCGTGCTGCCCGCCACAAAAGCAATGCCGAAAGAAATGTTGCCGATTGTCGATAAACCTGCCATTCAGTATATTGTGGAGGAAGCGGTTGCCGCCGGCATTGAGGAGATTTTGATTATCACAGGACGCGGCAAAAGCATTATGGAGGACCATTTTGACCGCGCACCGGAACTGGAAGCCAGCCTCATGCGTCCCGGCAAAGAAAAAATGCTGACGGAATGTACCGCGATTGCCAATCTTGCCGACATCTTTTTTCTGCGCCAAAAAGAGACGAAAGGTCTCGGACATGCCATTTTGAAAGCGCGCGCCTTTACGGGCGATGAACCGTTTGTTGTGCTTTACGGCGATGATGTGATTATGGGCAAAGACCCCGTTGCCGCACAGCTTTGCCGCGCGTATGAGCAAACCGGAAAAGCCTGCGTGGGCATCAAAGAAGTGACGGCGCAGGATATCACAAAATATTCTTCCATGAAACTGGACTGTCTGCATGACAATCTCTATAATATCACCGATATGATTGAAAAACCTGCGCGCGGACAGGAATTTAGCCTGTTTTCCATTTTGGGACGCTGCCTGCTGACGCCGGAAATTTATGAAATTCTCGAAAAAACCGCACCGGGTGCCGGCGGCGAAATTCAGTTGACCGATGCCATGGCAGTGCTTGCGCGCAGCGGCGGCATGACCGGCGTTGATTTTACGGGAAAACGCTATGACATGGGGTCGAAACTCGGCGTGATGCAGGCGCAGGTGGAAACCGCACTTACGCATCCCGAAATCGGTGCGGATTTCAAAGCGTATCTCAAGGAATTTGCAAAAACCTTGTAATTACAGTAAAAAACATGAAAAAGCGCCTGTTTTATCCTCTGTAAGCATCGATTACAGTTGACAAAGCAGGTGCTTTTACTGTATAATAAGTTGTCTGCCCGATTGGGCCTAGACTATCCTTGCCCTGAAAAGGGCCAAATGTCCAAAAGGAGGTGCATAGAAATGGCAAAATACGAAACAATGCTCATCACCACTGCAACGCTCGACGAGGAAACCACCACTACTTTGGTAGCGAAGTTCAAATCTCTCATTGAAGCGAATGGTACAATCGATTCTGTTGACGATTGGGGCAAGCGCAGACTTGCATACCCGATTAACGATGAAACCGATGGTGTTTACACACTGATTAACTTCACCAGTAACACCGATTTTCCTGCGGAACTTGACCGTGTATACAAAATCACCGATGGCGTTTTACGCTCTATGATTATCGCAAAAGAAGAGCCGAAAGCGAAAAAGGTAAAAGCGACAACGGAGGCAAAATAATGCTGAATGTAATAGCTTTAATGGGTCGCTTGACCGCTGACCCCGAATTGCGCCAAATTCCAAACGGTACTGCGACTTGCTCGTTTACTGTGGCGGTTGACCGCAATTTTGTGAAAAGCGGTGAAGAACGCAAAGCCGATTTCATCAATGTTGTAGCATGGAGACAGGCCGCAGAGTTTGTCTGCAAATATTTTCACAAAGGCAGCATGATTGCCGTGGACGGTTCACTTCAGACACGCAATTATGAGGACAAAAACGGCATCAAACGCACCGCTTTTGAAGTGGTTGCAAACAACATCAGCTTCACCGGCGAAAAAGCAAGCGGCGGAAACACAAACAGCAATTATGCCGCACCTGCAAGTCCCGCCCGTGCCGCCGCGCCTGCTCCCGTGAGCTATGCCGCCGGCACTGCCGATGATTTTGCCGTGATTGACGACAACGAAGATTTACCATTCTAGGAAGCCTTTTCACAGCGCTTCCTCATTTTGAGACAAGGAGGACTATACTATGCCTTTTGATAGAGACCGTTCTGATTCCAGAACCGGTGGTCGCCCCCAGCGCCGTACCCGCAAAAAAGTTTGCAGCTTCTGCGTTGACCGCATCGACACCATCGATTATAAAGACCTTCCCCGCTTGCGCAAATATATTTCTGAGCGCGCGAAGATTATTCCCCGCCGTGTTACCGGCACTTGCGCATACCATCAGCGTGAGCTGACCATTGCAATCAAACGTGCGCGTCACGTTGCCTTGCTTCCGTATGTAAGCGAATAAAATTGCAAAATCCCCGCACATTCGGCGTGATACCGAATGTGCGGGGATTTTTTTGTTTCTAATCATGACCTTCTACACGTTCACCAAATTGATCCTCGCTCAAGCCGGGCGCCTGCCCTGCATTGCTTTCCGGCACATACGTGCCGGTAGACGCTTTCGCACGGTACAGCACAACCTGCTGTTTGCTGACGTTGACCTGCGTACCTGTGGGGGTATCTGTTCGCACAATAAGATTTTCCTGATAGCGCCCGTCATTTTCAATTTCCAACACGGTAAATTTGATTTTCAGATTATCGAGCAGCACTTTTGCATCGCCGAGAGAAAGACCGATTACTTCCGGCATTGCCGCCGTTTCCGCACCGCGGCTGACGGTAATTTTAATCGTACTGCCTGCCGCCACTTTGGTGTTTGAATCCGGTGACTGCCGCATAATTTCGCCCTTGCGATAATCGCTGCTGTATTCTTCCGTCATATCAAACAAGAATTTTTGGCTGTACTCGGCATTCTGCTGCACATCTGTATATTGCTTGCCGAGTAAACCCGGCACGGCATATACCTGCTGCACCACGCTTGCTGCGGAGGATGCCACCGATGATGCCACGGACGAGGATTCCGCCGGCTTCTTTTTCGGCAACGAGGCGCTGATAATCGCCCATATGGAGAGGAGTACAACCAGCAAAAGTCCGATTGCACCTATGACGAGATATTTGACTTGGCGCTCTGTAAAATGGAAGCTGCGCACTTGTGCGGACGGTTCCGTCACCGCTTCCAAAAGCTCGGGCGCAGATTGAATCCGCTCCTCCGGCGCAAGGCGCATTGCGCGCATGATTGCCGTGGAAACGAACGCAGGAATACTGCCATCGATACTGCGCGGTGTTTGCAGATTGTCATGCGGGCTGCGTCTACGCGCAGAAATGGGCGTTTTGCCTGTCAACACACGATAAAACAGTGCGCCAAGCGCATACACATCGCTGTATTGCCCGTCAAATTCCGCAACGGCATACTGCTCCGGCGCGGCATAGCCGTCAAACAACTGACTTTTCAGTTCGCTGTCTGCCGTGCGCAGACCAAGCGTTGCATAGCCGGACAGCCGTGTGCGCCCGTCATTGCCGATGAAAATAGTTTCGGGACTGATGCCGCGATGCAACAATCCGCGGCGGTGCATTGCCTCTACGCCGTATATAATCGGGCGCAGCAGCTCAATTGCTTCATCCTGCGTGAGCAGTGTTTGGCGGCGCTGCAAATAAGCAAGCAGCGGCGTTCCCTCGTCCGCATCTCGCACAGCGTATGCCGTGTTGTTGGCTTCGAACAAGTCATACACCTGCACAAGTCCCTCCTGCTCACCGAGTACGGAAAGGCTGCGGTATAAATCCACAAAATCCATGCGCGTTGTTTTGAACAGCACCTCACGGTTTGGACGCGGCAGCACATCACCATTTACCGTGCGCGCGGCACAGATGGTGATGGGAACATATTCTTTGATTACGATACGGCGTGACAGCTCCCCGTCAATTGCCGCATAGGTGACGCCTTCGCCGTCAATTGACAAACAGTTTCCAAGCGTGTATCTTCCCACAAGTAATGTATTCACCGGCAGCGTACCCGCCGGATTGGTGTTGGCAAACACATGCCCGCAATACGGACAAGATGCTGCGCCCTGCGTCACACGCGACATGCAGTGGCTGCACATAATTTGGTTGGTGTCCAATGAATCACCCGCTTTTCTGAATCGTCATGATTAATATTATAGGCGAATTTTCGCCGGTTTAACCGTTTTTAACGGTCGAGGTCTTCTTCATTTTCAAGGTTGTGCCAGACGTCCTGCACATCATCGTCGTCCTCAAGCGCATCCAGCAAAATGCCCATCTTTTTGATGTCATCCGGATCTGTCAACGCGGTTTGCGTTGAGGGAACCATTGCGATATCCGCCGAAATAAAAGAATACCCTTTGCGCTCAAGCGCTTCGCGCACCGCGCTGAAATCTGCCGCTGATGTGGTGATTTCGGCAATATCTTCGCTCATGTCAAAATCTTCCGCACCGGCATCAAACGCATCTTCCATCACAACTTCTTCATTTTTGCCCTCAACGTCAAGCACAATCACGCCCTGCTGTGCAAACAAAAAGCTCACGCAGCCGGTATTGCCGAGATTTCCGCCGAATTTATCAAAATAATGGCGCAGATTGCCGGCGGTACGGTTGCGGTTATCGGTTAGGGTTTCCACAATCATGGCAATGCCGGACGGGCCATATCCCTCATAGGTAATGCTTTCGTACGCATCTTTTTCGCCGCCCTCGGCTTTTTTGATAATGCGCTGAATATTGTCGTTCGGCACATTCATGCTTTTGGCTTTTGCAATCAAATCGCGCAGCTTTCCGTTGACATTCGGGTCGCCGCCGCCGGATTTCACGCACACGGTCATTTCACGACCGATTTTGGTGAAAATTTTGGCGCGTTGACCGTCAGTTTTTTCTTTTTTGCGTTTGATATTATTCCATTTACTATGCCCGGACATAATGGGAACCCCCTAAAATATTTTTATTGTATCAGATTAAATAATTATATCATAGTTTGCATTTGATTTCAAATTGCTCAAATTTGCAGAATATTGTGCGAGACAGCGGTTCATAATAAGAGCAAGGGAGGTGACGCACATGGATCGTAAAGAATCACAGAATAAAAAGACATCCGGCAGCTCGAACAAAACAACCGCCAGCAAAAGCACTTCTGTAAAATCCGACAACGCTTCTCAGCGCAAATCTCAAAACAGCACCGGCGATAAAAACTGCAACAGTAAATAGTTTTTCATGAAAATGCAGCCTGTTTCCTTTTATTCATGTGGGAGCGGGCTGCTTTTTTCGTTTTGCGGCGCCACATAAACAGCTTGCCAAATTACATCGAATAATTCTTCAATGCGGTCATTTTGATTCTGCAAATACAGCCAACCGAAAAGCGCCTCCAGTGCGGTGGACGCGCGATATTGCTGTGGCGTTGCGTGTTTTGCCACGCTTGCTTTTGTGGAGTTTTTGCCGCGGCGCAGCACCGCTTGTTCCGGTGGTGTGAGCAGCGGCTCAATTGCCTCAACGCCCAGTGCCTGCCCTTTTGCCGACACCAAGCGCACAGCATGTGCGTGAAGCTGATTCGGCACAAGGCGCGTATGCTCCACAAGACGCGTGCGCACCAGTACCTCAAATACACCGTCCCCTACAAATGCAAGAGCGATGGGCGACTGTTCGTGAATATCAATCCGGCTGTCTGCTGAAAATAGCAAACGCACCATCTCCTTAGAATACATAATCAAATTCGAAATCGTCTATTCGAATCGTGTCGTTTTCTTGTACGCCACATGCGATAAGCTTGTCAAGCACACCGGCATCGGCAAGCTGACGCTGAAAATATTGCAGGCTTTCGTAATCGTTGATGTCGCAGCCTTCGAGAATGCGCACAAGCCACGGCGCGTCTACTTCCCATGCACCGTCCTCGGCGTGTGTGACCGTGAATGCGCGCCCGTCTTTGAGTGCGGGGTCCGGCTTGACGTAATCCGGCTCATAGGTGATGACCGGCGGCAATGTTTGCAGCTTTTCATACACAAGTCCCGGCAGAACGTCAAGTCCTTTGCGGGTTGCGGCGGAAATCGGCAGAAACACAAGTCCCTGCGCTTCAATAAACTGCTTGAAGCTTTCTATCTGTTCCGGCGTTGCAATGTCGCATTTGTTGCCAAGTACGATTTGCGGACGCTCGGAAAGCGCCGCGGAAAAGTTTTTGAGTTCAAGGTTGATTTTTGCGAAATCGTCCTGCGGATCGCGGTCTTCACAGCCGGACACGTCTACAACGTGCAGCAGCAAACGGCAGCGGTCAACATGGCGCAAAAAGTCGTGACCGAGACCGACACCGTCTGCGGCGCCCTCAATCAACCCCGGAATATCCGCCGCCACAAAGCTTGCTTCGGGACCGACGGAAACAACGCCGAGTACCGGCGTTAAGGTGGTGAAATGATAATTGGCGATTTTTGGTTTGGCGGCACTGATAGCGGAAATAATCGTGCTTTTGCCGACATTCGGAAAACCGATTAAGCCGACGTCGGCAATCAGTTTGAGTTCAAGGCGCACCTCGATGCTTTCACCTGCCTGCCCCGGCTTTGCAAAGCGCGGAATTTGGCGTGTGGGCGTTGCAAAATGCTGATTTCCCCAACCGCCGCGCCCGCCTTTTGCGATGACAACCGGCTCGCTGTTTGACAAATCGGCAATGACGTCGCCTGTTTCGGCATCGCGCACCACGGTGCCGATTGGCACACGTATGACAAGATCTGCCGCTTTGCGTCCGCTGGAATTGGTGGCGCTGCCGTCGTCGCCGTTTGGCGCAACGTATTTGCGTTTGTAGCGAAAATCCATCAATGTGGACAAATTGGAATCGCCCATAAAGACAATATTTCCGCCGCGGCCGCCATCGCCGCCATCGGGGCCGCCTGCGGCGACATATTTTTCACGGTGAAAAGACACTGCGCCATTGCCGCCGTTGCCTGCTTTTAAATTGATTTTAGCGGTATCGATAAACATGGGTTCTCCTTTATATCATGCGTAAATACGACTGCCTTAGTATATGCAGCCGAAAAGAAAAGCCGAGCCTTGCGGCCCGGCTTTTAAAAAAGACTATTGTTTGATGCTGACTTTTTTGCGGTCGCGACCGACACGCTCAAAGCTCACTTTGCCGTCCGTCAGGGCAAACAGTGTGTCATCGCTGCCGCGACCCACGTTATCACCCGGATGAATA
>JAVWRA010000041.1:0-15147 GCA_036635095.1 Ruthenibacterium sp. | reverse complement strand
GGATTTCCTTGCCGGTTGCCGGATTGACGGCGCACACGCCCTGCAATTTGACACCGGTTTTCTCTTTGGCGGCGGCAAGTTCGGTGCGTTCAAAGTCGCTCTTTTTGGCGGCGGCAAGCTGATAATCTTTCACTGCCTGCTTATTTTCGATTTTGTCTGCCCAGTTTGCAATCGCGGGATGCTCCGGCGAAATAACCATATAGGTTGCGCCGAACAGCGTGTCGGGACGTGTGGTGTACACCACCAAATCCTCGCCCGCCGTGGTGGCAAATTTCACCTCGGCGCCGTGGCTGCGGCCAATCCAGTTTTTCTGCTGCGTCACCACACGGTCGATGAAATCCAGTCCGTCCAAATCGTCAATCAAACGGTCGGCATAGGCGGTGATTTTCAGCATCCACTGGCTTTTATTTTTGTGAATCACTTCGCTGCCGCAGCGCTCGCACACGCCGTTCACAACTTCTTCGTTGGCTAGCACCACTTTGCAGCCGGTACACCAGTTGACGCTCATTTCTTTTTTATAAGCAAGACCTTTTTTGTAAAGTTGCAGAAAAATCCACTGCGTCCACTTGTAATAAGACGGGTCGGTGGTGTTGATTTCACGGTCCCAGTCGAACGACAGCCCCAGACTTTGCAACTGGCTTTTAAACCGTGCAACATTGTTTTTTGTCACGATTTCGGGGTGAATATGGTTTTTCATCGCATAGTTTTCCGTCGGCAAGCCGAATGCGTCCCACCCCATCGGATACAACACATTATAGCCTTGCAGCCGCTTTTTGCGCGCGATGATGTCAAGCGCCGTATACGGGCGCGGATGGCCTACATGCAGGCCTTGACCGGACGGATACGGAAACTCCACCAGTGCGTAATATTTCGGCAGACTGTAGTCTTGTTTTGCCGCAAAGGTATGCTCTTTTTCCCAAATTGCTTGCCATTTTTTTTCAATGGCGGTATAGTCATATTTCAAAATTCACTCACTCCAAAAGCTTATTCTTCGATAAAGTCCATCGGCACATCTTCGCCGTCTGCCCACAGATGGTCGAGGTCGTAAAAATCGCGTGCGTCGGGGCTGAACACATGCACAATCACGTTGCCGTAGTCGATGATGCACCAGTTTTGTGTGCGGAAACCTTCTACACGCAGCGGCGCGGTGCCGGCTTCTTTAATTTGAAACTCCACTTCCTCCGCAAGGCTTTTCACATGCGTGGAAGATGTGCCGGTTGCGATGACAAAATAGTCCGCAAGCACGGTTAAATCGCGCACTTTCAATACTTTTACGCGTGTGGCTTTTTTGCTGTCGAGCAGCTTTGCAATTTGCATGGCAAGTTCTTTTGATTCCATTCTTTACTCCTTATACCTTACGGTTATGCGGCGGGTGCCGCGGGTGTTTGGGCGGGGTCGGTTACAGTGCTGCCTGCGGCGGGAACGGCGGCGGAATCGGACGGCTCAACATGTGCGCCGAACCACTCTACATTGGCTTCCACCACCACGTCACGCGTCGGATGCTCCGCCGTTTTGATGCCCTCCGCGCCGACGGGAGCGTCTGCCGGACGGAAATATTGGTTGAGCAAATCGGCAATTTCCGGTTTTGCGGCAACCATGACATCGTGGGTGTTATACAGTTCGCCACGTGCCACAGGCAAGCGGCACATCATGATGTTTTCGTTTTTGATGGAGAGCATATTGATGCCAACGCCCACAAGGTCGTCCACCGACAAATCGGTGTTCACTTTTGTGGCATATACGGGAATCAGCTTCCACAAATCGCCCGGTGTCGCGGTGCGAATTTCGCCGAACAGTGCTTTATAGAAATTGCGCTGATTGTCAAGACGGTCGATGTCCTGTCGCGGCAGCATATCACGTGCGCGCAGGAAGAACTCAAGTTCTGCACCTTTTAAATTGCGCTTGCCTTTCAACAGTTTGCTTGTCTCGTTTCCGTTTTTATCATGGTCGATGATGTCATACGGAATGTCAATCTCAATGCCGTTGAATTTATCGACAATTTCTCGCAGCGCGTCCATATCGATGGTGACGTAGTTGTCAATGGGCAGATTGAGCTGCTGTGACACAAGGCTTGCCACGGTGGAAACGCGGTTGTCGGGGTCGGCGGAATTGGCAAATACACCGTTGATTTTGCCCGCCTTGCCGCCGATTTCTCCCACAAAAGTATCGCGCGGAATTTGCAGCATTTTCATGGTGTCTTTTTCAAAATCGAATTGGCAGTACAGCAGCATATCGGTGTTGCCGATGGGGTCACGCTGCACAATTTCCGCGTCCTCTGTGGTGTAATCGATGCCAAGCACCAGCAAATTGAGCTGCTTGCCTTTAAATTCGGGCGGTGTGCCAAGCACCTGCGTTTTGTCGAGCGTTCCCATGTCGCCCGTGGTGGTGATGGCGCCCGCATACAGGCGCAACCCGAAATAAATGCCGCCGAAAACAAGCAGTAGAATGCAGAGGACTTTGAGTGCTGTTTTCCACGGATTTTTCTTTTTCCTTCTGTCTTTTTCGCTCGGCATACGCCGGCGCGGCTGTGCATTTGTATTTTCCGGTGCGCGGCGGCGCGGCTGTGCCTGCTGCGGTGCTGTTCGGCGCGGCGGCGGTGTCGTTTGCTGCTGCGGACGCGCCACACGCTGCTCTGCCGGCGGTGTTGGGGCAGAGCGATTGACCGGCTGTATCGGCTGCGCCGTACGCCGCACACGCGCGCGGGAAATATCGATTTCGCGGGGCTGATGTGGGTTACTCAAAGCGACTGTCCTCCGTATATTTGTTGTCTGAGGCTTGCATAGGCGGCGAGCGTTTCGTCGTCCACCGCGCGTCCCTCGGCTTTCAGCCATGCAATGCTCATGCCAAGACCTTCCAGCGTTGCCTTGTCGAGATTTTGCAGCACATGACGGCGCAAGCTTTCCGCTTCGGGATACGTGCGCTCGGCGCTTGCCATGTCTGCCATATAAATAATTTTATCCAATGTTTTCATGTTGGCTTTTCCGGTGGTATGGCAGCGAATTGCCGATAGAATTTCCGCATCATCCACGCCATATTCCGTTTGTGCCAAAATAGAGGCGACAACACCGTGCCAAATTGGCAAAGGTCGTTCGCTTGTATTTCCTGCTATTATATCATTTTCTGCGAGTATCTGCAATAATTTCTGTCGCGGCAATTCTTTGGCGATGTCATGCAACAGCGCCGCAAGTGCCGCTTTGTCCGCATCTACGCCATTATTTTGCGCAAGCTGCACCGCTAAATTTTTCACATTCATCGTATGGATGAAACGTTTTTCGCTCAAATTCTTCTTTGCCAGTTTTCTCGCTTCATCCAGTGAAATCATGTCGTTTTCTCCTTTGGCAACTACTGATATAGATGATGCTGCGCAATTATTTGCGCAACACTTTGCGGCACCAGTGCATCAATGCTCTGCCCTGCCGCCACTTTTTCGCGTATTTCGGTGGAGGACACAGCTTCAATTTCGCCGCGCGTAAACAGCACCGACGCACCCGCCTGCCGCAGCTCTTTTACAAGTGTATGCACAGGCTGTGTGTCCTCGTTTTTGCGGCACTGCACCACAAGCGTCACCGCCGCAAGCAATTCTTGATAGCCATACCAATGCTTGAAATACAGCAGCATATCGCTGCCCATCGGCAGGTAAATTTCCGCGTTCGGATAGCGTTTTTGCAGCGTATGTATCGTGTCAAGCGTATAACTTTTGCCTTTGCGCAGTATTTCGGTTTCATCGAGAAGCATCGGTGAAAACAGCGGCAAAAAGCAGGCGCACATCGCAAGACGCAGCGCCGCATCGGTATGTCCCGCCGTTTTGTGCGGCGGAATGCCTGTGGGCATAATCAACACAAGGCTTGGCTTTACGGCGGCAATCGATGCCGCAAGCAGCGCCATATGCCCCTCGTGCGGCGGGTCAAATGTGCCGCCAAACAAAATTAGCTTTTCCATTATTTCAGCAAATCCGCGTATTTGCTTTCTTTTTTCTTCGGTTTTTGGAGGTAAAGCACAAATTTTGAGCCGATAACTTGTACACATTCACTGCCTGTTTTTTCAGCGAGCAGTTCGGCGGCTTCTTTGGCGGAATACGTGCTGTTTTCAAGCACTTTCAGCTTGATTAACTCGCGTGCGGCGAGACAGTCGAGGGTGGTTTCGACGAGTGCATCGTCAATTTCGCCTTTGCCGATTTGAAAAACCGGCGCCATATCGTTGGCCTGTGCGCGTAAAATGGCGCGTTGTTTGCTTGTCAACATTTTAATTTCCTCTTATTCTTTCGTTTAAATATAACACATCGACGATACGTCGCCGATGATTTGTGTATTTTCGATAATTTCGGGCAAATTTTTCTGCATGGCGCGCAATGCCGCACCGCGATGGCTGATGGCGTCTTTTTCGGCATCATCAAGCTGTGCGTAGGTGCGCCGTTTTGTGTTTTCGATTGTATCCTCGCCCACGCCGATAAAATCGGGAATGAACAGCGGGTCGTAACCAAACCCGTTTGTACCGCGCCGTGCAAAGGCAATTTCGCCCGAACATTCGCCCTCAAAAATAAAGTGGCGTCCGTCTGCAAAGCGCACACAAATGCTGCTGACAAATTTTGCACCGCGCTGATTTTGCGGCGTACCGCTGAGTGCCGCAAGCAATTTTTCGTTGTTGGCTTCGTCGTCGCCGTGCCGCCCGCAATAACGGGCAGAATAAACGCCGGGCGCACCGCCGAGTGCCGCCACGCACAGACCCGAATCATCGGCAATCGTTACTTTGTGCGTGATATTGCCGATGGCTTCTGCTTTAATGAGTGCGTTTTCGGCAAAGGTTGCGCCTGTTTCGGCAGGATCTATGGTGATGCCGGCTTCGCGCTGGCTTTGCACGGTATGACCGAGCTTTTCGAGGATGCGCCGCATTTCCGCAAGCTTATTGAGATTGTTTGTTGCTGCGATAACTTCCATCATACACCTCATTTATGAAAAAACGATTAAAATTTCACAATTTATTCTTCCTGTAAAAACAATGCGTTTGTAAATGCGTCCGCGTCAAAGGTCATGAGGTCGTCCATGCCCTCGCCCACGCCCACAAAACGCACTGGCAAACCGAGTTTTTCTTTGATGCTGATGACCGCGCCGCCCTTGGCTGTTCCGTCCAATTTTGTCAGAATAATACCGGTGGCATTTGCCGCGTCGATAAATTGGCTTGCTTGATTGATGGCGTTTTGCCCTGTGATGGCATCGAGGACAAGCAGCGTTTCCACACTGGCACTCGCGCAGGCTTTGTTGACCACACGGCTGATTTTCGACAGCTCATCCATCAAGTTTTTCTTGTTATGCAGTCGCCCTGCCGTGTCGCAAATCACGATGTCGATTTTTTTTGCCGCCGCGCTTTGCACCGCGTCAAAAATTACCGCAGCCGGATCTGCCCCCTCGCTGTGCTTTATAATCGGCACATCCGCACGCTCTGCCCACACAGATAATTGCTCTGCCGCCGCCGCGCGAAAGGTATCACCTGCCGCCAAAAGTACGCTTTTTCCTTCCTCTTTATAAAGGTGCGCCAATTTTGCAATGGACGTTGTTTTGCCCACGCCGTTGACACCAATCACAAGCAAAACGGCGGGATGTCCCGTCAAATTCATGCCATCATCGGCGGCAAGACGCTGTTTGATGATGATTTTCAGCGCTTCCATTGCCTGACCGCCTGTTTTCAGATGCTGCTTTTTCACTTCGTGATACAGTTCTTCCACCAGTTTTGCGGCAACATCTGCGCCGGTATCCGCCAAAATCAACTGCTCTTCCAAATCTTCGTACATCTCATCGGTGATTTCACTTGCTGTTACCAAATCGGCAATGGTGCCGAAAATAGAATCGCGCGTTTTTTTGAGACCTGCACCGAGTTTATCGAAAAATCCCATGATGGTTCGTTCCTTTCTTAATTGACAAGTGTTGCATCCACATGATTGACGTCAAGCCGCAATAATTTCGACACGCCGTCCTCCTGCATGGTGACGCCATACAAAACATCTGCTTCCTCCATTGTGCCGCGCCTGTGCGTAATGACAATAAACTGCGTTTTATCGGAGATGCGACGCAGATATTTGGCAAACCGCGTGACGTTGACATCATCGAGTGCCGCTTCAATTTCATCGAGAATGCAAAACGGCGCCGGATTGACTGCCAAAATAGCAAAATAAATGGAAATTGCCACAAGCGCCTGCTCGCCACCGGAAAGACTTGACAGGTTTTTAATGACTTTACCCGGGGGCGCCACCTCAATTTCAATGCCGCTTTCGAGTACATCGCTTTCGTCAGACAGCGATAATTTTGCCGTACCTCCGCCAAAAAGCTCTGCAAAAATACGGCTGAAATGTTTGTTGATTTGCGAAAAGCTCTCGGTGAACATGCTGCGCATTTCGTCCGACAAGCCGCCAATCATTTTCAGCAGTTCCGTCTTGCTTTTTTCAACGTCACCGACTTGCGCTTTCATAAATTCGTATCGTTCATGCACCTCGGCATATTCTTCAATTGCGCCCACATTGACATTGCCGAGCGCCTTGATTTTACCGCGAATTTCCGCCACATTGCGGCGCAGCTCCGCACTGTTTTCAAACGGTACACAAAGCGCCTGTGCGTCGGTCAGCGTCAGCTCATATTCTTCCCAAAGCTTCGCGACCGTCTGCTCATATTCAATTTCTTTTCCCTCTTTTTGCTCCGTCAATCGCGCAATTTCACGCGATAAATTTTCGCGTTCCGTCTGCATCTGCCGCACACGCGCCGTTTGCTGTGTGATGCTGCCCTCTTTTTGCATTCGCGCAGCGGCAATGGCTGCAATTTCATTTTCACGCTGCGTAATTTCATCTTTGCTGCCTGCTGTTTTGGCTTCAATCTCGGCAATTGCAACGAGATGCTGTTCATTTTGCTGTTGCAATGCTGCAATATTGTCTGTGAGCTGTGCCGTGCGCTGGGCTTCATCGCCGGTTCTGTTTTCAAGCGATGCAATCGCCGCCGTATGACTTTCGATGTCCTTTGTGGCACTGAGCATTTGCAGTTTAAGCTCCGACAAAGTTTCGCCAAGCCGTGTGCGCGTCGATAAAAAGGTGTCGTCCGTGCCGGAAATGGACAGAAGCTCCGCTTCCAGTTTTGCACTGTCTTTTGCCAGAAGTTCACTTTCCTGCGCCGCGTTTTTGGCAAAGTCACGGTTTTGTGCAATTTGTTTTGTGAGATTTTCACATTCCGCCGCAAGCAATTCCCGCGCGGCGACCGCCTGTGACAGCGCCGTTTGAATGCGTCCGCTCTCCACCTCACCGCGAATTTTGTCACCGCCTGCCGTAATCGCTTCGCTCTCGGTTGCTGTCAATTCGGCACTGAGTGCGTCTACTTCCGCCTTACAGCGGTCTGTTTGCGTTTCGGCATCGATGCGTTTTTTGGCAAGCGCTTCTATTTTCAGTTTTAATTCGTCGATTTCCTGCTTGCGGCTGAACAATCCCGCACTGCGCGACACGCTGCCGCCCGTAAACGAACCGCCCGCGTTGATAACCTGACCGTCCGCGGTGACAATGCGGTTGCGATAATCAAGGCTGCGCGCCACTTTAGACGCCTCGTTGATGTCGTCCACCACGATGATGCGTCCCAAAAGACTTGTGATGATTTTTTCGTATTTTGCGTCAAACGTGACAAGTTCGCTTGCTTTCACCGCGCTGCCCGTCAGTTTTCCGCCGTCAAAATAGCTGCCTTTCACCGTGTCCAGCGGCAAAAAAGTGGCACGACCTGCGCGTTCTTCCCGCAAAAAAGCCATGGCGGCTTTGGCGGCATTTTCGTTTTCCACCACAATGTTTTGCAGTGCAAATCCGAGTGCGGTTTCAATCGCGATTTCATATCCCGCTTTGACCGTTAAAATGGTGGAAACGGGGCCGATGATACCGCGCAATCGGTGATTTTCGGCGGCTTTCATCACGCTTTTTACGCTGCTTTGAAAGCCGTCCATATTGCGCTCTAAATCTTTGAGCATTGCCACACGCTGTGTGGCAGCCTCGTTTTCACGCAGAATTTTTTGCTCTGCGTCATCTGCCGCGGCAAGCTGTGTTTTGCGTGTGGCAAGCTTCATTGCAAGACCGCTTTTAATATTGCAGAGCCTATTTACACGCGCAAGCGCATCTTGTAAAAACGCGTCTGTCTCGGCTTTTTCCGCCGTGAAATCCGCAATATTTTTTTCAGTTTCAGCCCGTGTTTCATCTGCCGATGCAAGACGCGCTTCGGCGGCTTCCACCGCGCTTTGCGCACCCGCGCTCTGCACTTTCAAATCCGTGGCACGGCGCGTCATATCGTTCAATTTGCCTGTGATAAACCCGCGCCGTTCGCCGCTTTCGGCACTTTTTGTCTGCAAAGATGCAAGCGTTTCTTCAAGCTCTGCCGTGCGCGCGGCACAGCTTTTGATGGTATCTTCACATTTGCCGATGGCGATTTCGTGCAGATTCACCTCGGCGGCGATGTTTTCGCAGCCGACACTGCTTTGCGCGATATCGGCTTGCAGTGATGCAATGGTGGTGTTGTGATGTGCGATGTCGTTGCGCAACACCGCAATTTGTGCGTCCGCGCCTGAAATGCTCTCGACAATCGAGCGAATTTCGCCGTTCACGCGGTCAGAATCCATAATCATGCGTTCGATTTCGGTTCTGATTTCTGCCGTACAGGTGTCAATCGCTTCAATTTCATCGCTTGCTTTTTGATAATCGGACGATGCAAGGTCAATATTTCGCTGTTTGTCGCGCAGTATTTCCTTTGCCTTGCTCACGGTGTCTACCCAAAGCGTGACTTCCATTTCCTTGCGCCGCGCCGATGCTTCGAGAAATTGCTTTGCCTTTTTTGCATCTTTTTCAAGCGGGCCGACACGGTTTTCAAGTTCGCCCAAAATGTCACGCAGACGCATTAAATTTTCTTCTGCACTTGACAAACGGCGTTCCGCTTCGTTTTTGCGATATCGAAACCGCGCAATGCCGGACGCTTCCTCGAAAATTTCACGCCGCTCATTGCTTTTTGCACCCACGATTTCGGCAATGCGTCCCTGACCGATGATGGAGTAGCCGTCGCGTCCGAGACCGGTATCCAAAAACAGTTCATAAACATCTTTCAACCGCACATTTTGCCCGTTGATGGAGTATTCGCTGTCTCCGCTGCGGTAGTATTTGCGTCCGATGACAACTTCGTCGGTGTCTACTTCAATGCGGCGGTCGCTGTTGTCAATATAGAGTTGCACCGCGGCATATCCCATGGCGCCGCGCTGCTGTGTGCCGCCGAAAATGACGTTTTCCATCTTGCCGCCGCCACGCAGTTGTTTTGCGCTTGTTTCGCCCAATACCCAGCGAATCGCGTCCGAAATATTGCTTTTTCCGCTTCCGTTCGGTCCGACAACGGCTGTAATCCCGCCGTCAATCGTGATTTTCAGCCTGTCCGGAAACGATTTAAAACCCTGCACTTCAAGGGCGGTTAAGCGCATAGATTCACTTCCCTTCTAGTTCGAATCGCCCATCAACGCAAGCGCTTCCTTGGCGGCAGCCTGTTCTGCAATCTTTTTTGAATGACCGGCACCTTTGCCGATACAATTCGAGTTGAGATGCACTTCCACTTCAAAATGCTTGTTGTGGTCAGGGCCTGTTTCGCTTGTGACTACATAATGCAGACGTTCGGTATGGTTTTGTTGCACAATCTCTTGCAGCCGCGTTTTGTGGTCTTCTCCTGCGGCGGAATCCGTGAGCGCATCCGTCACAAACGGCAAAATAAAACTGCGCGCCGCATCCATGCCGCTGTCGAGATAAATCGCCGCAATCACGGCTTCAAACGCATCGGAAACAACGCTCGGACGGCTGCGTCCGCCGCCGCGTTCCTCCCCTTTTCCAAGGCGCAAATAATCGCCAAGATGAATCTGCTGTGCAAATTCAAACAATGCCGTTTCGCAAACAAGGCTTGCACGCATCCGCGTCAAATCGCCCTCCGGCAAATTTTTATGTGTAAATAAATACTCCGCAACCACGATGGAAAGCACCGAATCGCCGAGAAACTCCAGCCTTTCGTTGTGCTTGACGCCGCGCTTTGCCTCATTGGCATACGACGTATGCGTGAGCGCAGTTTTCAGTAATTCCTTATTTTTAAACGTGTAACCGATATTTTTTTCGAGTTCCTGCATGGATTTCTCCTCTTTATTCTTCCTCGGCCGCCGTGACCGCAAGATTTGTGCGCATGGTTTCCACCACATTGCTTTCCACACAGTTTTTCGCCTGTCGGATTGCATTTTTAAACGCTTTTGCGCTCGACGAACCGTGTGCTTTGATGACAGGCTTGCTCACGCCCATCATCAGCGCGCCGCCGTGTTCGTCTGCATCAAGTTTGCCTTTAAAGGTCTTCATGCCACCTTTCACAAGCAAATACGCAAACTTGGAAACTGCGTTTTTCATGAATACTTTTTTGATTTCACCCACAAGCATTTTGGCAGTGCCTTCGGTCAATTTCAAAATGACATTGCCGGTAAATCCATCGCAAACCACCACATTGACATCGCCTTTCGGCACATCTTTCGGCTCGATATTACCGACAAAACGAATGTGCGGATTGGCTTTTAAAAGCTGATGCGCCGCCACATACGTCGGCGTACCTTTGCTTTCTTCGGCGCCGTTGTTCACAAGCGCAACCGACGGATTTTCAATGCCCATCGCCTTTGCCATATACACGCTGCCCATTGTGGCAAACGCATTCAGCATTTCGGGACGACACTCCACATTCGCACCTGCGTCAAGCAGCAGATAGGGACGATTTCCGCCCGGAATCACCGTGCCGATGGCAGGGCGTTTGACGCCTTTTAAACGTTTGACAATCAGCGTTGCACCCGCAAGCAGCGCACCGGTTGAACCGGCGGACACAAACGCGTCGCCCTCGCCTGCCACAAGCAGACGCAAACCCACCACCATGGAGGAATCTTTTTTGCCGCGAATTGCCGCGGTCGGCTCATCACACATGGAGATTGTTTCCATCGCATTCACGATGCGTATACCGGTCATATCAATTTTTTGTTCTGCGGCGGCGGCATGGATTGCCTGCTCATTGCCCACGGCGATGATTGACACGCCGTATTCGCGCACCGCGTCTGCCGCACCTTTTAAAATTTCTGCCGGCGCATTGTCGCCGCCCATGGCATCGATGATGATGTTCATTTTATTTCCCTCCTGATGTACCCGTTTTGTTGATTTTTTGTGCTTGTATATGCCCGTGTGTTGAATTTTCACAAATTGGATGCCGCGCGTAAACCGCAACACGGCAATGGCAGAACCATTGCCCTACTAATATGGTCGTGATTTCGCACAGCACCGTCAAAACCGTCTTATAATATTTCTTGCATCGCCGAAAGCGCGCGCTGTGCCAATTTTTCATAGCGCAAACGCTTGTCACGTTCATGCGTTTCAAGCGGCGGCAAAATGCCCATATTGGCACCCATCGGCTGAAAATCTTTGCTTTGCGTCGTGATATGCCGCAGCAGTGCGCCGCACATTGTCACAGCAGGATAGGTGCGCGGCGGCTTATTTGCAAGCGATGCCGCTATTGCATGTGCCGCAAGCAAACCACAGGCTGCGCTTTCCATATATCCCTCAAAGCCTGTAATTTGTCCCGCAAAAAATACTCTTTGTTGATTTTTCAGTGACAAATTCGTCTCTAGCAGCTTTGGACTGTTTAAAAATGTGTTGCGGTGCATCACGCCGTATCGAGCAAATTCCGCATTGGCAAGTCCCGGAATCATGCGAAACACGCGCTTTTGCTCCCCAAATTTGAGATTGGTTTGAAAGCCGACAAGATTATACAGGGTGCATTCTTTATTTTCCGCACGGAGCTGCACATTTGCCCACGGACGATGCCCTGTTTTCGGGTTTGTTAAGCCGACAGGACGCAGCGGTCCGTAACGCATGGTGTCTGCGCCGCGTTTTGCCATCACTTCAATAGGCATACAACCCTCGTACACGGTGATTGCGCCGTCAAACGCGTGCATCGGCGCACGCTCGGCGCTTGCAAGCGCCGTATAAAACGCCTCATAACCGGCTTTGTCAAACGGACAATTGAGATAGTCCGCCGTGCCGTGACCGTAGCGTGACGCGGCGAAAATTTCATTTTGGTCGAGACTTTCCGCCGTGACAATCGGCGCGGCGGCATCATAAAACGACAGTGCCGCGTCATGGGTAATACGGCTGATTTCCGCCGCGAGCGCACCCTCCGTCAAGGGACCTGTGGCAACGAGTGTCAGCGTGTTTTCATTGGTTGTATCGATTGTTTTCACTTCACCGAAATGCAGCGTAATCAGCGGTGTTTCCCGTACTTTTTGGGTGACCGCGGCTGAAAATTCATCGCGGTTGACCGCCAGCGCACCGCCCGCCGCCACGCGGCAACTTTCGGCAATGGGCAAAATGGACGAGCCGAGCAATTTCATTTCGGCTTTCAAAAGACCGGAGGCAGAGTCCACTCTGTCTGCCTTGAGGGAGTTGGAACAGACGAGTTCCGCAAAATTTTCGCTTTTGTGTGCGGGCGAAAAATGAATTGGTTTTTGTTCGTACAAATGCACGGCAATGCCCTGTGACGCAAGCCACAATGCGGCTTCACAGCCGGCAAGTCCCGCGCCTAAAATGTCAATTTGCATAGATTGTCTCCTTTGGCACTCGCAGTTTATTTGTCGCCGGACACAGGACGTGTATATTCACAGCCCTCTTTTTCGCAGAGCAACATTCCTGATTTTCCGCCTTTTTTGAACAGCGTTCCGCCGCAGGTCGGACATTTTTCGGTGGTGGGTTCGTTCCACGTCATAAAATCGCAGGTTGGATTTTTCTCACAGCCATAATAGACGCGTCCTTTTTTGGAATGACGCACCAACATGCGGCTGCCGCATTTCGGGCAAAGACCGCCTGTATCTTTCACGATGCGCTTCGTGTTTTTGCATTCCGGAAAGCCGGGACATGCCAAAAACTTGCCGAAACGTCCGCTTTTAATGACCATTTTGCGTCCGCAAAGCTCGCATATTTCTTCGGTTTCCTCGTCCGGCACCTTGATTTTTTGGTCTTTCATATTTTCTTCGGCTTGTTTGAGCGTCTTGTCGAAATCCGTGTAAAACGTGCCGATGGTTTTGCGCCAATCTGCCTTGCCGCTCTCGACTTTATCGAAGTTTTTCTCCATCTGTGCGGAGAATTTTACATCGACGATATTGGGAAATTGTGCCATCATCAAGTCATTGATGACGCGGCCGAGTGTTGTGGGCGCAAGCTTTTTTTGGTCGCGCTCGACATAATCGCGGTCGATAATCGTGGTGATAATCGGCGCATAGGTGGACGGGCGTCCGATGCCGTTTTCTTCAAGAGCCTTAATCAGCGTCGCTTCGGTATAGCGGGCAGGCGGCTGTGTGAATTTCTGCTCCGGCTTCAATTCACGCAGCTTCAGCACATCGCCCGTGGCAAGCGGCGGCAGCGCGGTTTCTTTTTTCTCTTTTTCTTCCGTTGTTTCTTCATACAGCGTGGTAAAACCTTCGAACGTCACCACAAAACCGCTTGCACGGAATAAATAATCTGCCGCAACAATGTCAACGGAAACGGTGTCCTGCAAGCAATCGCTCATCTGGCTTGCGATAAAACGGCTCCAAATTAAGCGGTACAGCTTTGCGGCATCGCCTGAAATGCTTTCTTCCGCTACTGCCGGTGTCAGCGCCGGATTCGTTGGGCGCACCGCTTCATGCGCGTCCTGCGCAGCGGTGGCGTTTTTGCTTTTATACACGCGTTTTGTCGGACAAACATACTGTTTGCCATAGGTTTCCGTGATAAATTCATGTGCCGCAACAACCGCTTCGTCTGCGATGCGCAAACTGTCGGTACGCATATAGGTGATGAGACCCATGGTGCCTTGTCCCTCAATTTCAACGCCCTCGTAGAGCATCTGCGCGGCGCGCATGGTGCGCGTGGCAGTGAAACCGAGCCGGCGGCTGGCTTCCTGCTGCATGGTGGAGGTGATAAACGGCGGTGACGGCTGCTTTTTGCGCTTGGAATTGGTGAGCTTTTGAATCGTATATTCCGCGCCATTGAGTGCTTTTTCAACTGCGGCGGCATCTGTGCCGTTGGTGACGGGCGCTTTTGTGCCGTCCGGCAGTGCGGCAAGCCGTGCCATGAATTTTTTGGCGCTGTTCGGCGGCGATAAAAGAGCATCGATGTTCCAGTATTCTTCGGGTTTGAACGCTTCAATCTCTTTTTCACGGTCAACAATTAAGCGCACGGCAACGCTTTGCACACGCCCTGCCGATAAGCCGCGCCGTACTTTGCGCCATAAAAACGGCGACAATTTGTAGCCGACCAATCGGTCAAGCATACGCCGTGCCTGCTGTGCGTTGAATAAATTCATATCGATGGTACGCGGTGCCGCCATACCCTGCGTCACGCCTTTTTTGGTGATTTCGCCAAACGTCACACGATTGGTTGCCGTGACGTCCAGTCCCAATAAATTTGCCAAATGCCAACTGATTGCCTCGCCCTCACGGTCAGGGTCAGTCGCAAGGAAAACTTCATCACTGTTTTTCGCCATGCTTTTCAGCTCTTTGATGAGTTTTTCCTTGCCTTTGATGTTGATGTACTGCGGCGTAAAATCGTGTTCCACATCAATGCCAAGCTGGCTTGCGGGCAAATCGCGGATATGACCCATCGACGCGGTGACCTCATATCCGTTGCCGAGATATTTGCGAATGGTTTTGGCTTTCGCCGGAGATTCCACAATGACTAATTTTGACATCGTTTTTTCCTTTCAGGGGAATTTTAAATTAGTGAATCAGAACGAACTGTCTCCCCGCTTGCTGGCTCGAAATGCCTGCAAGCTCCAGCTCGGTCAATGCCGCCATGATTTTATGCGGCGGCAAATTTGTTTTCGCACACAGTGCCGTCAGCGACTGCGGCGTACAGAGCAATTGTGCCTGCACCTGTTTTGCTTCGCTTGAAAGCAAAATTTCGGATTTTTCTTTCGTTTCCTGCTCTGCCGTTGTTTCCGCATCGATGCCGTAATAGGCAAGAATGTCTTGTGCCGACACCGCCGGAATGGCACCCTCACACAGCAGGTGGTTGGTTCCCTCGCACAGCGGCGAAAAGATGCTGCCCGGCACACTGAATACATCGCGGTT
>JAVWRA010000040.1:9735-15270 GCA_036635095.1 Ruthenibacterium sp. | reverse complement strand
GTTTTTGCCGGCGTTTGCCTGCGTCACGCTGCCCCATTGCTTCATGCCCTTGCATGTGACGGTTTTTCCGTCGCAATATTCGGTGTAATACGGTTCTGTGCCGCTGCCTTTTTGCACATAGGTGTTGAAAATATCATCGGTAATACGGCTCATAACTTCAAAAATGCTGCGCCCGTGTACATATGCCTGGTCATAGCTTGTGGAGTTGGTAATGGTGAAAGAATAGCCTTTACCCTTGTACCATTCGGTGTAAACGCGGTTGAGAGCAAGGCTGATTTGTGCATGAATATTGGCGCGCAGCGCCTGCTCGGGCCATGTCGGATACACTTCGCACGATGCCACGTTTTTGATGTAATCACGGAACGACACCGTGACATTCTGTGCGCCGGACGCGGGTTTGCCGAGATGTACCGTGATGTTTTGCGGAATGACGGGCGCTGTCAGTACGCGTGCCACAGGACACACGGCAACGGGCGTCAAACCGCTGCCGCCGTTTCCCGCATACAGCGTGTGCGGCGGCTCGACAACGGCATCTGGCGGCGCAAATACGCCCCGTGCGCGTCCTTGTTCATCGCGCGGCAAAAGCGCAAAATCGGCAAGGGTTGTTTCGGTGTCAAACATTTGAACGTCTGTGATTTCGGCAAATTCGTAATTGTCCGCCTCCACCGTGACACGCACAAGGGCATACGGACGGCGGGTATTGGCTTCACGCAAAGACAAAACGCGGGGCGGACAGGGAAAATCCATATTTTCTAAAATGCCATCGTCACCGGTTGTTCCCGTGTAGGTGGGGTTTGCCGCGCCAGCGGCGTATACGCGCACTTTTGCACCTGTGACGGGCAGTGCGTCCACGGCAGTAAAGGTGCGCACCTGTAAATGTGCGGTGCCGGAATCATAACAATTGCAATTGCAGTTTCTGTTCATGACGAAAACCTCCTTCTTGTTAAAATATTCTGCTTTAAATCGTTTTGATACACCGATTCTCTCTTCCTTTTTTGCGCGTTTTATACTATACTAAAGAAAGCGACCAAAACAGAGCGTTTAGGGAGGCCTTTATGGAATATTTTTTAGAAAATGAGCTTTTGCGCGTCACGATAAATTCTTTTGGCGCAGAGCTGACAAGCATTCGCAAAAAGGAAACAGGCGAAGAACTTTTGTGGCAGGCAGACCCCGCGGTGTGGAATCGCCATGCGCCGATTTTGTTTCCCTATTGCGGCAAATTGAAAGACGGAAAATTCACCCACAAGGGTGTGACGTATGCGGGCGGACAGCATGGGTTTGCGCGTGATATGGAATATGCGCTTCATGCGCAAAGCGGCGGTGAAATATCGCTTTGTCTTGAGGCGAATGCGCTGACAATGGAAAAATATCCGTTTGCGTTCAAACTGATTACCACCTATCACCTTGCGGGTACGGCGCTGCATCACACAATTTCCGTGCTGAATGACGGCGATGAGCCGATGCACTTTGGTGTCGGATATCATCCGGGCATCAATTGTCCGTTTGACCGGCACCATACCATCGCGGATTATTCGTTTGTGTTCGATACACCCGAAACGCCTGCCGTGATTGAAACCGGCAAAACAAGCGGTCTTGTCACAGGCAAAACAGAAGTGTATTGCAAAAACGAAACCGTCATTCCCATCACCGACCATCTGTTTGACGGCGACAGCATCTGCTTCAAAGGGTTGCAGTCCAAAACGCTTTCGGTGGTTGAGGCAGGCAGCGGACGCCGTGTGACATTTGACATTGCGGGCTATCCGTATGTGCTTATCTGGAGTGCAAAAGGACCTGTTCAATTTGTCTGTGTAGAGCCATGGTTTGGCTTGCCTGACCCTGAAAACGCCACCGGTGAATGGAACGAAAAACCGGCGGTGGTCACGCTTTGTGCGGGAGGAACATGGAATACGGAGCTTGTTATTCATTTTGACCGTTAGAATTTGAAAAAATACTACGATGAAAATCGTAGTATTTTTTATAAACGGTAAATTCCGCCGATTTTCATGCGGTTTTCACATTTTGCAGGTAAACTGATACAGTAATTTTCAAAGTTGAAAGGGGTCCCCTATGTTACGACGCTTAAAAGGCAGTTTTCGAAGAATGCCGAAATGGAAAAAATTCGCGCTGATTGCGGTGCTGCTGCTTCTGGTAATCGGCGGTGTTTTTTTGATGCGGGCAAAGACAAAAAAGAGTGTGCCGACATCGGCACAAGGGTTTGAGCGCACAACAACACTTTCAAAAACCGACTTGACGGAGGAGGTGTCTGTCACGGGTACCGTGCGCAGCGATTCCGTCACGAATGTTACTTCTGCCGCTAATTATAAGGTTGCCGAAATTCTCGTCAAAGAGGGCGATCAAGTAACGGCAGGGCAAACACTCTGTACGCTTGACACCACGGAACTGGAAAAAGAAATCACAAAAAAGCGCGAAGCACTTGCCGAAAATATTGCCACGGCGCAAAAAGCATACGACAAAGCCGTGCTTGACCGCGATGACGCACAGCGAAAAGCAGTGGACAATGAAAGTGCAACGGCAACGGCGCGCGGCATTTATCAAGCGCTTGAAACGAAATATCTCGCCGCGAAAAATTCCGTTAGCGCGTTTCAAACGGCGTATGACGTGGCGCTTGCACAGCAGCAGCAAAGCGGTAATGCGTACAATGTGGCAGATGTAGCGGCGCTGACTTCCGAATTGGCGCTTGCCACGGCAACGCAGGCAGGCGATCCGGCACTCGCGGAGTATCAGGCGCGGCGTGACAATGACGCCAATTTGCGCATACAGGCGCAGGCGGCGCTTGACGCGGCAAATGTAGCACTGGCAAATGCCACAAAAACGCTTGCAGACGCAAAGGCAACCTGCGGTTATGATGCGCTTGAAAAAGAATACACGGCGGCGCAGGCGGCACATGAAAAAGAGCGCAGTGCGCTCAATGCACTGGAGGATACTTACAAACGCGCAAAGGACGCCGCCGATGTGGCAAACGACCAGCTTGTAAAGGCGAAAAAGAGCGACGAAATTGACACTTTACAGGAAAAATTGGACGACTGTGTGATTATGGCAGACACCGCCGGCACGATTACATCGGTCAGCGCGGTTGTCGGGTCTGTCGCGGGCGGCGTGACAAGCAATACGCTTTTTGTCATTCAAAATACCGACCATCTCAAAATCGGAGTGACGGTAGATGAATATGATATCAAAAAAGTAAAAGTCGGGCAAAGCGTCACGATTCAAAGCGATGCAACCGGCAATGCAAAAATTGCCGGCACCGTGGCACAGGTTTCACAAACCGCAGTAAAAACGCAGGATTCGTCGGGATTTGGCGCGGAAATCACAGTCGATGCAAAGGATTCCGGCTTGTTGATTGGCATGAGTGCCAAAGTGAATATCATCATCGGCGGCAAACAGAATGTCTATGCCGTGCCATATGATGCCGTGGGCAAAGACGATGCCGGTAACAGCATTGTTTATGTCAAAGAAGGGGATGGCTTCAAACCGGTGCAGGTAACAACCGGTATGGAGACGGATTATTATATCGAAATTTCGGGCGACACGTTGGCAGACGGCATGGAAATTCGCAACAGTGCAGACGAAACGTCCATCAATGCACCGCCAATGGGCGACATGATGGGCGGCGAAACGGTAGTGGCTGCGCCGGCAGTTGCAATGGAGCCGGGAGGACAAGGTTGATGAAAACAGTGCAGGAACCGGAACAGGGCGTTGCACCGGCTGAAAATATCATCGAAATGCACGGCATTGTCAAGCGGTTTTACATTGGCATGGAAAGTGAGCTTGAGGTGCTGCACGGCATTGATTTCACCGTAAAAAGGGGCGAATTTGTCGCACTTGTGGGTGCGTCCGGCTCGGGTAAATCGACGCTGATGAATATTATCGGTGCGCTGGACCGTCCGACGGAGGGAACGTATTTTCTCGACGGCGTGGACGTGGCAACGCTTGCCGACCGTCAGCTTTCGCATATTCGCTGTGAAAAAATCGGGTTTGTATTCCAAACGTTCAATCTTGTGCCGCGCACAAACGCCATTAAAAATGTGGAGCTGCCCATGATGTACGCCGGCGTATTTGGCGCAAAACGCAACGCGCGTGCGCAGGAATTGCTTGCGATGGTGGAAATGAGCGACCGCGCCGACCATAAACCGAACGAGCTTTCCGGCGGACAAAAACAGCGCATCGCCATCGCGCGCAGCATGGCAAACGACCCTGCGATTATTTTGGCAGATGAGCCGACAGGCGCGCTTGATTCTGTCACGGGGCGTCTTGTGATGGATTTGTTTCACAAATTGCATGAGGAACAGGGAAAAACGATTGTGCTGATTACGCACAGTCAGGAGCTTGCAGAGGAATGCGAGCGCATCATCACCATCAAAGACGGGCATATTGTGTCGGTGCGCAAGGGAAGCGGGGTGCAGCAGAATGTTACTCTTTGAAAATATGGCGCTTGCCGTCAGCGGCTTGCTTGCCAATAAAATGCGCGCGCTGCTCACGATGCTAGGCATCATCATCGGCATCGGCTCGGTCATTGCGATTATGACGGTGGGCGATTCGCTCACAAACTCGCTCACCAGTAATATGCAGAGCATGGGCGCAAGCAATATCAACGTCAGTCTGACGCAAAAGCAAGACAACGACTATACCGAGGGCGGCTATACGCTGATGTTTCGTCCGAATAAGTACAAGGCAGACGACCTCATGACGGACGACATGATTGCGCAATATCGCGAAAAATATGCAGACTCCATCTATGCCATCGGGTTGACGCAGCAGGTGGGCGAGGGCAAAGTAACCCTCAATCAACAAACGGCAAAAGTGGCAGTGATGGGCGTCAATGCCGAGAGCCAAAAAGTGCAGAATATCACACTCATCAACGGACGCTTTGTGACGGATGCCGACAGCGACAAAGCGAAACCGGTTGCCGTTGTCAGTGATGCCTTTTGCAAAAAATTGTTTCCGGACGGAAAAGACCCCATCGGGCAATCGTTCAACATGACGTTCGGCAATAAAATTTACACATTTTATATCGTAGGTGTGTATCAATATGAAGATAACGGCATGATGATGAATCTCACGGGCGAATCGCCCACAACCGATTTGTATTTGCCGCTCAAAACCGGCAAGCGCATTGCGGCTGCCGACGCGGGTTATTCGGATTTCACGGTGGTGGGCAGCACCGAACCGGAGGATGCAAGCGCCTTTTTGGAGGAAACAAAGCGATTTTTCGCCGGATTTTATACGCGCAACAATTCCTACACCGTCACTGCCGGCAGCATGGAAAGCATGATGAAAGCCATGACGGACATGATGGGAACCGTGTCGCTGGGCATCGCGGTTATCGCGGGCATTTCGCTGCTTGTGGGCGGCATCGGCGTCATGAATATTATGCTTGTGTCGATTACGGAGCGCACGCGTGAAATTGGTACGCGCAAAGCACTCGGCGCCACCAACGGCAGCATTCGGCTGCAATTTATCGTAGAATCGATTATTATTTGTCTCATTGGCGGCGTCATCGGCATTTTTCTCGGT
>JAVWRA010000040.1:0-9725 GCA_036635095.1 Ruthenibacterium sp. | reverse complement strand
ATTCGGTGCAAAACTGCTCGGTTATGCGGCAACGCCCTCACCGGCGGTGATTGCGATAGCCGTGAGTTTCTCCATGTGCATCGGCGTGTTTTTCGGCTATTATCCTGCCAACAAAGCGGCAAAACTGGATCCGGTCGAAGCGCTGCGATACGAATAAAATTATAAAATCCCCTCGCGGCATGGCGAGGGGATTTTTATGATTCAAGCAGGTCACTGTAGGAAATATCAAAAACAGCGGTCAAGGCTTTCAACTCGATATCCGTGACATAACGCTTGTTGGTTTCAATTCTGGTAATGACATTTTTGTCCATGTCAATTCCAATCAACTGCAATTCGTGTGCAAGATCGCGCTGCGACCACTTTTTTGTTTTTCGCAGCATCACTAATTTTTTCGCAATCAGGTTTCGTTTCCCGTTTTCTTCACAAGGTCTTGCAATCATTTCCAACTCCATTCTGTATCAGTTTTTGCACTTTTGTTTGATTTTACCACCGCAATATGATAAAATCGGTTGTAAAAGTGATACAAAAAGGAGATTTTGGAATGGAAGAGTTCGATACCGAAATAAAAAAGAGTTTCTCTGAAATTGAGAAACTCTTTGATACAACTGAATTATCTTGTTTTATGAATTGCAACTATAGTGAATTGCATCGTTATCATTTTAGTCTTGGTATTTGGATTCGAAATCATCTTTTAGGTGATGGGAGCAATTTGTACGAATTGCTCCTACAAGGCGGACTTGTGCAAAAGATGAGATGTCAAGGTTTATCATAAAATTTTTTTATATCAATATCCGAATCAAAAACAGCAAACAACATTTACCGGAAATACAGCCAAATACCGAGTAGAAAGCTCACAATGCCAATGGCAATCGAAAAAAGATACGTGCGGCGGTTTGTTGCGCCCGCAAGCTCCGGTTTTTCGGGTTTTTCGGGCAGAATTTTGATGTCCAATCGTTCGCCGCAAGGATATTTCTTTTTGTCGCCGACATGATAGCGCTTTTCATAATATGTATTTTGGTATGTATATCCGAGTACCGGATAAAACACGCTGCCGTCACTTGTTTCGTGGCTCAGCACACGGGCGGAAAGCGTAACGCCGCGTTTTGCGAGCGATGCGTCACGCCACCATAAAAAAACGCCGTAAAACAGCCACGCTGCCGCAACGGCAAACAAAATCAGCACATACATCCAATGCACAACCTTTCAAAATCCATTTTTATGATTATAACACAAATGCCGCCGACACGCAAAAATGATAATTGTGAATACGGTGTAAAAGATTTGTCTTTTTGCATGTTTTGTAAGATTTTGGCTTGTGCTTTTTTTAACAAAGAGGTATAATAAAACCAAATCGCAAATAATTTTGCGCATGAAAGGGACAGGTGAATGGATATGACGACAAACAAAAACGTTCTGGCATGGATTGACGAAGTAACAACACTTTTAAAACCACAAAATGTGGTGTGGATTACCGAGGGCGAAGATCAGCTCAAAGCATTGCGCGATGAGGCTCTTTCGACCGGTGAGATGGAAGAACTCAACCAAAAAGAACTGCCCGGCTGCTTGCTGCACCGCACTAAGAAAAACGATGTGGCGCGTGTAGAAGGTCGCACCTATATTTGCACCAAAAATAAAGCCGATGCCGCACCCATCAACAACTGGATGGAAACAAGCGAAATGAAAGCAAAATTGCTGCCGCTGTATGACGGTGTCATGGCAGGCCGCACGATGTATGTCATTCCGTACTGCATGGGCCCTCTGGGCAGCCCGTTCTCCAAAGTTGGCGTTGAAGTGACCGATTCTATCTATGTTGTTCTCAACATGGACATCATGACCCGCATGGGTCAAGCCGCTCTTGACCAGCTTGGCGAAACCTCCAACGACTTTGTGCGCGGCATGCACTCCAAAGCACAGGTTGACGAAGAAAACCGCTATATCGTGCATTTCCCCGAAGAAAATGCAATCTGGTCCATCAACTCCGCTTACGGCGGCAACGTGCTGCTCGGCAAAAAATGCTTTGCACTGCGCATTGCATCGTATCAGGGTTACAAAGAAGGCTGGATGGCAGAGCATATGCTCATTCTCGGCATTGAATCTCCGAAAGGCGACGTGCAGTATATCACGGCTGCGTTCCCGTCTGCCTGCGGCAAAACAAACCTTGCCATGCTGATTCCGCCCGAATATTTGAAAGAGCAAGGCTACAAAGTATGGACTGTCGGCGATGACATTGCATGGATGCACATTGGCGATGACGGTCGTTTGTATGCCATCAACCCCGAAGCAGGCTTCTTTGGTGTTGCACCGGGAACCAACGAAAAATCAAACTACAATGCGTTGATGAGCGCCAAGAAAAACACCATCTTCACCAACGTTGCGCATGACCTCACACAGAACACCGTATGGTGGGAAGGTCTCGACAAAAACCCGCCTGAAGATGCAGTGGAATGGACCGGCAACAAAGTCAACGGCAAAGAATATGTCGCCGCCGGCAACAAACTGGCACATCCCAACAGCCGCTTCACCGCACCGGCAATCAACTGCCCGTGCCTGTCGAAAGAATTTAATAACCCGAACGGTGTGCCTGTTACCGCCATGGTATTCGGCGGCCGTCGTGCCAAAACCGCTCCGCTCGTGTATCAGTCTTTTGACTGGGCGCATGGTGTATATGTCGGTTCCGCAATGGCATCTGAAACCACCGCCGCCGCAACCGGCGCTGTGGGTGTTGTGCGTCGTGACCCGATGGCAATGCGTCCGTTCACCGGCTACAATATGGGCGATTACTTCAGCCATTGGCTTGACATGGGCAAAAAACTCGGCGACAAAGCACCGAAAATCTTCAACGTCAACTGGTTCCGCACCGATGACGAAGGTCATTTCATTTGGCCGGGCTTTGGCGACAATATGCGCGTTCTGATGTGGATTCTTGACCGCTGCAACGGCAAAGTGGACGCCAACAAAACCGCCATCGGCTATGTGCCGAACGCGGAAGACATCGACATCAACGGTCTTGACGGCATCAACCTTGACACCGTCAAAGGCTTGCTTGAAATCGACAACAAGCTCTGGCTTGAGGACGTTGCCGGCGTCGAAGAACTGTATGGCGAAATTGGCGAGCGTATGCCTGCCGAACTCAAAAAACAGCTTGCAGACTTCAAAGCACGTTTGATGAAATAAGTTTCTGAGATAAAAAATCCCCTCCCGATTTTTCGGGAGGGGATTTTGTGTTTCTATATGGAATCACATTCAGACATCTACCAAAAGCTCCGCAAAGCAGTTGTCAAATTCAGCAGATAAAAGCGCATTGACGCGCACGTCAACATCTTGTAAATCCGCCACCTCAATTTCGTCGGCAAGCGGTTTAAAATACAGTGCAATCCACATGCGGCGTCCGGTGTGCGTCACGTCCAAAAACGTGATGTCATATTGATATTCCGCCAAAACAGGCGCGGTGATTTCACGAATCCGCTCGCGCACCGTTTCATTCGGCGCAATCAGCATCAAATCTCGAAACGCACGTACCATCAACTGCACTACTTTCGGCAGCATAAAAACAACAATCAACACAGAGACAATCTGGTCAAAAAATGGCAGAATCGGGTCAAAAAATGTGCCTTTTAAAAGCGTTGACAAAAAGAATGCGGCGGAAAGTCCAAGGCTGTAGCAGACGTCAATGCGCCAGCCGTACAGCTCCGCTTCCACGGCGGGGGAGGTGATGGATTTGTTCATGCGGTGCATCACAAGCAGCACAACAAGGCTTGTAAGTCCAAGCAAAAGCTGTGAAAATGAAATTTCGCGTCCATCCACGGGGTTGCCGCCCGCAAGCGCCAATTGAATGCTGTTGATGGAAAGGCTGAGCGTGACGGAAAGCATCATGAAGCCTTTTGCAATCACGAAAACAGATTCCACCTGTGCATAGCCGAACGGCATTTTTTCAGTGACGGGACGGTGAAAGAGCGGCGTTAAAAACAAAGTCAAACTGATGATAAGCAGCTCAATGCCGTCATAAACGGCATCCATCAGCACGGATTGTGAGCGTGTGTAAATGGACATAAATATTTCGACAATCACGAAACAAACGCCCGCGGCAAATGAAATCCATAAAATCTTTTTTTCGGCTTTTTCTGCCAATGACATAAAAATCCTTTCGTTTATGAGAAAAGCCGCAGAAATAGCAGGGGCGTGGTTTGGCACGTCGGAGGAACGATTTGTTGTTCTTTTGCGGCGGACGAGCGGCGCTCGCCACTATAAAAGCAGATATCATAATCTGCTAAAATTACTTAGGAATGATATTTTTCACAGGTACATTTTTTCCATTTGAGACCGCTGCCGCAGGGGCAAGGGTCGTTGCGCCCGATTTTAACACCCTTTTTCACAGGCTGTTTTTTGGTGCTGCCGTCGCTTGCGCCGCTTTCGCCGGTCGGTTTGGCAACCTGCTCGCGCTCAAGATTTTGATTTTGTTTCAATTCGATGGTCAGCAGCATGCGGGTTGTGTCCTCGCGAATGCTTTCCACCATGGCGTCAAACATATTGAAACCCTCAATACGATATTCGACAACAGGGTCGTGCTGACCGTAGCTGCGCAGATAAATGCCCTTGCGCAGTTCGTCCATGGCGTCAATATGTTCCATCCATTTGGTATCGACATTGCGCAGCAGAACATTGCGCTCAATTTCGCGCATGAGGAGACTGCCGTATTTTGCTTCTTTTGCTTTGCAGATATCCGCGGCACGATTCGTCAAAATCTCAATGACATTTTCACGCGTCAGTTCACCGAGAGCATCCGGCGCATAATGAAAATCGTCGTCACGCGTCAGCCAACCGAGATAGTGCGCGCGCAGACCGGTAAAGTCCCAGTCATCGGCAATATCGCCGCCAAGATAGAGCGTTGCATTGTCGGTGATGGAGTCATGCACCATGGTGCGGACACTTTCGGAAACGTCCTCTCCTTGCAGCACTTTATTGCGCTGTCCGTAAATAATTTCACGCTGACTGTTCATGACATCGTCAAATTGCAGCACGTTTTTACGAATGGAGAAGTTACGCGCCTCGAGCTTTTTCTGGGCGCTTTCAATGACATTTGTAATCATTTTATTTTCAATCGGGGTGTCTTCGTCCACATGAAGGGTGTCCATGATGCCCTGCACACGGTCGCCGCCGAACAAACGCATGAGGTCATCCTCAAGACTGATGAAAAAGCGGCTTGCGCCCGGATCACCTTGACGACCGGAACGTCCGCGCAATTGGTTGTCAATGCGGCGGCTTTCGTGGCGCTCTGTGCCGATGATAAACAGACCGCCCGCCGTGCAGACGTCTGCGGCTTCGAGCGAGATGGATTTTTTAAATTCATTTTCAAGCGCAGTGTAGCGTTCACGCACTTTGATGATGTCGGCGTCGGCGGTTTCGGCGTGGCCGGTGCTTTCAAGAATCATTTCTTCGCTAAAACCCTCTTTGCGCAGGGCGTTTTTCGCAAGATGTTCCGCGTTGCCGCCAAGCACGATATCCGTGCCGCGTCCCGCCATGTTGGTGGCGATGGTGACGGCGTTTTTCTTACCTGCCTGCGCGATGATTTCCGCTTCTTTTTCATGATATTTCGCGTTCAAAACCTCATGCTTGATGCCGCGCTTTTTCAGCATGGAGGAAAGCAATTCGCTTTTTTCAATGGAGATGGTACCCACCAAAACCGGCTGACCTTTGCCATGGCATTCCAGCACCTGCTCAATGACGGCGTTGTATTTGCCTTTTTCAGTTTTGTACACAGCATCGTTATAATCTGTACGTGCAACCGGTTGGTTGGTCGGCACTTCCACAACAATCAAGCCGTAAATTTCGTTAAATTCGCCGGCTTCCGTCTGGGCAGTGCCGGTCATGCCGGCGAGTTTCTCATACATGCGGAAATAGTTTTGGAACGTGATGGACGCAAGCGTTTTGCTTTCGCGCGCAACGGTCACGCCCTCTTTTGCTTCGATTGCCTGATGCAGTCCCTCATTGTAGCGACGTCCGAGCATCATGCGCCCCGTAAATTCGTCCACAATGATTACTTCGCCATCACGCACCACATAGTCCACGTCGCGTTTCATCACGCCGCGCGCCTTGATGGCTTGGTTGATGTGATGCTGCAACGTCATATTATCGGCGTCTGCCAAATTTCCGACATTGAAATATTTTTCCGCCTTTTCAATGCCGCTCTTGGTGAGCGTGGCGGTTTTTTTCTTTTCATCAATGATATAATCGCCGTCAACAACGTCGTCATGTTCTTCTTTGTCGTCGAGTTCCGCTATGACGGTGGCTTTCAGCGTGTGTGCAAAATTGTCTGCCAATTTATACAAATCGGTGCTTTTGTCGCCCTCGCCGCTGATAATCAGCGGGGTGCGCGCTTCATCAATCAAGATGGAGTCAACCTCATCGACGATGGCATAATAATGACCGCGCTGTACCATTTGTTCTTTATAGGTGACCATGTTGTCGCGCAGATAATCGAAGCCGAACTCGTTGTTGGTGCCATAAGTGATGTCGGCGCGATACGCGGCGTGGCGCTCCTCGTTGGTGATGCCGTGGACAATTAAGCCGACGGACAGACCGAGAAAACGATACACTTTTCCCATCCATTCGCTGTCGCGCGTGGCAAGATAATCGTTGACCGTGACAACATGAACGCCGCGTCCGGTGAGCGCATTGAGGTAGACAGGCAAGGTAGCAACCAGTGTTTTACCCTCACCTGTGCGCATTTCGGCAATGGCACTGCGATGCAGCACAATACCGCCGATAATTTGTACCGGAAAATGGCGCATTTGCAACACACGCCAGCTTGCTTCACGGCAGACGGCAAACGCATCCGGCAAAATATCATCCAGCGTTTCGCCATTGGCAAGACGGCTTTTGAGTGCAGGCGTAACCGCTTGTAATTCGGCATCGGTTTTTGCTTTATAGGTATCTTCCAGTGCAAGCACCGTGTCGGCAATCGGCTGAATTTTCTTCAATTCTTTTGCAGATACAGACCCGCCGAATATTTTTTCAAAAAAAGACAAAATCATGACCCTCTCTTATATACCTTATTATAGACACTATCTATCATACTACAAACAGGGAAACACTGTCAATGAACGGAGTGTGAATTGTGCGGATTTACAGACAAAAAAGCCTCAGCCTGCCAAAAACAAAGTTTTCAGCAGGCTGAGGCATAGGTGACAGTGAATTATTTTTCGCCAAACATGTTAAAGCGGAACAATTTGCTTTGATCTTCCGGATTTGAGCATTCCAGATGTGCTTCAGCGATGCTGCCGCCCTCAACCAATTTGGTAAACCCAATCAGTTGGCAAAGTTTGCTTTTCAAATTCAAGCGGTCGCCCTCCGGTGTTACCATGAAAACATCGCCGGAGCAAGTGGCGAGAATTTCGTTAAACTCTTTTAAATCAATATTGTGCATATCAACAGACATTGTAAAAACTCCTCTCGTAATTCAATATTTTCTACATACTTCCATTTGACGGCCATCTTTATCCGTCATCCATATTATAACAGAAATATTGGCAATGTCAACAAGTTTATTAAAAACTTTTTGTCAAATCCTCCAAAAAATTTGGACATATCTGTATATTTATAAAAAATATAAAAAAACGTGCTGCAAACCTTGCAAAGAGGGCAAGCTTTGCTTATAATAAAGAGTAGCGAATGTTGTCAAAAATTTATCAAAAGTAAGGAGTATCACTATGACTTATTCTCATGAAGTAGAGCATATGTGTCCGCTCACAAAAGGGCCGAATCACGGGCCTGCGCCTATCCCGGAGGAAGGCGAGTGGGTTAAAGCATATCAAATTACCGATATTAGCGGTTTGACACACGGCATCGGCTGGTGTGCGCCGCAGCAAGGCACCTGCAAATTGACGCTCAACGTCAAAAAAGGTGTTATTGAAGAAGCCTTGGTGGAAACCATCGGTTGTTCCGGCATGACCCATTCTGCCGCAATGGCGGGCGAAATTCTGCCCGGCAAAACCATTCTTGAAGCACTGAATACCGACCTTGTGTGCGATGCCATCAACGTTGCCATGCGTGAACTGTTTTTGCAGATTGTATACGGCCGCACGCAAACAGCGTTTTCAGACGGCGGCTTACCCATCGGTGCCGGTCTTGAAGATTTGGGCAAAGGCCTGCGCAGCATGACAGGTACGATTTTCTCCACAAAAGCCAAAGGCGTTCGTTATCTCGAATTGACCGAGGGATATATCACCAAAATTGCACTGGACGAAAACGGCGAGTCAATCGGCTACCAGTTTGTACGTCTTGGCAAAATGATGGAAGATATCCGCCACGGCAAAGACCCGAAAGACGCATACGAAAAGAACATCGGCACCTATGGTCGTTTCGCCGATGCTCCGAAATACATCGACCCGCGTGAAGAGTAAGAAAGGAGGACGTAACTATGGCAACTTTTGAAAGTCAAGAACGCCGCATGCCCAAAATTGAAAAATGTCTTGCCGCCAATGGTATCGAGTCGCTCGACGCCTGCCGCGAAATGCTCCTCGCCAAAGGCGTGGACGTAGACGCAATTGTGCGTGGCGTACAGAATATTTGTTTCGACAATGCCGTGTGGGCGTATACCCTCGGCACAGCAATCGCCGTAAAACGCGGCCTCAAATCTGCCGCTGACTGTGCGGCAGCAATCGGTGAGGGTCTGGAAGCTTTCACCATTCCCGGCTCTGTTGCCGAACAGCGCGCCGTCGGTCTCGGCCACGGCAACCTCGGCGCAATGCTGCTGCGTGATGAAACCTCCTGCTTCGCATTTTTGGCGGGTCATGAGAGCTTCGCCGCCGCAGAGGGCGCAATCGGTATCGCAAGAACCGCCAACAAAGCGCGCAAAACCCCGCTGCGTGTTATCTTGAACGGTCTTGGCAAAGATGCCGCCTATATCATCAGCCGCATCAACGGTTTCACCTATGTGGAAACCGATTATGATTTCAAAGCCGGCAAGCTGAACATCGTGCAGGAAAAAGCGTTTTCAAACGGCGAGCGCGCGGCAGTCAAATGCTACGGCGCAAACGATGTGCTTGAGGGCGTTGCCATCATGAAAGAAGAGGGCGTTGAAGTTTCCATCACCGGCAACTCCACCAACCCCACTCGCTTTCAGCATCTTGTCGCCGGCACATACAAAAAATGGGCGATTGAGAACAACAAAAAATATTTCTCCGTGGCATCCGGCGGCGGCACAGGCCGCACTTTGCATCCGGACAACGTCGCGGCAGGTCCTGCCAGCTATGGCTTGACCGATTCCATGGGCCGTATGCACGGTGACGCACAGTTCGCCGGTTCTTCCAGTGTACCCGCGCACGTAGAAATGATGGGTCTCATCGGTATGGGCAACAACCCCATGGTCGGCGCGACAGTCGCGTGCGCCGTGGCTGCAAGCCAGGTGTAATAAAAAGGTATAAACCTTTTGTTTTCAAGGGTTTAGCTTGATACAAACGGAAACAGCCGCTCGTTCTCGAGTGGCTGTTTTTTTGTTGCCATCATTCGATTTTACCCCCGTGAGACAGCGCCTTAGCGGCTTTCCTACAATATTGATGCTTGACAAGAGTTGATAGAAGCATGATAATTAAACTGTCTTGAGGTAATTAAATGAGAGACTATCATTATAACAATCGTTGACAAGCGCTTCTGACGCCTGAAATCGTCGCATTGTTGACGCAGATTCATAGAGACTTATATAAATTTAGCGGTGGTCGCTACACATC
>JAVWRA010000039.1:0-15449 GCA_036635095.1 Ruthenibacterium sp. | reverse complement strand
CACGATTTACGAGCATCCGGTGCTGAACATGGTGACGGAAATGTTGAAAAGAGCTTTTGAAAAGCTACCGAACGGCACCAATCTCATCCTCCATTCCGACCAGGGCTGGCACTACCAACACAAGCAGTACCAACGGATGCTTCGTGAAAAAGGCATCCAGCAGAGCATGAGTCGCAAGGGAAATTGCCTGGACAATGCGGTGATTGAAAATTTCTTTGGGCTGCTGAAAAGCGAGCTGCTTTATCTGCAAAAATTCGACTCGATAGAGCACTTCAAGGCAGAGCTCATTGACTACCTCGACTACTATAACAACCGCCGCATCAAGGCAAAGCTAAAGGGCTTGCCGCCTGCGATTCACAGACAACAAGCCCTTATGGCCGCTTAATTAAAATATTTGTCTAACTTTTTGGGGTCAATTCAATGGGTGCAAGCGCCGCTTTTCAAATGCTGTAAAATGAAATGCTTATTCTGTGGGCATTGTAACTTTTGCAGTTTCGGTGTTGCCTTTTTTCGCGTTTTCTTCGATGGCTTTCATCAAAGCTTTTGCGGCGTTGCTGGAGTTCGTTGCGCCTGCAACCGCTTCAATTTTGTCGGCAGTGCCTGCTTTGACGATATTCTCGTTCAATTTCGGCATCCACTCCGTCAAAGGAATTTCCATCGGATATTCTTCTGCGGATTTGCTGCTCTTCAAAACACCGGCAGCGTCTTTTGCATCATAAACGGCTTCAACCACTTTTCCGTCTTTATATGTGACGGACAGTATGTCAAACCAGTCGTGGCTTGCCTGTGCCGCTTCTGCCGTGTAGGTGCCGTCTTTGATACCGCCGCCACAAGCAACGAGCGAAAGTGCCAAAATGCAAGCAAGTGCAATAACAAGAATCTTTTTCATAATAAGTGCCTCCTATATAATCAGTTTCGAACAAAATGTTCTTTACGTTCAGTATAACGCCAACCGCATACTTTGTCAATATTTTGGCAATGTTTAGCAATGTATCCAAACCGTTGATGCTATATAGTATTTCGCACACGTTTCATTTTATGCGACAAAGCGCGAGGTCGGTTCGCGTTGAGCGACACGCAATGCTACAACGCGCCGACTTTTTTCCCGCGTGATGTGTGCATCTGCCTTGCAGGCTTCATAGCACAGCACCGCACAAACCGGTGCTACCATCAGCATCTGCAAAAACGAACATTCTCCGCCTGCGAAAGCACCGAGCTGTGTCATGCCAAGCAGCCCAAACAGGACCATCATTATTTTCAACAGAAAACTTTTCACTTCATATTTCATCAGAAACCTCCTGAAAACGGTTTGAACCGCACTTTTTCTTTGTGACTCCAGAATACAACAACTTCGCGTTGTTGTCAAGATGTTTTTACAACTTTTTTTATTATTTTTCATTTTTCTATTTACAATTACAACTGCAAGTAGTAAGATAGAACTATCAAAGTGAGAGGAGCGGTGTGAAATGTTTGCACAACGCTTGAAAGAATTGCGAAAAACGGGGGGCGTTTCACAGGTTGCACTGGCGCGCGCGCTTGGCTTAACGCAGCAGGCTGTCGGCAAATGGGAGACGGGGCGCTGTACGCCCGACCCGCAAACCATTTCCGTTTTGGCGGCTTATTTTCGCGTTACCACAGACTATCTGCTTGGCTGTGATGTCCCGCTTGGCGCCGCACCGACCGCCATCGCCGCCACAAACGGACATATGATTCCCATTATCGGTACCGTGCGTGCCGGCTACGATGCGTTGGCATTTGAGGAAGATTATGGCGAGGAATCCGCAAATGTCAAAGATCCTGACAGCTATTTTTATTTGATTGTCAAAGGTGACAGCATGGAACCGCGCATTCATGACGGCGATTTGGCACTTGTGCATCGGCAACCCACATTGGACAGCGGCGAACTTGGCGTAATCGTCTATGGCGAGGGCAACGGCACCCTAAAAAAGTATGTCCGCCGCGGCAATACCGTTATTTTACAGCCGTTTAATTCTGATTATCAAGCGCAAATTATCATGGGCGATGATTTGCAAAATCTGTACATTGCAGGCAAAGTGGTAGAGACAAAAACCAAATGGTAGATTTCACTTTCTTTTAACCCCGCAGTTACAGTATATCAATTGAGCAGTCCGATAAACCGGACTATGCTTTTGCTTTGCGGTTTCACAAGGCTTTCTTTTTTGTACCTTTTTTAAGGAGACTTTCCCATGGATGTGATGGAAAAATTAACAATTTTAACCGACAGTGCAAAATATGATGTCGCTTGCACCTCAAGCGGTTCTGCGCGTACCGGCAACAGCACCGGACTTGGCAGCACTGTTTCCGCCGGCATTTGCCACACTTTTTCAGCCGACGGACGCTGCGTCAGCCTTTTAAAAGTGCTTTTGAGTAATTTTTGCGTTTACAATTGCCAGTATTGTGTCAATCGCGTGACAAGCGATGTGCCGCGCGCCGCTTTTACGCCGCGCGAATTGGCAGAGCTGACCATTGGATTTTATCGGCGCAATTATATTGAAGGACTGTTTTTATCAAGCGCCGTTCTGCGCAGTCCCGATTACACCATGGAGCAGATGATTGCGGTTTTGGAATTGCTGCGCGGCGAATATCATTTTCGCGGCTACATTCATGCAAAAACCATTCCGGGTGCCGATTCGCTTTTGGTGGCGCGTCTCGGACTTTTGGCAGACCGTTTGAGCGTCAACATCGAGTTGCCCAGCGCACAAAGTTTGGCACTTCTTGCGCCGGATAAGAGCAAGCAATCTATTTTGGCTCCGATGAAACAAGTGAGCGACGGCGTGTTGCAAAACAAGGCAGAACTTACAAAATATCACAGTACACCGCAATTTGCGCCGGCGGGACAAAGCACACAGATGATTGTGGGCGCAAGCCCCGAAAGCGATTTTCAGATTTTGCGGCTGACGGAAGGATTGTATCAAAAATACAGCCTGAAACGTGTGTTTTTCTCCGCCTATATCCCCGTGACGCAAAATATTCTTCTCCCTGCGCTTGATACAAAACCGCCTTTGCTGCGCGAACATCGGCTGTATCAGGCAGATTGGCTGCTGCGGTTTTATGCGTTTAAGGCGGACGAAATTCTGGATGAGAATAATCAGAATTTCAATCCGTATCTTGACCCGAAATGCAATTGGGCGATTCATCACATGGAGCTGTTTCCTGTGGATATCAACACTTGCAGCTATGAAATGCTGCTGCGTGTGCCGGGCATCGGCGTAAAAAGCGCGCAGCGTATCCGCACGGCGCGGCGCGGCGGACGTCTCGATTGGATGGATTTGAAGCGCATCGGCGTTGTACTCAAACGTGCGCAATATTTCATGATTTGCCGCGGTTTTTCTGCCGGCGCACACGCAAGCCGCGACACCACCGTGCGCGCACTGCTTGACCCGAAAGCGTTTGCCATCGGCGAAGCGACCGGTATGGAACAGCTCAGCCTGTTTGCCGCACCCGATTTGCAGCGTCTGGCAAGCGAGGGTTATGCGCCGCAAATTGCCGCTCAAACTGTAAAAGAGGAGGCGGTTGCATGTATACTGCGGCAAATGTAATTTATCTGTATGACGGCAGTTTTGAGGGATTACTTTGCTGCATTTATGAAAGCGTGTATGCGCATGAAACACCGATTGACATTGTGCCTGAAGATTTGGCGCAGCCGAGCCTTTTTTTACAGCGCGCGATTCTTACCGATGAGGCGCGCGCGGCGCGTGTATATGAATCTATTCCGCTTAAAATCAGTCCTGCCGCCTCCAAATTGGTGCAAGCCGTTTTTTTATCGTGTGCCGACGGAAAAGAAATGCTGATTTTGCGCTTTTTGCAAATGGGATATCGCGAGGGCGCACAGGTGATGCACCTGCTTGCGCATCCCGATGTACAGCCGCTTTTGGCGGCGGAACTGCATTTGAAAAGAGAATGTCATCTTCTGCTTGGCTTTTTGCGGTTTTCTGATTTTGACGGCGCGCTTGTCGCGGTCATTACGCCTAAAAATTACGTACTGCCCTATCTACAGGCGCATTTTTGCAATCGATATATGCAGGAGGACTTTTTAATTTTTGACAAAACACATGCGGCAGCGCTTGTGTATCAGCAGCACACGGCAAAAATTATTTCATTGGACACCCTGACTCTGCCGCCCGAAAGCGCAGAAGAAGCACAATATAAGGCGATGTGGAAGCGTTTTTACACGACAATTTCAATTGCCGCGCGTGAAAACCCCAAATGTCGCATGACGCATTGCGCAAAGCGATACTGGACAAACATGTTGGAAATGCCGATGGCAGAATACACTTTATCTGAACAGACTGAACGGCAGAGCGCTGCATTTTCTGATGCAAATGCGGAGAGAAATGTGCAAAAAAATTTCAATTCGCTATAAAAGCGTGAAATTTGCAGCTAATTATGATATACTGAAAATAAAAACACACTGCGCAGTTTACCTGTGCGGAAATGGAGAAAATAATGATTGAAATTACAATGGAAAACGGGAAAAAGATTAAACTGGAGCTGGATGCCGCCGCCGCGCCAATTACCGTGGAAAACTTCACAAAGCTTGTGCGCGAAGGCTTTTATGACGGACTGACGTTTCACCGCGTTATTCCCGGCTTTATGATTCAAGGCGGATGCCCGGACGGCACAGGCATGGGCGGCCCCGGTTATGGCATCAAAGGCGAATTTGCGCGCAACGGCGTCAATAATCCGATTCATCACACGCGCGGTGTCATCAGCATGGCGCGCAGCGGTATGCCCAATTCTGCCGGCAGCCAATTTTTCATTATGCACGATGATGCGCCGCATTTAGACGGTGATTATGCCGCATTCGGTCATGTGACGGAGGGCATGGATGTGGTGGACGAAATTGCTCGCACCGAAACAGATGGGCGTGACAAACCCAAAAAAGCCGTCACCATGAAAACGGTGCGCGTTGTAGAAGCGTAATTTTGCGGTTTGCGGTTTTGCGCTCAAAACGGCGTCGCCGTTCGCCATTGAAGCGCGGTTTTTTACGGCACGGGTTGTGTCTCTTTGTATGAAAATATATTTAAATTTGCGACATGACGCATCGCATGGAGGTTTTTATGTCCGCATTCGTTCTCACTTGTTGTTCTACGGCAGATATGCCACCTTCTTTTTTTGAAGCACACAAAATTCCGTATCTCTGCTTTCATTTTACCATTGACGGCGTCGATTACAGAGACGACCTCGGTCAGTCAATGCCGTTTTCTGCTTTTTATCAAAAAATCACGGACGGCGCACAGCCAACCACATCACAGGTCAGCGTTGGGCAGTATGTGGATTGCTTTGAGCCGATTCTCAAGAGCGGACAAGATATTTTGCACCTCACTTTATCGAGTGGATTGTCCGGCACATACACTTCCGCCTGCATTGCACGGGACACCCTGCGTGAAAAATATCCGCAGCGCCGCATTGAAATTGTCGATTCCCTTGGCGCGTCCTCCGGATACGGACTGCTTGTGACCGCCGCATGTTCTTTGCGTGACAAAGGCGCCGGACTTGAAGCCGCACGTCTTTGGCTTGAGGCGCATAAGCTGCGCATTCATCACTGGTTTTTTTCGACAGACCTCTCCAGCTACTACCGCGGCGGACGCATTTCAAAAACCTCTGCGGTTTTTGGCACCATGTTGCACATTTGCCCCTTGCTGAATATGGACTGTAACGGAAAATTGATTCCGCGCGACAAATACCGTGGCGTAACCCGCGTGATGGACGAAATTGTTGCCCGTATGGTGGAACACGCCGACGGCGGACTGAACTACAGTGGAAAATGTTATATCTCAAACTCCGCCTGTGAAGAATATGCGCGCACCGTTGCAACTATGATTGAGAAGAAGTTTAAACATCTTGACGGAAAAGTGCAAATCAACAGTGTTGGCACCGTAATCGGTTCTCATACCGGTCCCGGCACGGTGGCGCTGTTTTTCTTTGGCGATGAGCGCGTGAATTAACGAGGTTTTTTCAAAATAATCGCACCGCGATATTGCCGCACGGCTGCGCAAAAAGACATATTTATCAAAAAAAATACTGACACCTCACAGTGTCAGTATTTTTTATTGCAGCAATTTTACAGGCTTACCGCTGTGTAAACCGCGCCAAAAACTCTTTGGTCTGCTGTTTTTGCGGATGCACGAAAATATCGTCGGGTGTACCTTCTTCACAAATAACACCGTCGCTCATATATACCACGCGGTTGCTCACATCGCGCGCAAACGCCATTTCATGCGTAACAACGAGCATTGTCAAGCCTTCTTGCGCAAGTTTGCGCATCACGCCGAGTACCTCGCCCACCATTTGCGGGTCAAGTGCCGAGGTCGGCTCATCAAACAGCAACAGCTCCGGCTCCATCGCAAGTGCGCGCGCAATGGCAACGCGCTGTTTTTGCCCGCCGGAAAGCTGACGCGGTTTGGCGTTGATAAACGGCGCCATACCGACTTTATCGAGATACAGCATGGCGCGGTCATGCGCTTCTTTTTTGGAGAGCTTACGGATTTTTACAAGACCGACTGTGCAATTGTCAAGCGCCGTCAGATTGTTGAATAAATTGAAATTCTGAAACACCATGCCCACGCGGGAACGATAGTCCGGCACATTGATTTTCTCCTTGAGAATATCCACATCTCCATGCAGAATTTCGCCCGCCGTTGGTGTTTCAAGCAGATTAATACAACGTAAAAGCGTTGATTTTCCGGAACCCGATGCCCCGATTACGCTGATGACATCGCCGGCGCAAACCGAGAAGTCAATATCGCGCAGAACCGCATTATCCCCAAAGCTTTTGCTCAGGTGCCGCACGGTCAAGATTGGTTTTTTCTCCATGCTCTACACCTCCCCTTCGTGCGTTTGAGCGGCGTCGTTTTGCTTTTTCATCTCATGCGCACACATGTCAAGATTCGGATTTGCATGGTCGGAACCGGTATAATTAAACATGCCTGTCGTATGGGCAAGCTGATCCGTCGTCGCCAAATCGTAACCGGACGGTCCGTCCATTTTGTTTTCAATCCAGCGCAGCAGACGCGAAAATGACACCGTCATAATCAAGTACATCACCATCGTGATGGTAAAGGTTTCAAAGAAAATGTAATACGTGCCGGCAACCGATTTGCTTGCAAAGAACAATTCCACCGTGCCAATCACGGACAAAACGCAGGTGTCCTTGATATTGATGATGAGATTGTTGCCGATTTGCGGCATGATATTGCGCAGCGCTTGCGGCAAAATAACACAGAGCATCGTCTGTGTATGCGTCATGCCGATGGCTTTCGCACCCTCCGTTTGTCCGGGGTCAATCGACAAAATGCCGCCGCGCACAGTCTCTGTCATATAGGCGCCGGTGTTGATGGAAACAATGAAAAACGCGGCAAACCACATCGACATGTCAACGCCCACGAGTGCCAATCCGTAATAAATAAACACCGCCTGCACCATCATCGGTGTGCCGCGAAACACTTCAACATAGATATCGATGATGATTTGAATGATTTTCATGCCTATTTTTTTAAATGCGCTGTCGTTTTTTTCCACAGGAATTGTTTTGACAACACCGCAGGCAAAGCCGATGATGCAGCCGATGACGGTGCCGACAATTGCAATGAGCAACGTTGTACCCGCACCGCGCAACAAAGATACACCGTACTGCTGTAAAATAAACAGAATACGCGCGAAAAATCCGGTTGGAAGTTGCGTCATTTCATTTCTCCTTTTCAAAAGTGCAATGGAATATGCAGCCGTTAGAGCGTTGCCGACAGCTTGATTGCCTCATCCATCATTTTGGTGAAATCGTCTTTTGTCAGCTTGGCAAGCCCTGCATTGAGCGCGTCAAGCAGCTCTTGATTGCCTTTTTTCACCGAGATGCCAATGTTGATTTCTTCTTCCGACACCTTGAAATCTCCGTCTGAAAGTGTGATGGGCGCCATGTCGGGATAAGCGGCAACTGCGCCGAGTGCCGTCGGTTGGTCGGTTACAACAAGGTCCACCTTGCCGGATTCCAGTGCCACCAGCATAGACGGTGCGCTTTCCATTGCCGGTTTGATGTCGGCATTTTCAATCTGCGGCAGACAAACCGTGTACCAGATGGTGTTGAGCTGTGATGTGCAAACCGCGCCCTTGAGGTCGGCAACGGACTTTGCGTTTTCATACGGCGAACCTTTTTTGGTCAGGGCAACAATCGACGCATAATAATACGGCGTTGTGAAATCCACCGTTTGCAGACGTTCTGACGTGACGGATTGACCGGCAATCACGCAGTCAATGGTGCCGGACTGCACCGCAACCGGTAAACTGTCCCACTCGATTTTTTGAATTTCGAGGTCATATCCCATTTGTTCCGCAAGATATTTTGCCATCATCACATCATAGCCATAGGCGAAATCGGCGCTGTCTTTGATGGGAACCGCGCCGTTTTTATCGCTTGACTGCGCCCAGTTATACGGCGCATAGCCGCATTCCATGCCGACGCGCAAAACTTTTTTCGATGCGGTATCCCCGTCTTTTTTTGCTGTTTCGGCAGATTTTCCACATGCCGCAAGGCTGAACACAAGGGACAGCGTAAGAACCAGTGCAAGTATTTTTTTCATTTTTATTTCCTCCGTTTTTTTGTAAAATCATCATAAAAAAGAGCCATGAACATTTCACTGTACGCGAAACGTCATGGCTCTTTTCGTCAAAAAAAGCGAAAGAATTTTGGTCTTTCTGTCCATGATAGCGCTTCACAGTAAAGTGACAGTGCGGCGGATATTTTCCGCCGTCCCAGTAGTGCGCAGCATGAGCGCCGCGCTAACTTCGGCGACAATCCCTTTCACGGCTGCGGACGCTCAGAGTCCTTTTTGCAGCCGTTATTCTTGATTATCGCGCCTCTATCGTTGCTTTTGCCGCCCAAACGGGAAACAAAAGCACTCCTTTAATATTCATTTGTTTGCAAGGATACCCCTTATTACATTATTTGTCAAGCCTTTTTTGTTTTTTATCGTTATTTATTTACAAAATCAATTCGTTTTCTTTTCGTTCCGCACATGCTTTTTTCAGTTTTTGTGTTGCGGCAAACAGCACAATCGAGTTGAGTTTGCGCGCGTGACGCGGGCATATCGCAACACAGCGCATACAGGAAATGCAGCGGTCTTTATCTGTCAATTCCGGTTTTTCGCTTGAGATTGCTCCCACCGGACAGCTTTTTGCGCAGATGCCGCAATCATTGCAGCTTTTGTCTGCGCTTGGTTTGAGCGGCACACCGTTATATTCGCGGTACGGTCGATTGCCTTTGACCAATACGTCCGCCGGTGCATTGCCTGCCGCGAGTGCGTTTTTGATTTGACATGCGAATGCGCGCAAAACCGCACAGTCCTGTGCGTCCGGTCTGCCGGCACCAAATTCCCGCATGATGGAATGCTCCGTCACGGCGGCGATGGCGGCGACAGGTTTGAAACCGCATTTTACAGCCTCGTCTTTCAGCTCCAGCAAGGTGTCGTCGTAATCACGGTTGCCGTAACAGGCGATTAAAACCGCCATCGCGCCATCTGCTTTGATGCGGCGCAAACGCTCCAGTGCAACTGCGGGAACGCGACCGCCAAACGATGGCACACCGATGACGCAAAGCGCATCGGCATCAAAAGCGGCAGGAATTTTCTCCCCTTGCGGCAGGGATAAATCCATTTCGTCTGCCAATTCACCGAGTGCCTGCGCAATCAATTTTGTCACTTTTTCGGTGCCGCCCGTAGGGCTGAAATACAAACTATAAACTTTCATTTTTCTTCTTCCTTTTTTCAAAACGCTTATTGCAATGATTTATTCTTATTATTGCAGATGAAAAACCAAAGGTCAATGATAAATGCTGTTTTTTGTTTGAATTTTCAAAAACTGATTGCTCATCATACACCCCTATGCTGTCGGTTTCACCGCGATTATCGGCATTTTAAAGATAAAAAGCTTCAAAATATGGACAATGTGCTATTTTTGACGTTTTCCGTATTATGCTGACAGCATAGTTGTAAAAATGTCGATTTTTTAGTATACTATTAACATACAAATATTTGGAGGTTGCCGGACATGAATGAAAAATCCACGGAAAATCTGCTGGAAAGCTTACGGCAACACCCACAAGCGGAGCAGGCTGTCACCACGGCAAAAGGGAGCTATGTTTGCGAAACGCTGCCACAAGCCTTGGCTGCTTTTTTGCAAAGCAAGCACATCACAAAAGCGGACGCCATTCGCTGTTCGATGCTCAATAATATTTATGCGCACCAAATTTTCAGCGGTCTCAAAACACCCTCGCGTGACAAGCTGCTGTTGCTGGGTTTTGGCATGAATTTGACATTTGACGAAATGCAGACACTCCTAAAACGGCAGGGATATGCACAGCTTTATGCAAAAATGAGTCGTGACGCCTTTATCATTCACGCTTTTTTACACACCACGCCCATTTTGGAGCTGAATACACAGCTTTATGAACACGAGCTGAAAACATTACTGTAAAGGTGTTGAATCAATTGTTGTCATGGCAAGGGCTTCCGGCGGAGCTGCGCACAGAGTATGCGGTTGTACGCATTTTGAAACGCACGGAGCAAAAAGAACATCTCCTTTTAGAGCATTTGCAAGACGGTACACGCCGGTTGCTGTGCAGTTATTGCGGTGAACCACTGTCGGTTTACACGCTTTTGTTGAACCGTCATTTGCCGCATTTACCACATATTTACGCTATTTATCTGCGCGAAAACGGCTATTCAATCTTACAGCAGTTTGTAGAAGGTTCGGCGCCGCAGCTTCCTACCGACACAGCGCCGGCACATGCAGAAGTTGTTTTGTCTGACATTCATCAGCTTTGCGATGCGCTTGCAGCTTTACATACACTGGGCATTGTGCATCGTGATGTAAAGCCTGAGAATATTTTAAAAACTTCTGACGGAACGCTGTATTTGGTTGATTTTGACGCCGCACGGCAATACAAAGCCTATGTGGACAACGACACCTGCCTGATGGGTACGACCGGCTATGCCGCGCCCGAACAATTCGGCATTTTGCAAACAGACAGGCGCGCCGACATTTTTGCGCTTGGCGTTACGTTGAATGTGCTGCTGACAGGCTGCCATCCGTCACAGCTTCTTTGCAAAGGTCCTTTGCGCAAAATTATTTTGCGCTGTACGCGCATTGACCCCGATGACCGCTATCAAACAACGCAGGCTGTATGGAATGCGCTGGCACCATATTATACACTGGCACAAATAAAGCACGGCATCGTGCCGCATTTCAGCCGAAAATCCATTGCGATTTTGGCGTTTTCAAGTTGTTTTTTATTCCTTTGTGCCTATCTTGTCGTGAACCGTGAAGCACTGTTTTTCCATGCGATTCCCGCCGTTGCGCAGAGCGAAACCGTCGCAGTATCCGGTGCTTCCGGTGCTTCCAATGCTGATGTTTCGCACAGTGTGCAATCGGAAAGCGTCAATCACGGCGAAAAGCCGGTTTTTGAAAAAAATTCTCCGCCAAAAACGAACAATATCAGCCACGAAAACAACACACCTCTTCATACCACCACCTATCTGCCCGGTGGCAACGGTTATCAAAAACCCTATATTCCTTTTTACGGTTCTTCCGGAAGCGGTTCGGCATCGGGAAGCGGCTCTTTGTCCGGCGGCAATTCACCGTCCGGCAGTACCTCTGTCACGCCTGACAAACCGCCTGCATCTTCCGGTAAACCGACACCGCCCCCTGCGTCTTCCGGCAAGCCGACACCGCCCCCTGCGTCTTCCGATAAACCGACGCCGCCCCCTGCTTCTTCCGTCAAACCGACACCGCCCCCTGTCAGCAGTTCAACCGTTGACGTTACACAAAAACCCGGCTATGCCGAGGTGAAAGCCGCGGTTGACAATTATCGCAGCCGAAAAGCAGACGCGCAGCAAGCCGACGCGGAAGCACAAGCGGCTTATACGCTCCATGAGAATGGAATCGGCGTTCAATATACCTATTATATGGATCTCGCCAGCGCCGCACGATACGAAGCAGAGAAAGCGGCGATGGATACTGTTGCCGCACAGAACCTTTTAAATTCTCTTTTGGCTGCCGTGCCGCAGAATCCCGGTGCAATCGCGCAGGCACAAACCGCGTTGGCACAGGCGCAAACCATACAGGCAGGAAAGCAGACTGCCTGTAATGACACCGAGGCAAGCTTTCTTGCGTTTGAGAAGTCTCCGGAATATCAAAAATCGGTTCAGCTTGTGCAGAATGCCAATTTCAAGAAAAGCGGAATGGACACTCTCGCCAAAGTTGCGCTCGCCGATGCCAGAGCTTTGCAAAACAAGTACAAAATTTACTTGATTTAGTCGCGTCAGCAAAGTCGGAATTTCGATTCCGGCTTTGTTTTTTACGCAAAACCTTATTGCAATTACAAGGTTTATCTTGATTCCGAATTTGTGGAGGAAACGCATGATGGAACATCTCACCATTGGACAAATGGCAGCACTCAATCATATTTCTGAGCAAACGCTGCGCCTTTATGACAAACTCGGCTTGCTTTCGCCTGCCGTGCGGCAAGAGGAAACGCGATATCGATACTATGATATCACGCAAAGCGCGCGCCTTGACATGATTCAGTATATGAAAAGTCTCGGCATGAGCCTTGCCGACATCAAAACACAGCTCGATGCCAAAAATCTGCCGCTTGTGAAAAGAATTTTAACGCAGAAAAGCAAGCAGATAGACGGGCAAATCAATGATTTACACTACCAAAAACGCGCAATCGAACGCACAATTGAAAGCTTTGACCGTTATGAAAGCGCGCCGCCCGACGGCAGCATGATGATGGAATATATCGCACCGCGGTTGATGTACTGCTATGACGCAAAAATCAATTTCTATGAATATGGCATTGCTGCGTATGAAAAGATGCTGCGGCAACTTAAAATGAGCCTTGTTGCAAACAGCTTGCCGCAGATTTATTTTTGCAATGCCGGCAGCATTTTGCGCCGCGAAAATCTGCTGCATCACAATTTGTATTCCACCGAAGTATTTGTATTTGTAGATAAAGAATATGTGCAGGACTCGCTGACCTGTCCGATTCCCGGCGGCATGTATCTGTGCATTTACTGCGACAAATTTGAAAAAGAACCCGCCTATATGGCGCGCCTTTTGGACGAAATTGCCGCAAAAGGCTACAGTATTTGCGGTGATTATATCTGTGAAGTGCTGACGGATTTTCCCGTTTTCGGTTCTTCCACACGCGAAATGTTTTTGCGCTTGCAAATACCCGTAAAATTCACAGAAACCCGACAAGCCGCCGACAGGTAGATGCACCGATGTGTTATCTTCCTCATTTATGTCGTGAAAACCGCACAAGAATATTGTGTTAAATTTATAACAAATGTCGATTGACCTTATTACGACTATAACCTTTATAATGAAAGCATCGAAGCAAACCACATTGTGCGTTTGCAAATCATGCAATGATAAAGAAAAGAGGGTTTGTATAATGTTGAACGAAAAAATTCGCGTAGTACAATATGGCTGTGGTAAAATGGCAAAATACTCGCTGCGTTATCTGTATGAAAAAGGCGCTGAAATTGTGGGCGCAATTGATGTAAACCCCGATGTAGTGGGCATGGACGTGGGCGATTTTGCCGGTCTCGGTGTCAAGCTCGGCGTGAAAATACGCTCTGATGCAGACGCCGTATTGGACGAATGCGACGCCAATATTGCAATTGTCACCTTATTCAGCTTCATGGACGATGTTTATCCGCATTTTGAAAAATGCGTTTCACGCGGCATCAATGTTGTCACCACCTGTGAGGAAGCCATTTACCCGTGGACGACGGCAAGCGCCATCACCAACAAGCTTGATAAACTGGCAAAAGAAACCGGCTGCACCATTTGCGGCGCAGGAATGCAGGACATTTACTGGATTAACATGATTGGCTGCGTTGCGGGCGGCGTACATCGCATCGACAAAATCGAGGGTGCCGTGAGTTACAATGTCGAGGATTACGGTCTGGCACTTGCCAACGCGCATGGCGCCGGATTGACGGCGGAAGAATTTGAGGCGCAGATTGCGCATCCGGAGACCTTAGAGCCGTCTTATGTGTGGAACTCGAACGAAGCGCTGGCATCGAAAATGGGCTGGACCATCAAATCGCAGACACAAAAATGCGTTCCGTATTTCTATGATACCGACCTTTACAGCGCAACGCTCGGCCGCACGATTCCAAAAGGCGACTGCATTGGCATGAGCGCCGTTGTGACCACGGAAACGTTCCAAGGACCTGTGATTGAAACGCAGTGCATCGGCAAAGTATACGGCCCCGATGATGGCGACATGTGCGACTGGAAAATCAAAGGCGAGCCGGACACCACATTTTATGTGAAAAAACCTGCCACGGTGGAACATACCTGCGCCACCATTGTGAACCGCATTCCGAGCGTTCTCAACGCACCCGCCGGATACATCACAGCCGAAAAACTGGAGCCTGTGGAGTATCTGTCCTATCCGATGCAAATGTATTTGGCTGACGAATAAATAACACACAAATCCACCGGTACGCCGGTGGATTTGTTCATTTTACTGCTCATTCGACGCGCCGCCGCCGCGCAAAACACCTTGTATCTCTGCACAAAATATACTATAATAGAAGTATCGATAATTGCAATATAGGAGATAAAAAATGGAGATTCAGGCAGCGCTTTTTGACATGGACGGGTTGATGTTTGACACGGAACGGCTTTCCGGCGCACTTTGGATTAAGTATGCGCCAAGTTTTGGACTGCAATTAACACTCAAAGACATGGAGTTGATGCGTGGACGCAACGCGGCTGACGGACGCGCCGCATTTTTAGAACATTTTGGCGCAGATGCGCCTTTTGACGCATTGCGCATTGCCATGCGCGCCGAATTTGAAGAGCAGCTCAAAGACGAAATGCCCATTTTACCGGGTTTGCCGGAGCTGCTCGCCTTTTTGAAAGCGCGCAATATTCCGATGGCTGTGGTGTCGTCCACACGCAAGGAACTGGTGCAACAGCATCTGGAGGTTGCCGGTATTGCGCATTATTTTGACGCATTGATTTGCGGCGATATGGTGGAGCATTCCAAACCCAATCCTGATATTTACTGGTTGGCAGCAAAAACGCTGCATGTTGCACCGGAAGCATGTCTGGTACTGGAGGATTCCTACAACGGGGTACGTGCGGGACACGCCGCCGGCTGTTACACCGTGATGGTGCCGAATATGGACCCGCCCACGCCTATAATGGAGGAACTTGCAAGCGCCATTGTCCCCTCGCTGTTTGACATTCCGGCATTGTTGGACGCCTGATGACGGACAAGCAGACGCATTTGTTTGAATTGTGCGACAAAACCCGCAAGGGTGGGTGCATCGTTTATAGCAATGTGCCGTAGGGAACGGTCTTGACCGTTCCGCCGTCCTCTTTGATGTTATGCGTTGCCGCCAAACGGCGCG
>JAVWRA010000038.1:0-15663 GCA_036635095.1 Ruthenibacterium sp. | reverse complement strand
TCACGACGCCCCTGTCTGTCGGGGGTTTGACTAACAATTGTGGGGGCGCTGCCGCCATTGGGGGGGTACGGCCGCGGAACGGTCGCATTGCCGCAACGCCATAAATTTTATGGTACGCCCGCGGAACGGTCAAGACCGTTCCCTACGGGGACGATTTGAAAATTATGCGGGTGAATTATTTTCTGCAAAACAAAAACACCGCGCTTCCATCGAAAGCGCGGTGTTTTTTGTTTTTACACGAGTGGTTTGATTGCGGGAATATCTCCTACAAGTCCCGGAAATGCACCTTGTGCAATTTTCTCTGCCACAGAAGCATGGGTGATAAACCACTTATTTGTCTTTGTCAGCAAACCTGCCGGATGTTCCATCGGCAGATTGGTGCCTTTCAGAAGCATCACTATGGTGCTGAACGATTTGCCTACGCGGCACGGTGTATAGTGCAATGTTGTGCTGTAAAGCTCGACAACCTGTCCTTTTTCCATGTAGAAATACGCTACTTTATCGCTCGGATAACAGTTGTCGCGCAGTTCTGACCGGTTGCCGAGAATCAAGGCACAATCTTCCACTGCCACGAGACCCTCGCTGCATTGATGAAATTCAAAGCCGTTCAGCACAGTGTTTGTTCCTGTGCATACGCCTGCTTGTGCCGGCAATCCGCCAAATATCTCATGCGCAAGCGCCTGCACTGCCGGAAAGGAGGTCAACTCCGGAATATCCGGCACATAACGATTTCCGTTTTCCGGCGTTTCCACTGTCTTTTTGGCAATTTCCATGACAGCTTCCACTTGGTCAATCTTGCGCACCATTCCATAAGGGCGGAAAGCATCGTCGGTAACACGATGGATTGTGAGGTTTTTATTCGCCTCACAGAAGGCTTCATACTGCATTTTAATACTCCATACGCCACATATAACGGCGCACACTGAGCGGATGTCCGCGATGATCGGCAAGGGCGTCAGCGTAATCACGCAGGACGCAGTCGGTCACGACGGCGGCAAAATAGCACTGCAAATCTGCGGGAACTTCATGCAAATCAAATTCAGCCGCATCGATAACGGTGACGCGCTCGCTGTATTTTTTGCAGAATGCTTCGGCGCGCTCGTCAAGCGGACGGCATTGGTCAATGCCTTTGAGCAGCAGGAACGGTACGTCAAAATCGGTGCATTCGAACGGGCCATGGAAGTATTCGCCCGCATGAATGGCGTTGGAGTTGACCCATGACATTTCCATCAGCAGGCAGATGGCGAACGAATAGGCGCTGCCGTAGTTGCTGCCGCTTGCCATGGTATAGATGAGTTTATCGCGTTTGTGCGTTTTGCCGAATACATCGGCGCGCTCTTTGTGCTGCACATGTGCGCGGTCAATTGCCGGCTGCAATGCGCTGACGGCTTTGATGGCGCGGTCATATTTTTCGCACGGGGCAAGCACGTTCAAAATGCCGAATGTCACTGCATACAGCATGCCATAACGACCGTCGGAAAAATCGAAATCTTTCCAGTCATAATGAATGGCACATTCGGCAGCTTTCCACAGCGGAGAATCCACCACGTTGGACAATGCGATGGTCAATGCGCCTTTTTCACGCGCAAGCTCTGTCGCTTTGACGGTTTCGGGCGTATTGCCGGAATGGGAGCAGGTGATGACAACACTGTTTTTGCCAAGACCTTTCGGGCAGCGATGTACAAACTCGTTGGACGGATAAACCGCCGACGGTGTTTCGGTTTCGAGGTCACAGATATACTGTGCCGGGTGCATAAATGCTTTGGAACCGCCACACGCTACAAAATAAATGTTTTTCACTTCTTTTGCAGCGACCGCCGCAATTGCTTTGGAATATTGCTCTACATGCTCTTGTTTCATGGAAAACTCCTCCTAAATAATGTTAGATAACAGCCGGCTTTTACGGCTGAGGATAAATACAAATAAAAGACCAATTATGCACATGCTCAGCAAGACAACGCAAATCCAGAACAGCAACGTCGGCTCAAGCAGATATAAAAAACCGCTGAGAGAAGCCATTGCCATGCTGCACGCCGAAATCATCAAGTTCATTGAGGCGTAAATATTGCTGCGCTCCTGCGGAAAAGATTCTGTTGATTCCGCCATCAGCACATCCAAATATGTTTGAATGCCGGACCAACCCAGCGCATACACGGAAATTGCCATGCAGACAAACAATAAATTTTTATGCGGTGCGTAAATCATCATCAATTGAAACGGAATTTGAATCAAACATCCTGAGCCGAGTGCCACGGCTACCTGTTCAAGTGTTTTCACTTTGCGGTTGATATGCGGAATAATCAGCAAACCGGAAAGCAGCACCACAACCGCCATCACGCCGCCCACCATGGAAACGGCAGTGGCATCAATGCCCAAAACGTCTGTGATATAAACATTGAGGTAAAGACTGGCGCGTGAACTGAGCGGAAATGTCATATTGTATAACACCACCGTGCCGACAGCGGCAAGTACAAGGGGCGTTTTTACAATGGTTGCAATCCCGCTGAAGCTTTTGCGCAAACTGAACAGCGACCCTTTTTTTCGGCTTTGCTCAAGCAGCATTTTGCCTGTTTTGGTTTCGACATAACAGCGGTTGCGCAATGTCATTTCTATCACAAACGTGATGCCTGCAAAGAGAAAAAAACATTGCTCCGCACGAATGAGACCGAGCTGTGCCACGATAATGCCGCCGATGGGTGTGATGATGCCGGTTGCGGTGTGCATTACATTGAGCAAGTTGAATGCCGCTAAGCGCTCATCGCTTTCGGCATCTTCCATCACCATGAAACTCCACGCCACAACGGAAATTTGTTGCAGTCCGCCCACCAGTTTTGCAAGGGCAAACAGCCAAAAATTGTCGGCAAAAACATAGATGAAACTGGAAACCGCCCATGCTGCTATCTCAAAAATAAAGATGCTGCGTTTGCGTCCGAGTCGATTTACAATTTCGCCCGAAAACAGCGCACATGTCATTCCCGCCACATAACCGATTGCCACCAAAAGACCGATATCTGCGTTTGACAGTCCGCGCGCTTTCATGTATAAGCTCAAATAAAAGGTGCAAAGCGTATTCGCAGTGCTGAATATCAATTCAAACTGAACCGTGATTTTGCAATTGCCTTTCAATAACTTATAGTTTTTGACAAGCGGCAATTTATTCCAAAGCGTCGCAATATACACAGTCCGGTCCTCCTTCTGCCTGCTGACTTTCGTAAAATACACCACAGCAAAGAGGGAAATCTCTCGGCTGTGGTGCAAATTTCTACTGACCCACAGGCACGTTGCTGACTAGTAGTTCAGACGACGATAGTATCTGCGGATTTCAAGCGGGTGTTTCCGTTTGTCTTCAAGATGTACCGAGATACGGCGGCAAGCAGCGTTCATGACGAACGGCGATACGAGGCCGCGATATTCCGGACTGATGCCTTTCAGTTCAAAGTCTGCGGTGTCAAATACGATGACATTGTCGCAGATGGTGTGCAGGAAGTTTTCTGCGCGCTCAATCAGTTTGCGGGAAGCATCTTCGCCTTTGAACAGTACGACAACGTCGTCGCGCTCAATGACTTCGAGTGTGCCGTGGAAGAAATCGGCTGCGGAAATTGATTTTGTGCGCATCCACTGCATTTCTTCCATGATGCACATTGCGTAGCAATATGCCCAGCCCCAGAGGTTGCCGGCGCCGATGAGATACTGCAAATATTCGTCTTTATAACGATCGACATACTCTGCGGCTTTGGCGTCGTTTTTCTCTTGTACATCTGCCAAAATTGCGGGCATGTTTTTCAGTTCTGCCATGAATTTATCATAATCGGCAAACTGACCGTCATTGTGCATGAAGCGCAGCGTCACTGCATACCAGTAATAATAGCCGCCGCCATCGTTTGTGATAAGATAATCGACTGATTTCGCCAAAGGAGATTCGGGTTTTTCGATAAAGCCCATGACTTTGACGCCCTGGCTGTGTGCATACTCTACAGCTTCAACAACTTCTTTGGTGTCGCCGGAAGCGGATTCAATGACCATGATGGAATCTTTGGTAAAGTTTTTATTGCCCATGGCAAGAAAATCTGCCGCGTTTTCTACGTATAATTTCAAGGTAGACGACGATTTTACAATGGATTCCATTTGCCATGCGTAAGTAACTGTGCCGCCGATGCCGACATAGAAAATGTTGGAATAGCCTTTTTTGCAAACTTCATCCACAACTTTTTCTACTTGCGGCACGATTTGGAGTGCCAGAGTCTCTTTCTCGATAAAATCTTTTCTGTCAAACTTCAACATCTTATTTTCCTCCGTTTTTTATCTCCGATACGCGAATTGCGTACGGGTTGATTTCGTAAGCATGAAACTTAGCCTTTGACACCGCCGGCGGTCATGCCGCGCACCAGCTGTTTTTGGAAAATCAGGAACACCACAATCATCGGCAGCGCCGAAATGGTCAGACCCGCGAGCATGATAGACCACTTTGTAGTCAACGTGCCGCGCAGATTCATCAAGCCGATGGGGATGGTTTTCAGTGCTGTACTCTCGATGAATACAAGACCGAACATAAATTCGTTCCAGAACGTCATTGCCGCAAGCAGCGCAGAAGTCGCAACCACCGGTTTGCTCATCGGCAGAATCATTCTGGTGAAAATCTGAAATGTTGTGCATCCGTCAAGATAGGCGGATTCTTCGATTTCGATGGGCAAATCTTTGAAATAAGACCACATCAAAAACGTGGTGAACGGAATGCGGAAGGCAGTGTATGGAATAATCAACGCCCAATAGGTGTTGTAAATGCCCATGCCCTGCATCATTTTATACAGTGAAATCAAACTGACTTCCGGCGAAAGCATCATGCCGCCAAGTACCAAAATGAACAAAAATGTTTTCATTCTGAACTCGAACCGTGCCAGCACAAAGGCAATCAATGCCGCAAAAACCACGGTCATCAGCATAGCGATGACCGTAACAATCACGCTGTTGGCAAAATAAGTACCGACGCCGATATCCCATGCTGCTATGTAGTTGTCAAATGACCAGTTTTTGGGCAGCGCCCATGTATTGCCGAAAATTTCTTTATTGGTTTTAAACCCGCTGACGAGCATCCATAAAAGCGGATAAATAACGGTGAGTGCGTATGCCGAAAGGACAACGAGTGTGGCACCGCGCAGCATTTTTCCTTTGATGTCTTTCACTTTTTGCTCACCTTCTTTATTTGTTTGAAGTTGCCGGACACCTTCATTTGGATAAAGGTCAGCACCAGCAGAATCACAAAAATCAAAGTGGACACCGTGGCGGAATATCCCATTTCATCGTTGCGGAATCCCACACGGTACATATACGACGCCAATGTTTCAGTGGTATGGCCGGGGCCGCCGCCGGTCATTACATAAATTTCGCTAAACACGCGGAACGCGCCAATGACGGTAATGACACTGGTAACCAAGATGGTGTCTTTTACAAGCGGCACCAAAATGTGGATGAAGTTTTGAAAGCCGTTGGCGCCATCGATGATGGCAGACTCGAAAATACTTTCATCAATTTTTTGAATTGCTACAATGAACAGTAGCATAATGTATCCGATATTTTGCCATTGGGATACAAAAATAACAGACCCCATGGCAGTGTTTGATTGACCCAGCCAATCGGTTGCATATTTTCCGAGGCCGAGCAATTCCAACAGCGGATTGACAACGCCGATTTTGGGGTTGTAAACAAACTGCCACAAAAGCCCGATGACCGTGATGGAAATGATGGACGGAATGAAATATGCAGTGCGAAAGAACGTCTGGTATTTGCGCATTTTACCGTTCTCAAGAATAGCAGCTAAGATAAGGCCCAGTCCGCACTGGCACACAACCGAACATACGGCATACAGAATATTGTTTTTCAGCGCCAGACGAATGATGGGATCTTCCAGCATTCGTTTGTAATAGTCTAACCCGACAAAGAGCTTATCCTGTGAAAATGCACTCCAGCGAAACAGACTGTAAAACACATTTAAAACGAGCGGAAAGAACACAAAAACCGCCATCAATAAAAAGCCCGGTAAGATGAACAGCCAAATACCGCGTTTGCTTTTATACATTCGGTTTTGACCCCCATTCTGAAAGCTTCTCCCGCTTTACGCGGGAGAAGTCGTTTACATACGTAGATTACGGTGCTGTTTGCACTGTTTTTGCAATTTCTTGCACTTTTGTCATCAAATCGGCAGAAGTAATATCGCCATTGAGCAAATCTTGCAAGCCCGGCAGATAAACGTCTGACACGCGGATATCAATATCAGTATCCAGCCACAATGCCATGCCCTCGGCACTTTCAACGGCTTTCATGCCGCTTACAAGATATTCGGGAGAGTTGTCTGCGTTGATGGCGCCGATGACCGGACTTGGCCATTTCAGCATTTCAACAAGTTTGCCCGCGTTTTCGGGATTGACAAGATATTGCAGGAATTTGACTGCTTCTTCCGGATGTTTGGAAGTGGAGGAAACCATAAAGCCGTCCGGTGCGCCCACGAGGAATTTCTGGTTGCCGGCTGCGCCTTCGATGGTCGGCATTGCAAAGAAGCCCCAAGGTGTGCCTTCCATATTGGTATCGAGAGAGGAGAACTCCTCAAGCTCGACATAAATCATGGCACATTCGCCCATTGCAAAGCTCTGGTTTGCCATATCATGCGAGGTAGAGTTCGGGGATGCGTTGAAATAGCCTTTGTCGTTGAGTTCTTTGAATTTGTCAAGTGCTTCTACATAGCCGGGATCTGTAAATTCGCCGGTTGTTTTTTCATAGTCTTTGACACGCACATCCTGCGGCACCATCTTTTGGTTGAGACCGGTGATGTAGTGGCAGGCTGCCCACGGATATTGGTCGCCGAACGCGATTGGCACAATACCGTTTTGTTTGATGGTATCGCAAGCTTTTAAAAACTCATCCCAGTTTGCGGGTTCTTTGAGTCCGAGTTTGTCAAAAATTTCTTTGTTGTATGCGAAGAATTTGCCGTTGATGCGAAGCGGAACGCCGTAAATTTTGCCCCCAGAGCTAAACGGCTCAAGACCCGCCTGCATGATGCTTTTTTCCCATGCGCCGTCGTTGGCTTTCATGGCGTCTGTCAAATCCAGTGCGGCACCTGCTGCAATGAACTTTTTGGCGAACTCGCCGCTCCATGAGAAGAATACGTCGGGGCGATCATCGGAACCCATCATGACGCGCAGTTTGTCTTTAATCGGTTCGTCGCCGACACCTTCGGATATGATGGTGACATTGGGATTTTCTTTCATGTACGCTGCTGCCACTTCATCAAAGTAGAGCATGTTTTCAGGCTGCGGCCATTTGTGTAGGAATTTCAATTCGATTTTTTCTCCGGTCGCGGCAGACGGGGCTGCCTCCGCCGGTGCTTTGGATTCCCCTGCTGCGGGAGCGCTGCCGCCACACGCGGCAAAACTCAAGGTCAGTGCAAGTGTTAAAACGATGGCTACGAGTTTACTGGATCTCCTTTTCATAATGAACCTCCTTAAAATATAACAAAATAGGATATGGCTACAATCCTATTTATGCGACTACATCAGTTGATTTCGGCTTCATATCCGAATGTGCCATCAACAAGACAGTTGTGTGCGGCATATTCTGCGGCATGCTGCATACTGGTATGTGTTTCTTCGCCTGCAAAAACGCCCGCAAGATAACGTGCAATGAAGGAATCTCCGGCGCCCATGGTGTCCACCACTTTTTCAATGCGGAAAATGCCCTGCTTATAGAATGTACCGTTGCAGTATAGCATTGACCCGCGTGAACCCATTGTGACAAGCACCTGTTTCGGGCCTTTTTTCACAACGTTCTGCATCAGTTCTTGCAGCTCGCTCTCCGCACGGTCTCCGCCGGAGAAAATGGCGAAATCCACATACGGGAACGTGCATTCTGCATCTTGCAGGTTCAGATGGTCGGAATAATCGTATGCGATTTTCGGGCCGATTGCTTTCATCTGCGGCAAAATATCATCAATACCGCTGTATACGCTGGTATGAATGAGGTCATATCCCGCCACGAACGCCTCGTCGTCTTTGGACAATTTGATATTGCAGGAAACGCCGGCACTGCCGCCGATGAATGTGCGGTCTCCCTCCACCAGCGTGACGTTGGCATACGCATTCGGTCCGTCCAACACACGCACATGTGATACATCCAGTTTTTCGTTAATCAGCGCCGCAAGCACATGCCGACCGGCGGCATCGTTGCCAAGACAGCCGATATATGCGCCCTCTGCCATGCCTGTGCGCACGGCAAGCACCGGCACGTTGACGGCGTTTCCGCCCGGATACATTTTGTTTTTGTATAAGTAACGGTCTACGACATTATCGCCAATTCCAATGATGCGAAACATAATCGAACCTCCCTGTGTTTCAACTGGTATAGTGGTATACCAGTTATCTTGCTATTAGTTTATCATTTATATCGTACAAAGTCAATTGAATTTCGGGTAAAACTACTGGTCAAATTGTACAAAGTTTCTTTGCTCTTTTTGTCTTGCCTGCTTTTTCTCCGCACACCGTATAATATACGTATTTCTTTTTTGAAAATTATGATATACTGAATAAAATAACCGTTATCGGAGGTTCGACATGAACTTGATTTTTCCGGCTGCACTTGAAACTGCCGTCGATCAATCGATTGAGCTTTTAGAGCAGACGCCTTTTTTGCCCGGTCAGCTTTTTTACACCGGTGCAGAATTGCAGCAAAAACTGAATATTTCACCCGCACTGGCAAAGGACGTTTTGCGTCAACTGGTTGAAGTCGGACGGATTGAACCCACACCCGGCGGCAATCTTGTATCACACGGCAAAATTGTGCGCAACACATGGTCGATGTCCTCTTTGTCGGAGGCGATGTCCTCACGGCATCTTGCGTTTCACTCGCAAGTGCTTTCGTTTGCCGTTGTAGAAGCGCCGAAAACCGTTTTCAAGGCGCTCAATTTGACACTCGGCGAAAAGGTGTATTGTCTGCACCGTCTGCGCTATGTTGAAAACCGTCCGTTGATTGTGGAGCTTTCGTATCTGCCGGTATCGCGATTTCCCAATCTGCTCGCATATGATTTTGCACAAAATTCGCTCTATCACATTTTGGACGAGCAATATCATCTGCGCGCCGAAAATCAATCGCTTGAGTTTTTTATTGAAAAACCGACACCCGATGAGGCGGCGTGGCTGCAATTGGAGCCGAACGATACCCTGCTCACGCTCTCCGGCGAAACCTTCAATCAAAACGGCAACGTGTTTGAATACAGTATTTCAAAGTCTGCCGGACGGTACACCTGTTATGAATGTTCGCCCATTTTAGAGGGACTTTTTTAGAAAGGAAGCTGCTCAATGCAAAACTTATTGCCGATTCATGTGCAACTTGAAAATTTAATCAAAGACAAAATTGCCAGTGGCGAATATGCAATGGGTGCGCCGCTTCCGTCTGAGCGAAAAATGGCGGAAGCCTATGGCATCAACCGTCTGACCGTGCGCGCCGCTTTGAAAAACCTGCAAAAAGAGGGACTTGTCAATGCCGTGCAAGGAAAAGGCACTTTTGTTTGCTCTGCAAAAATGAAGTTGAGTTTTTCCACCATTCGCGGGTTTGGTGCGCAATTGAAAGAGCAAGGCGTCGCACACACCAGTCAAGTTCTGTTTGCGAAAAAAGTGAGCGCCGGATATGTCCTCAGCCAACGCTTCGATGTCGAAAAAGGCTTTCCGCTGTTTCGGCTGACGCGCGTTCGCTTTGGCAACGGTCATGCACTTGCCATTGATGACACCTATGTGCGCTATGATTCCGTGCGCAATATCGAGTCCATTGATTTTGCCGCCAATTCTTTGTATCGCACCTTTGAAGAAAACAATATTCAGTTGACCAAGGCGCTGCAAGTGCTGTCCATCTACAATATGTATGGGCCCAGTGCGGAAATTTTAGAGCTGCCCGACGGGTCGCCCGTTTTCTGCATCAACCACAAAGTATTTGACAGCACCGCGCGGCTTGTGGAATACACCTATTCCTATGTCAATCCCGCACATTCCAGTATCACATCGTATCTCAAAAAATAAATATAAAGGAAGTTCTTATGCCTTACAAAATTCTTTTTCTCGACATCGACGGTACTCTGCTCAATTCCGCCGGACAAATCACCCCCGCAACACAGCAGGCAATCGCAACCATTCAGCGCGGCGGTATCGCTGTTGTTTTAGCGTCCGGTCGTCCCTATCGGGGAATGCTGCGCTTTGCCGATGAACTCGATCTCTCCGCGCGCAGCGGCTATATTGTCAGCTTCAACGGCGGAAAAATTGTCGATTTGCACACCGGTGCCGTCATTTACGAACAAAAAATGCCGCAAGTACAGGCGGCGCGTGTATTTGCACTTGCCAAAAAACTGCATCTGGGCGTTGTCACTTATAATGAAGAAGGCATCGTAACCGAGCAGACGGACAATCCCTATGTGCAGCACGAAAGCGAAATCACACGGCTGCCGTTTGTGCCGTTTGACGGCGATACCGCAAAACTCGATTTTCCCATCCACAAATGTCTTGTTGTCGGCGAAACCGAACAGTTGATTGCCGCCGAAAATGTGTTCAAGGAAACGCTTGGCGACGAAATTTCGGTGTGCCGCTCCTCCCCCATCTTTTTGGAAGTGACGCCCGCCGGTGTGGACAAAGCCTCCGGCATTTCTGTTTTGCTGCAAAAACTCGGCATTGCAACCGCAGACGCCGTCGCGTGTGGCGACGGATTCAACGATTTGCCGATGATTCGTTTGGCAGGTCTTGGCGTCGCGCTTGACAATGCCCCGCAGGGCGTGAAAGACGGTGCCGATTTGATTGTCGCCTCCAACGATGCCGATGGCGTTGTTGCGGCAATCAAGCACTGCTGGAGCGACCTTTTTTAAAAGCATTCCTAAGTTTACCCGACAAAACAGCGGCGCTGCGTAAAAATGCAGCGCCGCTGTTTATTTCATACGGTAACTTCTTGCTTCACTCGTTTTCGGGGTGAAAACTCCATCAGCGTCACGCTCATCAATTGTTTTCAATGTTTCAAAATTTCTTTCCATACCTGCTATGCCATATCAGTTGTTTCAGCATACACTGCTTGCCGCAAATTCATTCCTATTGAATATCTTCGTCAACTTTTGCACCGCATTTTGTGCAAAACATTGCGCTTGCGCGCAGCGGACTGCCGCACTGTGTGCAAAAAACGGTATCCGTTTTCATCTGTGCGCAGGCACACGCTTCAGCAGGCGCTTGCGGTGAGACGGCGACATTGGTTTTTGCGGGATGCGCAGATGTATATTGCTGCAATGCAGGCAGCATAAACGGTAAATTCAGCAGAATAATCGACAGTTCCAACGAGCCGGACGTGTTGTTTATGATGTACAGTATCAACTGCGCCGCCGCCAAACCGCCGCTGATTAAAAACAGTATCGGTTTGTTGACCTGCCGTGTCGCGGCAAACCAAAATCCGCCCAGAAAAACAATTGCTGCAATCGGCGTCAAGATGAAGAATATCGATGCTCCGTTTGCAAGAACCGTAAACAGTGCCACTGCATACAGAATTAAACTGCTTAAAATGGAAAGATGCACGGCAATGTTCGGAATTTCCTTACCACGATTTTGCAGCAGCAAAAGTGCAACGGCAACTGCCATGGTCAATGTGCCGAGCAGCATAACGATGCTGCCGCCACGCAGCAAAGAAGCCACGGCGCAAACCGCTCCGAGCATAAGGTACAGATTGATGTTTTCCACATTTGGCAGCGTAAACGGGCGATACAGCTCACGCACATACTGATTGTCTGCCGCGCGTGCGGCTGCGGCATCGACCGGTGCATTGCCCGATGGTTGCTCTGCACTTTTTGTAAACTTCTGAAAAGATTCAGACAGCTTGTTCCCTGCTGTTTTCCACTGAAAAAAGATGCCCAGTGCAATCAGCAAAATGGTAAACACTAATTTTACGGTGCTATTGCCGGAAGCGCTGCTTGTTGTTTCGCCCAGCAATCCCCCCATCACGGCATTTGCTATGCCGCCTAACTTTTTCCCTGCATAATCTATAAAACCGTCATATTGTATCATCATGGAAAAGCCTTGCACACACATCACGGAACCTTGCAGTGCCGAGGCAATGATAACAAACGGTTTATACAATTTATACACCAAAAACATCACAAGTACGCCTACAACAATACCGGCAATGAGTCCCGGCGCCAAATCGCCGGTATCACCGCTCAATATACTGGCGATGAGAAAAGCGAAGGCAAAACCCATCAGTCCATAAACGAATGCAACCATACTTCTAAACCATTTGTATCCGATGTAGGCACCGATGGCAAATCCCAAAAGACCGAACAAACCCATAGCACCTGCAGCCGCATCTGCCAACACTGGGCCAATGGCTGCCCCTGCGCCACCCATCATAAGTCCAAGCATCAGCGCAATGTAAACGCGCTGCACTTTATATCCGAAAAAGCAGAACACGAGACCCAGCGCACCCACAAAAAAGGTCAACAACTTAAATGTCATCATGCTGGCCCCGTTATCTACAATACCTATCGCGGAAAAAACCGATTGCATATCCATGATAAAAATTCCTCCTTAAAGCGATATTGGCTCCTCACTTGTTTTGAAATATGCGTTAGGAAATATTCAGATATTCTATCTGCTCTGTCTTTGGATTTTGATACATAATCAAATCTCCCGCAATGTTCACAAAGTTGACAGACCGCGTAGAAATCCGTTCACGCCCCGTTCCGTCTGTCCGCACACGGTACAGAGCATCGTTTTCCTGCACACTTCCGTAATAAATATAGTTGTTTGTGATGTTGACATAATAGGATTTATCCGCGTTGAGCTGTTGTTTATCCTGTCCGTTCAGGCGCACACGGTACAGGCTTCCGTCATCGGAATTGTTGCGGTAATAAATATAATCGCCCACCACAATGACAACGCCGACCTTGTCCGAAATCACCTGCTGCACATTGTTGCCGTTTGTGTCCATGGAATACAACAGCCACATATCCTTGTCTTTTTCATCCAATCTTGCTTGATAATAGATGGTGTCGCCAATCACATTGATGTTCCAACTGCCGTGGCTTGTCAGCTTTTGACGCCCCGTGCCGTCTGTTTTGATTTTATACATGCAGTTTCCGTCCGAAGCGTTTTTATAGTAAATCCAGTCGCCGACCACATTGATATAAAACGTCTCGTCACTTGTGAGCATCGTGCGCTGCGAGCCGTCTGTTTTAACGCGATACATCGCGTCATTCTCGGATTCATTGCTGTAATACACATAATCGCTCACAACACCGATGCTATAACACGCATCGTTTGTCAGCTTTTGACGCTGACTTCCGTTGCTGTGTACTTTATACAGCTTGTTTCCGTCCTCGCCGTTTCTGTAATAAACCCAGTCGCCTTTTTGCGCCATGTATCCGCAGTTTACAATATTTCCGGTTGCGTTTCCGTACTCATACTGTGATTGTCCGCTCGCGCCGCCGTCAATGGTGTAAACATTTACGTTGTTTTCGTCCACAACCGCCCTTTGCGGCGTAACAAGCTGTGTGCATTCGCCTTGCACCTTTCTGGCGCTGTCCAGTGTGAGCTGTGTTTCGCGCGGCGTTTCAAACATGAGTTCCTGTCCGGACTCATATTCCACAAGGTACAACTTTTTCTTTTCGGTGTAAATAGAAGCATAGATATCATTCAACTGTGCGATGTCTTGCACATGACAGTAGACACCGCCCGTTTGCTCTGCAATCAAGCGCAGATAGGTGTCATCGATTGTGGACGCTTCGCCCACGCCAATGAGAAAAATAGGAATATGATATCGTCTGGCATTGTCGATAATTTCAGAGGGCGTTGTTGTGCTTTCATTGTCGTTGCCGTCTGTGAACGCAATGATGCACTTTGCGGTGTTTTGTACGCAAAGCCTTGTTGTTGCGGCATAAAGCGCATCGTAAAGCGCTGTGCTGCCGCCAAGCATCATGGTATCCACACTGTTTGCCAACGCATTGACATCTGTAGAGAACGGATGCACCTCATACACAAAACTGTCAAAAGCCAAAATCTCAACTTGGTCTCCGTTTTCATATTTCATGTTTTGCACAAATTGTTTGATGGCACTTTGCGCCAGCGGCAGCTTGTTGTTGTCCTGCATACTGCCGCTGATATCGGCGATGACCGACGTGCTGATGCCGCCGCCTGTTTCGAGCTGTGACACATTCAAAATCTTGCGTTGTCGCCAATTTCCGTCAGAGCCTTTTTCCCGCACGGAAAAGTCGTCCTTTGTGAGCGCGTACACGGGTTCGTTGTTTGCGGGGTTTGTAATATTGTAATAGAGCCGCACAAGCGGATATTGGCTTGTGTCAATCTGCTCCAATACCACCGTTGCCGTGCCGCCGTCCACCATTACGCCCAGTTCTACCTCCATGGCGCGAATCGTGTCGTTGCTTGTAATTTGATATCCCGTCTGCAAGGTTTGCGTGGCTTTTGCTGTTTCTTCCATGCCGAGATAGGCTTTCGCAAGCCCGACATATGCCTGCGCATAATCTTTTTTGGCAGCAATGACAGCCTCAAACAATGGTATGGCGGTCGAAAAATCATTTTCATTGAGTGCTTTTGCAGCTGCGTCATACTGTCCTATTAAGGTCGGAGAAAGTGCGTCCTCCTTTACCGTTTGTGACGGCTTGGGCGCTTCGGAATTGCTTGATTCGCTTGCATTGCTCGATTCGCTTGCATCGGTTTGCATTTTCGGCAGCACACGCGGGCCAAAAAACACCAACAGCGCCACACACAAGCCCAAAATAGCCGCAATCGCCAACTTTTTGAACGGTAATGCCGACGGATGAAAAGCCGTGGCGGAAGATGCGGCGGGTACCGCTTTGCCTGCCGCAGGAACGTCATTCGCCGATGTCGCAGCGGCAGGTTTTGTCTGTGCGGCGCTTGCTGTTACGGCGGGTGTGCGTATACCGCCATCTTGCGGCGCACCGCATTGCGCACAAAACAAATCCTCCTCCGTGTTCTGCGCACCGCAGCGAGGACATTTTTTTCCTGTTTTTTGCTTCGGCTCTATCGCAAAACCGTCCTGCGCTGTTTCCGACACAAACTTTGCACCGCAATGAGCGCAGAACATCTCACCTGCTTCTTGTTTTTCTCCACATTCTTCGCAATAAATTTCCGCTTGTTCTGCCTGTTTTTCCGTGCCGCTTTGACCGAGAGAATCAGGCGTAAGCTTTTGACCGCAATCCGGACAATATGTATCTTCCGGCAGGCAGGTTGCACCGCATCTTTCGCAAAACATTGTTTGTGCCTCCCCTCACATGATTAGATGGCTATGCAGCGTTATTGAAGCGACTCCCCACATTCTGTGCAAAACGCCATCTCGGAATCCGTTGCCGCGCCGCATTTTGGACATTTTCCACTTTGCGCGGCAGATACTGCATCTGTTTCCGGCGCAATTTCAGGCACAGACGGCAAAGTCTCGGAAACGGCTTCTTTCTGATTCTTTGCCTGTTTCGGCGCAGCCTTGCGACGCTTTTTTTCTATGGGTTTTTCCGCAGACTTTTCCGCCGGTTTTTCCGCGGGTTTTTCCGCCGGTTTTTCCGCCGGTTTTTCCGCCGGTTTTTCCGCCGGTTTTTCCGCCGGTTTTTCCGCGGGTTTTTCCTCTTTGCTTTCT
>JAVWRA010000037.1:0-15717 GCA_036635095.1 Ruthenibacterium sp. | reverse complement strand
GGCCTTGTGATTGTGGTGGCAACGGTGGACGGCGCGACAGGCGAATTGCTGTCGGGGCCGGATATTGTGTCGCGCGGGTTTGTTTATGTGCGTGAGAGCGAACAATTGATTGAGGGTGCACGCGACCAAGTGCGCGCGCTGTTTGATAAACTCGACGAGGGAAGTGCGCGTGACTGGAACAGTGTCAAGGCACATATCCGTGAAACGGTGTCGTCTTATCTGTATCGCAGAACCAAACGTTCCCCGATGATTTTACCCATTTTAATGGAAGTTTAATAGAATTTTACGCCGCGCTGATGGCGCGGCGTACTGTTTAAAACGATTTTTCACGGACACACGGTGCGAAAAACTGACCGACAAAATGAATGCGAAAAGAGGAACTCATGAAAAGACAGTTTACGGCGCTTGACGCAGTTTTGCTGCTTTTGAGCGCATCATGCGTTTGCCTTGCGGCGGCGCTGGCACTGGCAAATCCGCTGTACCTGATTCCCGTTTGTGTGGTATTGCTCATCATCGGCATTGTTGTTTTTGCCAATATTCGCAGGCTGCGGCGCAAGTTGCAGTCGCTTTTGCACGGTGCGGGCTATGCGGATTCCGATACGCAATATTCACTTACACAGCTCAAATTGCCGGTGATGGTGCTGTCGGACGCACACATTATGTGGTATAATGACGCGTTTAAAACACAGGTTTTGCACTGTCAGGACGCCTGTCTTTTGCCGGTGAATAAAGTGTTGCCGGCATTTGACCGCAAAAGCGCGCTTGAAGCAGAGGGACAGCATTTTGTGTACGAGGGATGCAGCTATGCGGTTTACGGCTGTGGCGTCAGCAATGCAAGCAGCCTGTTTATCGCCTATTTTGTGGACGATACTAAGCTGAAACAGCAGGCGGACGAATATCTTGCAACGCGTCCGTCGGTGCTGCTCATCGCGGTGGATACTTATGATGAGATACTCAAAGAGCTGAAAGAGAGCGAACGTGCGCGCATTGCAGGTGAAATTGACCTTGCACTGGAACAATTTATCGGCACAACAACCGGATTTATCCGCCGCATCAGCACGGCAAAATATCTTGCAGTGGTGGAAGAACGGCATATGCAGGAAATTGTACGCAACCGGTTTTCACTGCTGGATACCGTGCGCAGCATCGGCGACGAATGCGCCACGGTAACGCTGTCTATCGGCGTGGGTCGCCTTGGAAAAACTTTGCATGAATGCGAAAAAATGGCGGTGCAGGCACTGGATATGGCGCTCGGACGCGGCGGCGATCAAGTGGCGGTCAAGAGCGAGGACGGGTTTGAATTTTATGGCGGCGTGTCGCGCAGCGTGGAAAAACGCAGCAAGGTGCGCAGCCGTATCATTGCAACCGCGCTCAAAGATTTGATTGCACAGAGCGACAGTGTGCTGATTATGGGACATAAAATGTCGGATCTTGATTCCATCGGTGCGGCTGTCGGCATTTTACGCATCTGTGAAATCTGTCAAAAACCTGCCGCAATTGTGGTGGAGGACAGGGCGACCTTGGCACAGGCGATTTTGCAAGAATTTGCGAGTGCAGGACGTGCGGACGATTTTATTCGTCCGGAAGAAGCACAAAGCACCTTGACGAAAAAAACCTTGCTTGTGATTGTGGACACACATTTAAAGCAGATTGTCGAAAGCAAGGCGCTGTATGAAGCCGCGAAAAACGTGGTGGTGATTGACCATCATCGCAAAGCGGTGGGGCATATCGAAAACGCCGTGATTTTCTATCATGAACCGGCGGCGTCGAGCGCCAGTGAACTTGTGAGCGAACTGCTGCAATATATTGAAAGCGACAAGGACACGCGGCTGACACCGCTCGAAGCACAGGCACTTTTGGCAGGCATGATGCTCGATACACGCAATTTTTCGATTCATACCGGTGTGCGGACATTTGAGGCCGCGGCATATCTGCGGCGTATGGGCGCACAAACCGTTGAGGTGAAAAAGCTGTTCAATTCCTCAGTGGAAACCTACGCGTATAAGGCAAAACTTGTGACAGATGCTGAAATTTATATGGGTTGCGCCGTGGTTGTGGCAGGCAAACTGCCGGACGACGGTGAAGTTGCCGTGCCGCAGGCTGCCAACGATTTACTGTCAATTGACGGCGTGGAAGCGAGTTTTGTGGCGGTGGATGTCGGCGGACAAATCAATATTTCGGCGCGCAGTATGGGTGCTGTCAATGTGCAGGTGATTCTTGAAACAATGGGCGGCGGCGGTCATTTGACGATGGCGGGCGCACAGCTCAAAGATGCCACACTGGACGATGCCAAGCGCAGACTGTTCGGCGCCATCGCCGCCTACCGTGAAAATCAACGAAAAGGCTTATTGCAAAAAACGTGTACAATAAAAGCAAATACAGTTCAATCATAAGGAGAATTTACATGAAAGTCGTACTCAAACAAGACGTTGCCAGTATTGGCAAAAAAGATGAATTACATGAGGTTTCGGATGGATATGCCCGCAACTTTTTAATGCCGCGCGGACTTGCCATTGCGGCGAATGCAGCGGCGGTGAACGAAGTGAAAACCAAAGATGCCGCACAGGAATTTCACAGTGCGCAGGAACTGCACACGGCACAGGCAATTGCCGATAAAATCAACGGAAAAACCATTGTCATCAAAGCAAAAGCAGGACAGGGCGGGCGGTTGTTCGGCTCTGTGACAGGCAAGGATATTGCGGGCGAGCTGTCGAAAATTGCCGGCATGGACGTGGACAAACGCAAAGTTGCGCTCAAATCTGACATCAAGGCGTTTGGCGATTATGCGGTGGATATCAAAATATTCCCCAAAGTGACCGCGAAAGTAACCGTCAAAGTTGAGGAATAGCACAGCATATTCAGAAAAACAAGGAGGCCTTTGTCTATGGCAAATCGTGATATGAATTTGTCGCTGGAATCCCTTGGCGTCAATTTGCCTTACAGCATGGAGGCGGAACAGGCGGTGCTTGGCACTGCGCTGCTCGATTCGGATGTCATTCCGCAAATGGTGGAGGGACTGCGTCCGGAAATGTTTTACGCGCGGCAGAACGGCGAGATTTTTTCGGAGATTGTGCGCCTGTTTACAAACGGTGCGCCGATTGATTTTGTGACACTGCTCGGTGCGGTACAGGATTCGAATATTTTTGATACCGAAGATGCCGCAAAGGTGTATCTCACCACGGTGGCGGAAACGGTGCCGAGTATTTCACATACGGATTCGTATATCAAAATCATTCATGAAAAATATCTCGTGCGCCGTTTGATGAATGCCGCCAAAGGCATTTTGGAGCGTACCGGCGAAGAATCTGATGCCGATATGCTGCTTGAAAGCGCGGAACAGGAAATTTATGAGATTCGTTCGGGACGCGATTCCAGTGCATTGACGCCGATTTCAAGTGTTATCATCGACACCTATGCTTATTTGCAGGAAATTTCAGGTCCGAACCGCGAAAAATATCTCGGCATTCCCACAGGATACACGTTTTTGGACACGATGCTTACAGGGTTGGGTCGTTCGGATTTGATTATTTTGGCGGCACGTCCCGGTATGGGAAAAACTTCGTTTGCACTGAATATCGCAACCAATGTGGCAAAAAAACAGCATGTGCCGGTGGCGGTTTTCAGCCTTGAAATGACAAAAAGTCAGCTTGTCAGCCGCATTTTGTCGAGCGAAGCTGCCATTGACAGTCAGGCATTTCGCACGGGCGGACTTTCAACAAGCGACTGGGCGGATTTGGCACAGGCGTCTGAAGTGTTGGCAAAAACAAATATTTATCTCGATGATACGTCTAATATTACCATACCGGAGATGAAAGCAAAAATAAGACGCATCAATCAAGACCCTGCAAAACCGGATATCGGCGTTGTGATTATTGACTATTTGCAGCTCATGAGTACCGGAAAACGCACGGAAAATCGTGTGCAGGAAATCAGCGAAATTACGCGAAATCTTAAAATTATGGCGAAAGAATTGAACGTGCCTGTGATGGCGCTGTCACAGCTTGCGCGTGGCTCGGAAAGCCGTGCCGACCATCATCCGCTGCTCAGCGATTTGCGCGATTCCGGCTCGATTGAACAAGATGCGGATATCGTATTGTTTTTGTATCGCGGCGCTTATTATACCGATAGTGCAAGCGGTGAGGAACCCGATCAAAACGTGGCAGAATGTATTGTTGCGAAAAATCGGCACGGTGAAGTCGGCACGGTGCAGCTCGGTTGGGACGGCGCACATACGCGCTTTACCAATTTGGATTATGCGCATGAGTGACCTTGCGGAGCAGGCACTTTTTACAGTGCGGCAACATCAAATGCTGCAAAATGGGGATACTGTAATTGTAGCATGTTCCGGCGGAGCGGATTCTACCGCGCTGCTGTATTTTTTATTGTCGGTGCGGGATTTGTTTTCGCTGACGATTCGTGCGGCGCATGTCAACCATGCTTTGCGCGGGCAAAATTCCGATGCGGACGCCGCGTTTGTGGCGCAGCTTTGTGAAAAGCATCATGTGCCGATGGACGCATTGACGTTGACGCCACCTCAAAATCCGGGGGAGGAATGGGCGCGCGTCGAGCGCTATCGCTTTTTTGACACGCTTGCAGAGCGCTTTCATGCCAAAATTGCAACGGCACATACGAAATCAGATTTGGCGGAAACTGTGCTGTTCAATTTGGCGCGTGGCGCAAATTTACACGGTGCAGCGGGGATTCCGGCTGTACGCGGCGCGTATATTCGTCCGTTTCTCGCTGTCAGCCGCGCCGATGTGGAAACGTATCTTGAAAAACAAAACAGTGCCTATGTGACAGATGCGACAAATTTGACACAACAATATGCGCGCAATCGTGTGCGCCATACGGTTTTGCCGGCACTGGAAAATGTGCATCCGGGCGCGGAAAATGCGCTCGCACGTTTTGCGGCGGATATGGCGGAAACGGCGGAATATTTGGATGCGCAGGCGGCGGCGCTGTTGGAACGTGCAAAAGCAAAGGTGCAGATGGAGAAAACAGCGGCGTATCATGCAAAAATTTTGGCAGATGCCCCTGCGCCGGTTCGAAAAGCGGCGCTGCGCATGTTGATTGTGCCATATGCAGACGCGACTGCACCGCGTATTTTGTGTGCGGAGCAAATGATTTTATGCGGAAAAGGGGCGGTGCAACTTTCACGGACTGTGCGCCTGTCTGCTGCACAGGGAATTGTGCGCATTACGCCGTCCGTTCTCTCGAAAAATACGTGGACGGCACCTTTTCTACCAGGAACATATCCCATGCCGCAAGGCGGATTGTTCACGGTATCGACACAAAGTTATGAAAATTTTATAAATTTTCAAAAAAGTGCGCAAAAGCACTTAATTTATTGCGCAGATTATGATATCATACAAGATAGCGCATTCTTTCGTACACGGCAGCCGCAGGATACATTTTGTGCGGCGGGACGCGGCGTTACAAAAACAGTTAAGGCGCTGTTCAACGAAAATAAAATAAGTGCGGAAATGCGGATGCAAATACCGATGCTTGCTTGCGGTCACGTTATTTTGTGGGTGGCGGGGTTCGGCTTTGCGGAAGGTCTTTTACCGACAAGCACAAGTAAAACAGTGGTTACGATTACATTACAAACGGAGGAAAATTTATGAAAAACACATTGCAGGATGATGTGCTGAAGGTACTCATCACAGAGGACGAAATTGCCGCAAAGGTAGCGGAAATGGGCGCGCAAATCAGCAAAGATTATCAAAACAGCAATTTGCTGCTTGTAACGGTACTCAAGGGCGCAGTTGTATTTTTGGCGGATATCATGCGCAACATTGAAGTGCCGTCGGAAATTGACTTTATGGTGGTTTCAAGCTATGGTTCGGGCGTGAAATCCAGCGGCGTTGTGAAAATTGTCAAGGATTTAGACGTGCCGCTCGCGGGCAAAGACATTTTGATTATTGAAGATATTCTTGATTCCGGCTTGACGCTCAGCTATATCAAGGAATTGCTTGAAAGCCGCGGCCCGAAATCGATTCGCATTGCAACCCTATGTGACAAACCCGAACGCCGCAGAGTTGACCTCAAAGCCGATTACAGCGGGTTCACTGTGCCGGATGAATTTCTCATTGGGTACGGACTTGACTATAACGAAAAATATCGCAACTTGCCGTATATCGGCATCTTAAAACCTGAAGTTTACTCGAAATAAGAGTGACTCAGTTTGGAGTGAAACGAATTTGAAACAACAACCAAAACGCACCAGCGGTCTGCTGGTTATCGCCTTGCTCGGCATCATTATTATGGTAGTGATTCTCAATAGCATGGGCGGTAATGTGCAGACGATGAAATATTCCGAGGTCATCGGATATTTCGAAAAAGGCGAAGTGAGCGATGTAACGCTCAATCTTAAAAATGGCGCCATGCAGATGACCGTGGATGGCAAAGAGGATAAAGTGCTGTACACGTTGCCGTATACGGGGCTGTTTTTGCAAAGCTTCGAGGATTATGTAGCCGTGCGCGCTGAAAAGCAACCGGATACACCGATGACCTATGATATGCTGCCTGCAACAGAAACACCGGTGTGGCTGACGATGCTGCCGATGCTTTTGATGATGGTTGCCGGAATGGGACTGTTCTACTTTATGATGTATAAGCAGTCCGGCGGCGGCGGTGCAATGAGCGTGGGCAAGGCAAAGGTGAAAGACCAGGCAGACCAAGGACGCAAGGCGACGTTTGCCGATGTTGCCGGTGCGGACGAGGAAAAAGAGGAGCTTGCAGAGATTGTTGAGTTCCTCAAAAACCAAAGCAAATTCAATACACTCGGCGCACGGATTCCACATGGTGTGCTGCTTGTGGGCCCTCCGGGTACCGGTAAAACCTTGTTGGCGCGCGCATGTGCGGGTGAAGCGGGTGTACCGTTCTACTCCATTTCGGGTTCGGATTTTGTGGAAATGTATGTCGGTGTCGGGGCGTCGCGTGTACGCGATTTGTTTGAAAAAGCGAAAAAAACCGCGCCGTGCATCATCTTTATTGATGAAATTGACGCAGTCGGTCGTCAGCGCGGCACAGGACTTGGCGGCGGACATGATGAGCGTGAGCAAACACTCAACCAGTTGCTGGTGGAGATGGACGGTTTCAGCGCAAACGAGGGCGTCATTGTCATTGCCGCAACAAACCGTTCGGACATTCTGGATAAGGCTTTGCTGCGTCCGGGTCGTGTTGATCGTCAAGTGTATGTCGGCTTGCCGGACGTCAAGGGACGCGAGGAAATTTTGAAAGTGCATACGCGCAACAAACCGCTTGCGCCCGATGTGCGGCTGAAAACAATCGCACGTTCTACCGTTGGATTTACAGGCGCAGATTTGGAAAACTTGGTCAATGAAGCGGCGCTGCTTGCGGCAAAACGCGGACGCAAATCCATCACGGAGCCGGACATTGAAGAAGCAAGCATCAAGGTGATTGCAGGCCCTGAGAAAAAGAGCCGTGTGGTTTCCGAAGAAGAAAAACGTCTCACGGCGTTCCATGAAGCAGGACACGCCATCACACACTTTTTCTGTGAAACGGCTGACCCCGTGCATCAAATTTCGATTATTCCGCGCGGCATGGCGGGCGGCTATACCATGAGTTTGCCCGAAAACGATAAAAGTTTTGTGACGAAAACGCAGATGGAAGACCAAATTGTCACACTGCTTGGCGGACGCGTGGCGGAAAAATTGGTACTGGATGATATTTCAACCGGTGCTTCAAACGACCTTGAACGCGCCACAGCAGTTGCGCGCTCAATGGTGACACGCTATGGCTTTTCGGAGCGTCTCGGCCCTGTGGTGTATGGCGGCGAACCGAGTGAAACATTCCTCGGACGCGACCTTGGCGCCGGACGCGGATATTCAGAGAATATTGCGTCTGAAATTGATTCCGAAATTCGAGAAATGCTCGATGAAGCGTATGAAACAGCACGTACTATTCTGACTGACCACATGACGGAGCTGAAAGTAATTGCACAGGCATTGTTGGAACGCGAGAAACTTTCCGGCGAACAATTCACCATTTTGATGAACGGCGGCACATTGCCGCCGGAGGACACAGAGGATGAAGTGTTGCCTGCCGCCGCTGAAAAAGCAGAGGAAGCAACGGTGAAACCGACAGAACCGACAGAGGAAGTCAAGCCAGAAGACGGCAAAGCAGATGCAGCGGTTGTGACACCGCCTGACGATGCTACAATAAAATAGCAAAATCCGAAACAGAGATGCTTTCTGTTTCGGATTTTTTTGCTTTTATGTTGATTGCAGATGATGTTTTTGCAAATTGTGCAAGAATACTTGAAAAAGCTATGGTTTCATGAAGATGTGACGCGGCAGACCGCTGACGTAAATCGGCGTCAGTTCTGCTTGAATGAGCGGAAAGGCATAGTCGATAAATTCCTGTGTGACACCGAAGCCGTCCGGCGTAATCCAACTGCGCGGCACAAGCTTTTCTTTGTTGGCAATCGTGTGGATATCCGCATGTTCCGTGACGCAAAGATACGGCTTTGTCGAAAGACGATGCAAAACCACCATTTCGCCGCTGCGACCCTCGTGTGCGGCGGCAACGGCGGCACCGCCCGCTTGATATGCCTCTGTAATATCGGTGCGGCTTGCCATATGCGCGCTGCACCGCTGTAATGTGTTCAGCTCAATGGCACGCGTTTTGCAGCCGAGCCGCTGTTGGACTTCTGCCGCAAGATACTGCGCGGTGCCGGTTAGATTTTGATGACCGAACACATCTGCGGTGATGGCTCTGCTCGCTGTTTCGCAGACATAGTGACCGTTTGCAAGACGAATGCCTTCGGATACCGCCACTACAATATTGCTTTTTTGATGCTGCAATACGTCAACACGCGCGATGAATGCGTCCAAATCAAATGGACATTCCGGCAGACAGATGATGTCAATACCCTCACAGTCAGGGCCTTTGGAGAGTGCGGCGGCACCTGTCAGCCAGCCGGCGTTGCGGCCCATGACCTCTACCATGGTAACGCTTTTGAGGTTGTATACAAGACTGTCGCGAATGATTTCTTTCATGATGGTGCCGATGTATTTTGCGGCGCTGCCATAGCCGGGTGTGTGGTCGGTGACGGCTAAATCGTTGTCGATGGTTTTCGGTACGCCGATGCAGCACAAAGAGCTGCCTGTTTTGGACGCCCAATCGCTCATTTTGCTGATGGTGTCCATGCTGTCATTGCCGCCGATATACACAAAGCAAGCGATATCGAGTGATGCTAAAATCGAAAATAATTTCTCATAAATGGCATCATTCTGACCGATTTCCGGTAATTTATAGCGACAACTGCCTAAAAAAGAGGAGGGTGTCCGTTTTAATAATTCCATGTCGATGCCATTGCCGATTTGCGTGGAAAGATCGACATACAGGGAATCCAAAAGTCCTTCAATGCCATATTTCATGCCATATACGGTATCATAGCCAAGGCTGAGGGCGGTTTCATACACACCGACAAGACTTGCGTTGATGGCGGCTGTCGGCCCGCCGCTTTGCCCGACCATTACGTTTTTCATGCGAATCCTCCTAAAAGCGTTTCTTGTTTCTATTATACAAAAAAACAGCAGGAATGTACAGCACATTGACAAGTTCTGCGCAAACTGTTAGAATTGAAAAAACGGAAAAGGGGTGCTTGACATGCACGAGAAAGCGTATTTGCTTATCTGCGCGCTCATCGGTCTGGCGGCGTATTTCCTTTATAACGGCGCTACGTCAAAAGGAAAACTGCGCCGTCGCCTTTGCCGAAAATTCGGCGCAGTACCGAGTGGAAGCTACCAAAGCACAACGATTTCCCTGTTTTGGGAGGCATACAGCGCGGCATATTTCTCACCCGAAAATGCGGATGCAATTACATGGAACGATCTTGATATGGACGATGTGTATGACGGCATCAATGCCTGTGAAACAACCATCGGGCAAGATTATTTGTATGCAATGCTGCACGAAACGGATTTGCCGGCGGACACACTTTTGCAAAGAGAACGGCTGATGATGGCAATGGGGGATGTTGAAACGCGATTGTCGGCGCAAATGCTGCTTGCAAAACTTGGAAAACGCATCAGTACACGGCTGTCGGTGCTGTTGTTCGGCACAGAACAACAGACATTTCCGAAAACAGGAAAATTGATTTTATTTGCAATTTTGCCGTGGATGGGATTGCTACTTCTGCCGTTTTCCGCAGAGTTGGCGCTGGTTTGGATGCTGTGCGGCATGACAAATAATGCGTATCAGTATTTTCAAATTCGCAGGCGCAGTGAAAATGCGATGGAAACGACAGGCTATTTTTTGTCGGCAATTTCCTGCGCAAAAAAACTTGCGAAAGCACTAGCGGCGCCCTGTCCGACACTTTCACATAAATTGACGGAGAGTGTGCGTCCGTTTCATGGCATTGGCATGAGCGGGGTGCTTTTGTCTGCCGGTATGCAGACGGATATCATGGTGGTAGCGGAAACAATCGGCATGGTGACACTGCTGCCGTTGTTACAATATGCGAAAACACAGCATATTTTGACGGAAAACCGTGCGGAGATGTTGGAAGTGTATCGTCTGATTGGGGAGACGGACGCAGCCATCAGTGTACTGTCTTACCGCGAAAGTGTGGACTGCTTTGTCGTGCCGCAAGTGCGCGACGCGATTGGCGTAAACTGCACCGGAATTGTGCATCCGTTGCTTGCGCAGCCGGTGGCAAATGATGCGCAAATTACGCGCGATTGGCTGCTCACCGGTTCAAACGCATCGGGAAAATCGACTTTCATCAAGGCGGTGGCAGTCAATTTGATTTTGGCACAGACGATTCACACCTGCACGGCACGTGCGTTTGCATTTGGTGCGGCGCCTGTAATAACGTCTATGGCAATTGCCGACAATATCATTGACGGAGAAAGCTATTTTGTGGCGGAAATTAAATCCATGCGCAGAATTGTGACGCTTGCGGACACAAATTGTGCGTGTTATTGTTTTATTGATGAAATTTTAAAGGGAACCAATACAGAGGAACGTGTGGCGGCATCCATTGCCGTGCTGGAACATTTGAACGGCACGAAGGTGCTTTGTATGGCGGCGACACACGATATGGAGTTGCCGGACGCACTCGGCGCACGTTATGAAAATCATCATTTCTGCGAGCAAATGACGGCGGACGGCATTGCGTTTGACTATAAATTGAAAGACGGTGTATCGACGACGCGCAATGCGATTCGGCTTTTGGCATATTATGATTTTCCGCAGGATGTAATTGTAAAAGCGCGGCAATTGGCGGGGGAAGCATCAAAATAATCGCAAAAACAGAAAAAGCCGCGCCCGATGAAGCATTTTCATCGGGCGCGGTTTTGTTTTAATTGTGCATGTGCGACAGCACGCACATAGGATAAGTTTTTTAATAAACAAGTCTACCGACTTGTTTATTAAGATTGTTTGCCTTTGAGACTTTTCATGCGCAGGGCATGATCAAGAATGCGTTTGCGAATGCGCAAGCTTTGCGGCGTGACTTCCAAAAGCTCGTCTTGTGCCAAAAATTCAAGGCTTTCTTCAAGGCTGAATTTCGATACCGGAATGAGACGCAGTGCGTCGTCACTGCCGGAGGCGCGGGTATTGGAAAGATGCTTTGTTTTGCACACGTTGACCGTGATATCTTCGCCGGACGGACTGTAGCCGACGACCATGCCGCCGTATACTTTTTCAGCCGGACTGATGAGCATCGAGCCGCGCGCCTGTGCGTTGAAAATGCCATAGGCAACGGCAACGCCGGTTTCAAAGCTGATTAAGCTGCCGGTGCTGCGGCCGGAAATTTCGCCGCGCCACTCGTCGTAACCGTCAAAAATGGTGTTTAAAATGCCTTCGCCATGGGTGTCGGTTAAAAATTCGCTGCGATAACCGAACAAGCCGCGCGACGGAATGCGAAATTCAACGCGCATGCGTGTTTCGCCCAGTGGCGCCATCTGCACAAGCTCACCTTTACGGCTGCCGAGTTTTTGCATGACACTGCCCTGATATTCGAGCGGCACATCAATGACGATATGTTCCATCGGCTCAAGCTTTTTGCCGTTTTCTTCGTGCAGCAAAACTTTGGGCGGAGAAACCTGTAATTCATACCCCTCGCGGCGCATGGTTTCAATCAAAATAGAAAGGTGCATTTCACCGCGTCCCATAACGCGGAAACTTTCGCTTGTGGCGGAATCTTCCACCTTCAACGCGACGTCTTTGAGCAGCTCTTTGTGCAGACGGTCACGGATTTGACGGCTGGTGACATATTTGCCCTCACGACCGGCAAACGGACTGTCGTTGACCGCAAAGGTCATTTCAACCGTCGGATCGTTGATTTTCATAAACGGCATCGCTTCCACCATTGCGGGCGAGCAAAGCGTGTTGCCGATGCTGATGTCCGTAATGCCGCTGAAAGCAACAATGTCGCCGGCGGGAGCGGATTCAATCGGGGTACGACCGTTGGCTTCAAAACTGTACAATGCGGTGATACGTCCTTTTTTGTACAAATCGTGGTCATGATAATCACAGACGACAATATCTTGACCGACACGCAGTGTGCCGTTTTCAACGCGACCGATGCCGATACGACCGACAAATTCGTTGTAATCAACACTGGAGCAAAGCATGCCAAACGGCGCTTCGGGATTGCCGACAGGCGGTTTGACATATTGCAAAATGGTTTTGAACAGCGGGGTGAGGTCGCTGCCTTCTACATCGGGACTGTAGCTTGCGGTGCCGGCACGACCGCTGCAGAACACCATCGGACTGTCAAGCTGCTCGTCTGTGGCGCCGAGATCCATCAAAAGAAGCAGAATTTCGTCAATAACTTCGTTGATGCGCGCATCGGGACGGTCAATTTTATTGACCGCGATGACAAGGGAAAGGTTTTGCTGCAACGCTTTTTGCAGCACAAAACGTGTTTGCGGCATACAGCCTTCTGCGGCGTCTACAAGCAGGAGAACACCATTGACCATCTTCAAAACACGTTCCACTTCGCCGCCGAAGTCCGCATGTCCCGGAGTGTCTACGATATTGATTTTAATGCCTTCATAATAAGTGCAGGCGTTTTTTGCGAGAATGGTAATGCCACGTTCACGCTCAATGTCGCCGGAGTCCATGACGCGCTCGGCAACCTGCTGGTTGTCTCTGAAAGCGCCACTCTGTTTCAGCATTTGGTCAACCAAAGTTGTTTTGCCATGGTCAACGTGGGCGATGATAGCGATATTGCGTAAGCTTTTTTGTTCCATAAAGGTAAGTCCCTCTTTAAATTATTGTATAGTTGTCAGACATAATATTCTATAATAAATAGGCGCGTTTGTCAAGTTATATCGCTTGATATGGACATTTGACGAAAAAAGTAGTGAAAAAAATCAAAAAACACTTGCTTTTTGGATGATAATTTGATATGCTAATAAAGCTGTGAAGCGGATACGGACAGTTAGCTCAGCTGGTAGAGCACCTGCTTGACGTGCAGGGGGTCAGGGATTCGAGTTCCTTACTGTCCACCAAACGGGATAAGCGCGAAAGTTTGTTTGCAAAAACAAGTTTTCGCGCTTTTTTGCGGTTTTTTTACGCAAAAGCAGTCGTGACAAAAAGTGCTTTTTATGGTATACTATATTATTATTGTGTATAGAAATAAGGAGGCGTTGCCATGCGTATTTTGGGCATTGACCCCGGTTATGCTATTGTGGGCTTTGGCACGCTGGATTATACGGCAAATCGCTTTACAACGTTGCAATACGGTGCCATTACAACACAGGCGCATACGGCATTTGAGGACAGACTTTGCGAAGTATTTGACGATATGACGCAGCTTTTGGAAAATACAAAACCGGATGCGCTCGCGATTGAAACTTTGTTTTTTCAAAGCAATCAAAAAACCGTGATGGCGGTGGCGGAGGCGCGCGGCGTGATTTTACTCGCGGCACGCAAAGCACAGGTGCCGATTTTTGAATATACGCCGCTGCAAGTAAAGCAAAGTGTGTCGGGATACGGAAAAGCAACCAAAAAACAGGTGCAGGAAATGACGAAAACAATTTTACGTCTCGATAAAATTCCGAAACCGGACGATACTGCGGACGCGCTTGCGATGGCAATTTGCCACGCTTACAGTTATCGTTCAAAGCAATATGGCGTCGCGCTGACAAAACGGCAGCAAATGGGATATTATTAACGGCAAATAAACGAAACGTGAGGATTTTTCATGATTTATTGTCTGACAGGCAAATTGCTTGAAAAAACACCGAATGAAGTGGTAATCAGTTGTGCGGGTGTTGGATATCTGGTACAGATTCCGTCCAGTGCGGCGGGTGCGCTGCCGGCGGTGGGTGAAACGTGTACTTTGTACACCTATATGAATGTCACGGACAGCGCCGTGTCACTGTTTGGGTTTGCAGACAAAGAAAGCCAGATGATGTTTAAAATTTTAACAAGCGTGTCCGGCGTGGGGCCAAAGGCGGGACTTGCCATTTTGAGCGTTTTGCCGGCGGAGCGCATTGTGCTTGCGATTTCGGCAGGAGACCACAAGGCGTTTACGGCGGCAAGCGGCGTCGGGCCGAAATTGGGGCAACGCATTGTGCTTGAATTGAAAGACAAAGTGGGCAAAGGACTTGCAGGCGGTGTTTCATTTGCGGATGTCGGCGCGGCGGCGGGTGCGCCGATGGGCGGCACGGTCTCGCAGGCGATTGCGGCACTCGCAAGCCTTGGCTATACAAGCAGCGAAGCGGCACTTGCGGTGTCGAAACTGGATGCAAATTTGCCTGTACAGGAATTGATTCGTCTTGCGCTGCAAGGCATCGGAAAGGGACGATAAACAATGGCACTCGAAACCACAGATTTGAATGCGGCGGCGCGGCTTGTCAGTCCGCAACCCGAGCCGGAGGATTACGACAACGAATCAACCCTGCGCCCGAAAACACTGGAAGAATATATTGGACAGGTCAAGGTAAAAGAGAATTTAAAGATTTATTTGCAGGCGGCAAAAATGCGCAATGAACCGCTTGACCATCTCTTGCTGTATGGCCCGCCGGGACTTGGCAAAACGACACTTGCGTGTATTGTGGCGCGTGAAATGGGTGTGCAGATTCGTATTACAAGCGGCCCTGCCATTGAAAAACCCGGCGATTTGGCGGCGCTTTTGACCAATTTGCAAGAGGGCGATGTGCTGTTTATAGACGAAATTCACCGCCTTTCAAGGCAGGTGGAGGAAGTGCTTTATCCGGCACTGGAAGATTATGCGCTTGATATCATGATTGGCAAAGGTCCGTCGGCGCAGAGCATTCGCATCAATCTGCCGCGCTTTACGCTGATTGGCGCAACGACGCGCGCCGGACAGCTTTCAAGTCCGCTGCGTGACCGGTTTGGCGTATTGCTGAAACTGGAACTCTACACGCCGCAGGAGCTTGCAACCATTATTTGCCGGTCGGCGCATATTTTGGATATGCCATGCACCGAGGACGGCGCAAAAGCGATGGCGATTTGCAGCCGCGGTACGCCGCGTGTGGCGAATCGACTGCTCAAGCGTGTGCGCGATTTTGCCATGGTGATGGGCAACGGCACGATTGATGAAAAAGCCGCAGAACTGGCGCTCAAGCGTATGGATATCGACGATATGGGACTGGACGAGCTTGACCGCAGTTTGCTGCGTGCGATTATTGAGATGTACGGCGGCGGTCCGGTGGGACTTGAAACGCTGGGTGCGGCGCTTGGTGAAGAAAGCGTGACACTGGAAGATGT
>JAVWRA010000036.1:0-15752 GCA_036635095.1 Ruthenibacterium sp. | reverse complement strand
CGTATTCGCGCCGTTTGGCGCGTTTGGCGGTAACGCATAGCATCAAAGAGGACGGCGGAACGACGAGGGCGTCGTTCCCTACGGTGCATTGGTATAAACAATGCGATTAGGCCATTCGGAACGGTCAAGACCGTTCCCTACGGGTGCATCCGCAAATTGGGCGGTAAACCACGGCGCGACGAGGGCGTCGTTCCCTACCGCGCATTGTTTACGGCAATACACCGCACTGCGCCTTCCTGCCCTAACCGGCATCAATTTGTCATCCAAAAAATAAATATAACGGAGGATTTTACTATGAATATTCCTGCAAATTTACTGTATACCAAATCACACGAATGGGTGGAAAAAAGCAGCGATACTTCCGCGCGCATCGGTTTGACCGACTATGCGCAAGACCAGCTCGGCGACCTTGTTTTTATCAATTTGCCCGCCGTGGACGATGCCGTTACCGCCGGTGAAACCTTTGCCGATGCAGAGAGCGTGAAGGCGGTTTCCGACATTTTCAGTCCGGTTTCCGGCGTTGTTTCTGCCGTCAACGAGACTTTGCTCGACACGCCCGAAGCCATCAACGCAACACCTTATGAAGCGTTTTTAATCGAAGTATCGGATATTACCGAATGGGATGACCTGCTGGATGCAGACGCTTATCGCGCCATCTGCGAATAATTTTTATAAGAGGAGAAACGTTATGGGGAGCTTTATTCCATCTACCGCGCCACAGCGCGCCGACATGCTCAAAACACTCGGCGTGACTGATTGTGACGCGCTTTTTGTAGATATTCCCGAAAAAATGCGTCTTGAAAAACTGGATTTACCAAATGGAATTTCAGAGCCTGAAGTTTTGCGCACAATGCGCGAATTTGCAAACCAAAATCGCGTGTTTGACACCTGTTTTCGCGGCGCAGGTGCGTATGACCATTTTATTCCCTCGATTGTAAAACGCGTGACCGCAAAAGAGGAATTTGTCACCGCGTATACGCCTTATCAGGCAGAAGTCAGCCAAGGAATTTTGCAGTCCATTTTCGAATATCAAACCATGATTTGTGAGCTGACCGGCATGGCGGTATCGAACGCGTCGGTGTATGACGGCGCAAGTGCCGCCGCGGAAGCGTCTGCCATGTGTCGCGACAGAAAGCGTGTGCGCACACTTGTTTCCGGCGCGGTAAATCCGGAATATCTACAGGTGCTGCGCACATATTGTCACGGTGCAAACGCGCCGGTAGAGGTGGTTCCCGTCAAAGACGGCGTGACCGATTTGAACGCACTGCAAGCACTGTTACAAGATACCGACGCCTGTTTTTACTTTGCGCAGCCGAACTTTTTCGGCTGTTTGGAGGACGCGGACGCCCTTGTAAAAGTCGTGCATGACGCGGGTGCGAAGGTGATTATGGGCGTGAACCCGATTGCCGCCGCTCTGCTGAAAACGCCGGGCGAATGCGGCGCGGATATCGCTGTCGGCGAAGGACAGCCGCTCGGAATGCCGCTGTCTTTCGGCGGGCCGTACCTCGGTTTTATGGCGGCTGTGCCGGCGATGATGCGCCGGCTGCCGGGACGGATTGTCGGTGAAACGGTGGACGATGCCGGCAGACGCTGTTTTGTGCTGACCTTACAGGCGCGTGAACAGCATATCCGCCGCGAAAAAGCGTCCTCCAATATCTGTTCTAATGAGGCGCTTTGTGCCATGACCGCCGCGGTATATCTTGCGGCAACCGGCACGGACGGACTGATGCAAATTGCACAGCAATGTACTGATAAAGCGCACTATTTGGCGGAAAATCTCGCGCAAATTTCGGGGTACAGCCTGCTGTATTCCGCACCGTTTTTTCATGAATTTGTCATGACCTGCCCCGACGCGGACGGTCTGCTTGCAAAACTTGAGGAAAACGGCATTTTAGGCGGATTGCCCGTCGCCGGCGGCATTTTATGGTGTGCCACCGAAAAAAATACAAAAGCGCAGATGGATCGTGTCATCGCGCTGGCAAAGGAGGCTGCTCATGCGTAATTCTGTTTCATTGCTGTTTGAAAAAAGTGTGTCGGGCAGAGGCTGTTCTCTTGTGCCGCGCAGTGATGTACCTGTTGCCGCGCTGCCGCAAAAATTTGCGCGCACACAGCCGCTGCATCTGCCGCAGCTTGCCGAAATTGATTTGAGCCGCCACTACACAGAGCTTGCGCAGCGTGTACACGGCGTCAACAACGGATTTTATCCGCTCGGTTCCTGCACCATGAAGTACAATCCCGCCGTGAATGAAGAAGTTGCCGCGCTGCCCGGTTTTGCGGCAATTCATCCGTTGCAGCCCGTACATACGGCACAAGGCTGTCTTGCGGCACTCGCAAAAACCGAGGAAATCATCTGCAAAATCACGGGCATGGATACCGTGACCTTTCAGCCTGCCGCCGGTGCGCATGGAGAAATGACCGGACTGTTGCTGATAAAAGCCTATCATGAAAGCCGCCACGATACCGCCCGCACCAAGGTGATTGTGCCGGATTCGGCACATGGCACCAATCCTGCCACCGCCGCCATGACCGGCTTTACCGTGGTGAATGTTCCCTCCGGCGCAGACGGCTGTGTTGACCTTGAAAAGCTACGTGCCGCTGTCGGACCGGACACCGCCGGCTTGATGCTGACGAATCCGAACACACTGGGTTTATTCGACAAAAACATTTTGGAAATCACACAAATTATCCATGACGCGGGCGGTTTAAACTACTATGACGGCGCAAATTTAAACGCCGTGATGGGCATGGCGCGCCCCGGTGACATGGGTTTTGATGTGGTGCATCTCAATTTGCACAAAACCATGTCCACCCCGCACGGCGGCGGCGGCCCCGGTTCGGGTGCTGTGGGCGCAAAGGCAATTTTAGCACCTTTTATGCCGCAACATCATCCGATTTCGACCGAAAACGGCTATGTTTTTGAGGACGCGGCGCAGTCGATTGGCTGTGTCAAAGCGTTTTACGGCAATTTTTGCGTAACCATGCGCGCGCTGTGCTATATGCTGATGCTCGGCGGCGACGGTTTGCGCGATGCGTCACAGATGGCGGTTTTAAACGCCAATTATCTGAAAGCGCTGCTTGCGCCGCATTGCAAAATGGCGTCAGACCGGCTTTGCATGCACGAATTTGTGATGTCCTTGGAAGATGTCAAAAAAGACAGCGGCGTTTCCGCCATGGATTTGGCAAAAGGAATGCTCGATTTTGGGATTCATCCGCCAACCATGTATTTTCCGCTCATTGTTCATGAGGCGCTGATGCTGGAGCCGACCGAGACGGAATCGAAAGAAACACTCGATGCAGCGGCTGAAATCATCATAGCACTGCTGCAAAAAGCGCAAACTGACCCTGCGTCTCTCCATGCCGCGCCGTTGACGACGCCCGTGGGCAGACCGGATGAGGTGCTTGCCGCACGCAGCCCGAAACTGCGGTTTGATTTTGTATGATGACTGAAATCAGCACATTTGTAACAGACGAAACCTGTCCTTACCACAATTTGGCAATGGAAGAAGAGCTGCTTTATGCGGTGAAATCGGGCGAGTGTATCCTTTATTTGTGGCAAAATCGCAACACCGTTGTCATCGGACGCAACCAAAACAGCCGTGCGGAATGCCGCATTGACACACTGGAAAAAGACGGCGGATTTCTTGCACGGCGGCTGTCGGGCGGCGGCGCGGTGTTTCACGACCTCGGTAATTTGAATTTCACCTTTTTAATGCGCGAAGCGGATTATGACCTCACACGGCAGCTCAACGTCATTTTGCGCGCCGTGCAAAGTTTCGGCATTCCCGCCGAAAAAACAGGGCGCAACGATTTAACCGTGTGCGGACAGAAATTTTCCGGTAATGCGTTTTATCACACAAACGGACGCGCGTACCATCACGGCACCTTGCTGCTCGATGTCGATTTTGAAAAGCTGACGCATTATCTGACCGTTGCGCCGGATAAACTGGCGTCAAAAGGCGTTGCTTCTGTGCGCTCTCGCGTTGTGAATTTGGCGTCGCTCAACCGTGAAGTGACGGTGGAACGCATGAAAAACGCCTTAGTCAGCGCGTTCGGTCAGGAATATCAACTGCCGCCGACACCGTTTTGCGAAAGCAGGATTTCCCGTGAAAGTCTTGCGCGGCGCACCGAAAAATTCGCCTCGTTTGCGTGGCGCATCGGCACACAGCCGGCAGCGTCCTGTGTGCTGCAAAAGCGCTTTGACTGGGGCGGCGTTGCGCTGCATCTGCAAACAAACGGCGGCATCATTGCGCAGGCGCAGGTTTACACCGATGCCATGGATGCCGATTTTGCGCCGCTTGTGGCGCAGTGTCTGCACGGTGTTGTATTTGCGCCGAATGCCGCAGTACAGGCGCTGCGGCACAGTGACGGCGCATCTGCCGACAAGCTGCGGCAGGTGGCGGAAATGATGGAGGAATGGTTTGATGAACACATTTAATCTCTGCGTAATCGGCGCAGGTCCCGGCGGCTATATCGCGGCGCTCGAAGCGGCGAAATGCGGCAAAAAAGTTGCGCTCTGCGAGAGCCGCGATGTCGGCGGAACATGCCTTAATCGCGGATGTATCCCCACAAAAGCACTGCTGCGCGCGGCAAATGTATATCACGAAGCGGCGGTCGGCGATGCGCTTGGGATTCATGCGCAAAATATTTCGTACAATATGGCAGATATGCACACGCGTGTCGATGCCGTAACCGCCACGCTGCGCGGCGGCATTGCGCAGATGCTTGCAAAGGCAAAGGTGGAAATAATTTGCGGCACAGCGACTATTACCGCGCCGCATACCGTATCGATAAACGGTGAAATCCTCACGGCGGATGCCATTTTGATTGCCACCGGTTCGTCTCCCGCCGCGCCGCCGATTTCCGGCATTGATTTGCCCGGCGTTGTGAACAGCGACGCCTTTTTGACGCATGGCGGCATTGACTGCAAAAAGCTCGTCATCATCGGCGGCGGCGTTGTCGGTGTGGAATTTGCGCAGATTTACAATGATTTGGGCTGTACCGTGACTATTTTGGAAGCGATGCCGCGCTTGCTGCCGCCGCTTGAAAAAGAATTTGCACAAAATTTATCCATGATTTTCAAAAAGCGCGGAATCACAGTATGCACCGGCGCAAAAGTGCGTGAAATTGTGCAGAGCAACGAGGGTTTATGCTGCCGCTATACCGAAAAAGACGCAGACGCCGCCGTTTTTGCCGATTGCGTACTTGTTTGCACCGGCCGCACACCGAACACAAAAAATTTATGCGCAGACACGATTGATTTGAAGCCGCAGCGCGGCTATCTGCCGGTTGATGCGCACTACGAAACCGCTGTAAAAGATATTTATGCCATCGGCGATGTTGTGCTGGGCGGCATACAGCTTGCCCACGCGGCAGAAGCCGCCGCACGTAATTTTGTGCGCTTTTTATATGGAGACGCGTCTGTGAAAAACACCGAGCTGATTCCCTCCTGTGTGTTTACGCAGCCGGAAATTGCCAGTGTCGGCTTGAGCGCAGACGAGGCAAAAGCGCAAAATATTGCCGTTATCACGCGTAAAAGTTTAACGTCCGCCAATGGAAAAGCTTTGGTGGAAGGTGCCGACCGCGGCTTTGTAAAACTGGTGTTTGATGCCGAAAGCCACAAATTGCGCGGCGCACAGCTCATGTGTCCGCACGCGTCAGAAATGATAGGCGCACTTGCCGCAGCGATTGGTGCCGGCATGACACAGCAGTCGCTTGATGCCACCGTTTTTCCGCATCCGACCGTGAGCGAAACCATTTTGGGATAAATGCCCTTACAAACGCAAAAAGGCGCCTGTTTCTCAACCTTGTGAGAAGCAGACGCCTTTTGTTTTACTTCACTCGGCGCTGTCGTTCCAACCCTTGCACACGTCCACCCACTGCGCGTTTGGCACACAGGTTTCAAGTTCCGTCGGCGTCAGTTCAATGGCGCTGTTTGCGCTGCCACACGCGGGATACACCGTGGCAAAGCGGCGCAAAGACGCGTCCAGATACACCGCAACGTCCGGCAGAATGGCAAACGGACAAACACCGCCGACCGTATGCCCTGTTTTTGCCGCCACATCATCATACGAAAGCATTTTCGCTTTTGTGCCGAACTGCGCCTTGTATTTGGTGTTGTCGATTTTCGCATCGCCGGCGGTGACAATCAAAATTGCCGCATCGCCCAGTGCAAAGGAAAGCGTTTTTGCAATGCGCGCGCCCTCGCAGTGCAGCGCCTCGGCGGCAAGCTCCACGGTGGCACTCGACACATCAAATTCCTGCACGCGTGTGTCCAAATTCCATTGTTTAAGATATTCTTTTACGGTCTCCACAGACATTTTCCCATCCTCCGTTCGCTCATTTTGTATTTATTGCAAAGTATAGCAAAAAGCAATGCAAAATGCAACAAAAAACCTGCCTTTGAAGCCGGCAAGCGTGCGGAATTTTGCCGCACATACGAACGGTTACCATTTTTTCAGCGTCTGTATCTAAAATATTGACTTACCGGTCTGTTTGTGCTAAAATGCGATAAACAGACCAGTAAGTCTATTTTATGAGGTGAAGTATGAAACGTGACGAAAAAAATCTGCTCAGTCGGCGCAAAATTTTGCACAGCGCTTTAACCGAATTTGGGGGGCAAGGCTATGGGTTGAGTTCTATCAATGCCATCTGCACTGCCGGCGACATTTCGAAAGGCATTCTCTACCATTATTTTAAGGATAAAGATGCGCTGTATCTTGCCTGTGTGCAAGAATTATTTGACGATTTAACAGCGTATCTCACGCAGGAACTTTCTGATGTCAGCGGAAACAGCACCATGCGGCTCACACGCTATTTTGACGCAAGACTGCGCTTTTTTCATGAAAATCCGCTCTATCACAAGCTTTTTTGTGATGTGGTGATTGCGCCGCCGCAACATTTGGCGATGGACATTGCGCAAATCAAAGCCGCATTTGACGCGCTGAATACGACAGTATTAACGGCATTGCTGCAAGCGCAAAAGCTGCGTACCGATATCACCATGGAAACGGCGGTTGAAACATTTCGGCTTTATCAGGATTTTGTGAATGCGCGGTTCAAAATGGCGCCGAACAGCGAAATCAATCTGGAAGAACACGAAAAAACCTGTCGGCGTTCGTTGACGATTTTGTTGTACGGCGTAATGGAAAGTGAGGAAGCGTAGACCATGAATTTAGAAAAAAACACGCAAAAAGAATCGTTGCTTGCGAACGTAAAACCGTCTGCCGCGATTGTGAAACTGGCAATTCCGGCAACCATCGCGCTGCTTGCAAAAGCGGTTTACAATATTGTAGACACCGCCTATATCGGCTTGCTCGACAGCGAAACAGCGCTTGCCGCGGTGGGCGTTACGCTGCCGCTTTTGTTGATTTTTGTATCCATTGAAAACATTTTTGCCGCCGGCGCCGCCGTGCTTGCCGGACGCCAGCTTGGTGCGGGCGACAAAAACGGCGCAAATGTTACCGTGTCCACAATTGTGGCGGCATCCACACTCATCGGCGGCTTATTGTGCTTGGGCGGCATTGTGTTTATGGAACCGCTTTTGCGGGCGTTCGGCGCATCGGAAACGGTGATGCCGCTCGCCAAAGATTACGCGTTCTGGATGTTCATTGCCGCCATTTTCAACCTGCCTGCGCAAAGTTTGAACTGTGCCGCACGCGCGGAATCCTCCGTGAAAATCTCCTCCGTCGCCGTCATCGTCGGCGCGGCGCTCAATGTCATTCTTGACCCCATTTTCATGTTCGAATGGGGTTTCAACATGGGTGTCGGCGGCGCATCGCTCGCCACCACCGTTTCGCAAATTGTCACATTTGCCATTCTTGCATGGTTCTATCTCGGCGGCAAGTCCATCATCAAGGTGGGTGTGCAATATCTGAAACCCACCGTGTCGTTGTTCAAAGAGGTCATTTTGATTGGTGTACCCACGGCGGTGATTCAAATTTGTCTTGCCATCGCCACTTCTTTGACCAATATCGCCGCCGCCACACTGCCCGACAGCGACCTCATCATCGCCGCTTACGGCGTGGTGCAGCGGCTCGTTCTTGTCGGTTGTTATGTCATTATGGGTTTTATGCAGGGGTATCAGCCGGTGGCGTCCTATGCGTTCGGCGCAAAAAACGAAACGCGTTTTCACGATAGCGCGCGGTTTTCTCTCAAAGCTACCTTGCTGCTGTCCGTGATTGTCGCCGCAGTTTACATGCTGCTCTCACAGCCGCTGATTCTGCTGTTCAATCGCAATCCGGCGGTCGTGGAATACGGTTCGCGCCTTTTGATTTCACAGGTCGCGCTTTATCCCGCGTTTGGTCTGTGCTATTTGATGACGATTACGTTCCAAACCATCGGCGCTTCGAAATTCGGGCTTTTTCTCTCCACCATTCGGCAAGGACTTTTTTACATTCCCTGCATTCTTTTATTGCCGCATGTTTTCGGTATCAACGGCATTTATGCGTCGCAGCCGATTGCAGATGTGCTGACGCTCATCGTCTGCCTGCTTTCGTACCGCGCCATGAAGCGCATCGCCACACAAAATATGGCAAAAGGAGCTTTACAATGAATGGTATTATCACCATCAGCCGCACGTATGGCAGCGGCGGCAGGCAAATTGGCGCAAAACTGGCACAAACGCTGGGCATTCCGTTTTACGACAAAGAAATTATTGAGCTGTGCGCCAAAAACAGCGGCGTGTCCGGCGATTTTTTTGCGCATCCGGAACAGGCAGGCAGCTATCTTTTGCGGGATTTTTCTGCAAGCATTCTATCGGAATTGCCGCTTGGCGACACGGTTTATCTCGCACAATATGCCGCCATTCGCACCTTGGCGCAAAAAGCGCCGTGTGTGATGGTGGGGCGTGGCGCGGGTGCGGCACTCAAAGATATTGCATCGGTGCTGAATGTTTTCATCTATGCCGACATGGAAACGCGTAAAAAGCGCGCCATTGAAGAATACGGTGACAGTGCGCGTAAAATAGAAGAGCGTATGGCAGCCATTGACAAAAAACGCGCGTCTTATTTTAAGTTTTATGCCGGTGTGGACGGCAGACAGATGGAAAACTATCATCTGTGCATTGACAGCGGGCGCGTAGGCATTGACGGCGCGGTATCGGCAATTGCCGCCGCATACGCCTCGCTGTAACGCGGGGCAGATAACGCAAAAAAGGACAGTCCGCAAACTGTCCTTTTTGGTGTTGTATGAACGTAATAGATGCCCAAAGCGAAGCCGTAAACCCGCAAACAGGCGAGCGGCGCGAGCCTTTTTGTGGAAAACGAAATGGCGTGAACGATGATTTTCACAAGGACAAAAGAAAATCGCCGCGAACAAAATTTTGTTCGCGGCGACGTGGTGCGCCGGAAGGGATTCGAACCCCCGACCTTCTGGTTCGTAGCCAGACACTCTATCCAACTGAGCTACCGGCGCATAAGCACTCCCAATCGAGTGCATTACAAATGTTATCACAAAGGGTATGTGCTTGTCAAGCTTTTTGAAAAATTCCTTGTAATTTCCTGCATTTTCGCATTTTCTATCGTTCAAAATAAATTTACAAGTATACCTACTATACGCCGCGCTTTGTTTTTGGTATACTATTAGATAAGATTACATTATTTAGGAGGCTATTCCTGTGGATATTGGAAAAATTGTTTTGATTGTATTTGTCGTTGTTGCCGTGATTGCGGTTTTTCTTGTCGTTTTTCGCGATGAGGACGCCAAAGCAACCGCCAAAAAGCGTCGGCAGAAAAATCTGTCTGCCGCAAAAACTGCCGCAAAACCACTCGCGGCGGCGCGCCGCTTTGCAACCATGCAGCAGTATGAAGTGATTGCACCCGCCCGTCTTGCCAAAAACGGCGCTTTTGCCGACCTTGACTTTATCCTTGTTGGCGTGTTCGGCTTGTTGTGCGTGAAATGTATCGGACTTGGCGGCGAGGTTTACGGCAATGCCGAGGACGCCAAATGGTTGCAGGTACTGGTGGATGAGCGCATTCCGTTCGACAATCCGCTGCAGGCGGCAGGCGCCGACACACGCCTTGTGCGCGACACGCTTTTTGCCGCAAAGCTGAAAAGCATTCCGGTGGAAACCGTCTGCATCTTTACCAATCCCGACGCATCGCTTGCCATTCCGCACAGTGCCGGCTATTACACCGTCAAGGAGTTTAAAACGCTGCTTGGCAAAGACCGCTTGACCGTGGATAAAAAAGTGGATATCGCAAAAGCGGTTGCCGCCGTAAAAGCGTATCTTGCACCAAACGCGTGAGTATTTACAATTTATTCATATCGCTTTCATAAACCGCACACGTTTGGCGGATATACTAAGAGTACAGAGAGCGGAAGCCGCAATCCGCTTCTCTGTACATGATTCCTCCTCACACCAAAAGAGATACCCCTAAAACACCTTTGGATAAACCGCCAAAGGTGTTTTCTTTTTCATTTTTTGCATTTTTTTACTTTTTTGATAAAAACACTTGCATATCCGATGTTCCCATTCTATAATAAACAAAGTATAGATATCTTTTTGATGAGGGAGGCGTTTTTTTGATGCGCATGAATGAAAATTTTTTACTGTCTGCCGCTGAAAACGCTCCACGCATCAAGGGCGATGTATCCGTTTTCGGTCAAACAGTCGTTAATGATTTATCAATATTACAAACGCCGCATCCGTAAGGGGCGGCATTTTTAATGTTTTTACAGCAATTTTACTTTTGATTGTCCTACTAAAGCTTTCGTCTTTGCTGTATGCAACTTGACAAAAGGCTCGAGTACAAGGACAATAAGATGTCAAGTTGCTATAGATAGAAATTCCGAATACACAAAATCACTCACACGGAGGAAATTTATGAAGCATTTGATTGACCCGATGGATTTGAGCGTTGCAGAAATTGACGACATCCTTACTCTCGGCCAGAAAATTATGGAAAACCCGAAAGAATATGCACACAAATGTGACGGCAAAAAGCTGGCAACCCTTTTTTATGAACCCAGCACACGCACACGTTTGAGCTTTGAAGCCGCCATGCTCGATCTCGGCGGCAATGTTTTGGGCTTTTCGGAAGCAACTTCATCTTCCGCCGCAAAGGGCGAAAGCGTGGCAGACACCATTCGCACCGTGCAGTGCTATGCAGACATCATCGCCATGCGCCACCCCAAAGAGGGCAGCAGCAAGGTGGCGTCGCTCAACGCAAGTGTGCCGGTTATCAACGCGGGCGACGGCGGCCATATGCACCCCACGCAAACTTTAACCGATTTATTGACCATGAAAACCCTCAAAGGACATCTTGACCATTTGACGGTCGGGCTGTGCGGTGACTTGATGTTTGGGCGCACCGTACACAGCTTGCTGCGCGCGATGGCACGATACGAGGGCATTCGGTTTGTGCTGATTTCGCCGCCGGAGCTGCGTGTGCCGAGCTATATTTTGGACGAATTGACGCGCAAAAATGTGCCGTACACCGAGGTGGACAAACTGGAGGAGGGCATTCAAGATTTAGACGTTCTGTATATGACACGCGTACAGCGCGAGCGGTTTTTCAATGAGGCGGATTATATTCGTCTGCGTGACAGTTATATTCTTGACACCGACAAAATGACGCTTGCGCCGAAAGACATGCTTGTGATGCACCCGCTGCCGCGCGTGAACGAAATTTCCGTTGGCGTGGACGCTGACCCGCGCGCCGTTTATTTTAAACAGGCACTCTGCGGCAAGTTTGTGCGCAGCGCCTTGATTTTGAAAATGTTGGAGGTAGAATAATGTTGAATGTTGACAGTTTGGAACGCGGTGTTGTCATTGACCATATCGACGCCGGAAAAAGCATGGATTTATACAAATATCTCAGACTCGACAAACTGGATTGCAGCGTCGCCATCATTAAAAATGCGCGCAGCAAACAGCTCGGCCGCAAAGACATCATCAAAATTGAAGATCAAATTGACCTCGACCTCGATGTTCTCGGGTTTGTGGACCCCACCATCACGGTGAATATCATCGACGGCGGGAAAATTGTGGAAAAGAAGCGCCTTTCGCTTCCCAATCGCATTGTAAATGTGGTAAAATGTAATAACCCACGTTGTATCACTTCTATTGAACAGGAGCTTCCGCAGATTTTTGAGCTGACGGAGGGTACAACCGAATATCACTGCACCTATTGTGAACACGTTTATCAGCATAAATAATCGGAGTGTCACCGATGCCTTTTTAGAAATGCAGCGGCGGTTCTTCGGAACAAGGAGATGTGAAAAATGTACGAAATTATCGAAAAAGAAGCACTGAACCCCACCGTCACACGCATGGTGATTGCCGCGCCGCTCATCGCCCAAAAAGCAGAGCCGGGACAGTTTATCATCTTTCGCGCAAGCGAGGACGGCGAGCGTGTTCCGCTGACCATTGCGGATTATGACCGCGAAAAAGGCACTGTCACGATTATTTTTCAGATTGTCGGCGGCGCTACCATGGAGCTGAACACGCTTGCCGTCGGCGATTGTCTTGCCGATTTTGTCGGCCCGCTCGGCACAAAAAGCCATGTGGACGGACTGCATAAAGTGGCGGTTGTCGGTGGCGGCGTCGGCTGTGCCATCGCCTATCCCATTGCGAAAAAGCTGCATTCTCTCGGCTGTGAAGTACACAGCATCGTTGGTTTTCGCAGCAAAGACCTTGTGATTCTCGAAAAAGAATTTGACGCGGTTTCCGACAAGCTCGTGATGATGACCGACGACGGCTCTCACGGCACAAAAGGGCTTGTGACAAACGCGCTTGAAACGCTCATCAATGCGGGCAATCAATACGACGAAGTCATCGCCATCGGCCCGCTGATTATGATGAAATTCGTCTGTGCCACCACCAAAAAATACGACATTAAAACCGTTGTATCGATGAATCCTATCATGATTGACGGCACGGGCATGTGCGGCGGCTGTCGCTTGACAGTCGGCGGCAAAACAAAATTCGCCTGTGTGGACGGCCCCGATTTTGACGGACATCAAGTCGATTTTGACGAGGCGATGAAGCGCGGCAGCATGTATCGCGATTTTGAAGCACATGCGCGTGAAGCGTCTTGCAATTTACTGCATACGGAGGTGAAATAAAATGCCGAATATGGATCCGAAAAAATGTCCGATGCCCGTGCAGGCACCGGACGTGCGCAATCACAATTTTGAAGAAGTTGCCACCGGCTACACCTATGAAATGGCGGTGACGGAAGCGAAACGCTGCCTCGGCTGCAAAAACAAACCCTGCGTCAGCGGATGCCCTGTGTGCATCGACATTCCGGCGTTTATCGGCAAGGTGGCGGCGGAGGATTTGGACGGCGCCTATGCCATTTTGTCGGCGCAAAGCGCACTGCCCGCCGTGTGCGGACGCGTTTGCCCGCAAGAGTCGCAGTGTGAGGGCAAATGTGTGCGCGGCATCAAGGCGGAGTCTGTCGGCATTGGCAGACTGGAGCGGTTTGTGGCGGATTATCACCGCGCACACAGCACCGAACAGCCTGCAATGCCCGTGCAAAACGGACACAAAGTTGCCGTCATCGGCTCCGGTCCGAGCGGACTGACTGCCGCGGGCGACCTTGCCAAAATGGGTTATAAAGTGACCGTATATGAAGCACTGCACACTGCCGGCGGCGTTTTGGTGTATGGCATTCCCGAATTTCGTCTGCCGAAAGCCATTGTGCAGGCGGAAATTGACGGCTTGAAACAAATCGGCGTCGATGTTGAAACCAATATGGTGATTGGCAAAACGCTCACGATTGACGATGTGTTTGCACGGGGCAATGAGGCGGTATTCATCGGCAGCGGTGCCGGTTTGCCGCGGTTTATGGGCATTCCCGGCGAGAGCCTGAAGGGCGTATACTCCGCAAACGAGTTTTTGACGCGCATCAATTTGATGAAAGCGTATTTGGAAAACAGCAAAACACCGATTCAACATGCCAAAAACGTGGCGGTTGTCGGCGGCGGCAATGTGGCGATGGACGCGGCGCGCTGTGCAAAACGGCTTGGCGCTGAAAATGTTTACATTGTCTATCGCCGCAGCATGACCGAGCTGCCGGCACGAAAAGAAGAAGTGGAACATGCGCAGGAGGAGGGAATTATCTTTAAAACCCTCTGCAACCCGACCGAAGTTTTGGGCGATGAAAACGGCAATGTCTGTGGCATGATTTGCGAGGAAATGACGCTCGGCGAGCCGGACGAAAGCGGACGCCGCCGTCCGGTTGTGAAGCCGAACAGCGCCTTTACCTTGACCGTGGACTGCATGGTCATGTCCATCGGCACAAGTCCGAATCCGCTTTTGCACAGCACAACGCCCGGTCTTGACACCGACAAGCACGGCTGCATCATCACAAACGGCGCAGACGGCTTGACAACACGCGATGCCGTGTATGCCGGCGGCGATGCCGTGACAGGCGCAGCGACGGTGATTCTTGCCATGGGTGCCGGCAAACAGGCGGCACAGGCAATGGACGCCTATATCATGGGCAAAAACTGAACCATTTAATAAAAGCAGGCGGGCGGATGTAAAAATCCGCCCGCCTGTTTTATTTGAAATTTGCATTATGAAGATGCTTCTTTGTCGTAAACAATATTTTCCAGCGTCGCGTAGACAAACCATCGGTATGGTGTGCGCGTGAGCTGACCGAACGGATAGCAGGTATACAGAATACAATTCTCATAACCGGCGTCCAGATTGCAGGCGGCAATGTCGGTTTCTTCCACAACTTTTGCATCGGTGACGCGATAGGTATACTTACCCCAATCGGTGTCAAGGTGAATCAAAGTGCCGATTGCAGCGCTGCCGAGATCGGCAAAATAGGTGCCTGTATGCGCGGCAATCAGCACGGTGCCGCCATCGCCCGGCAATTTGCCGGCGGCAGAAGTTCCCGCGCCGCGGCTGAACTGCGCTTCACTGTCGCCATAAAAAATCGGACACTGTATCTTTGTATTTTCCACCCGCATCTGCCCATACTGTGCGCCCATTCTGACGCTTTCCCGCATTTTTTTGACACGCTCGGCGGCTGTGGCATCGTCGATTGCCTGCTGTGCCGCTTTGGCGCTCAGCAAGCGCGGATATGCCGCCTTTGCCTGTTCCAATACATTTTGTGCGGCACTCGGCTGTGTCGCCATGCGCTGTTCCAAACGCAAAACAGGCGGCGGTGTTTGCGTTTTCAAATAATGCAGATAAAAAAGCGACGCTCCCACGCAAAACACAGCAAAGAAAAGCACAAATACAATCCCGTTTGCACGGCGCCGTCTGTGCTTAAAACCGTCCGCCATCGTGCAATGCCTTTACCTTTAAAAGAGCCGCCACGGTTTTGCTGTCGGTGATTTCACCCGATAACACACGCGCCACCGCTTCATCAAGCGGCATGGTGAACACCGACAAAAACTCGTCCGCGTCCAGATTTTGTTTTACCTGCGACAAATTTTTCGCGGCGTACAGATAAATCAATTCGCTGCAATAGCCGCAGGTGGGAATGATATAGCCGAGATCGAGATAGGTTGCGGCGGTCAAACCGGCTTCTTCGCCCAGTTCCCGCTTTGCCGCCTCGAACGGATCTTCGCCTTTTTCGAGTTTTCCGGCGGGAATTTCAATGAGTTCCTGTGCCAGTGCATAGCGATATTGCCGCACAAGATACACCTCGTTTTTGTCGTTCAGCGCCACGACAGCCGCGCCGCCGTGATGATGCACAATTTCACGCAGCGAGGTTTTTCCGTTTTCAAGCTCCACCGTGTCGAGTGTGACGGTGATGACGTTTCCGGTGAATTTTGTTTCGCTCGACAGT
>JAVWRA010000035.1:0-16498 GCA_036635095.1 Ruthenibacterium sp. | reverse complement strand
GGCGTTTTACTTTCGCCCATGCCAATCACAAACATGCGGCTTTCGCGCAGGCGTGAAGCAAGACGCGTAAAGTCAGAGTCGCTGCTCACAAGACAAAATCCGTCTACATTTTTGGCGTATAAAATATCCATCGCGTCAATAATCATGGCGCTGTCGGACGCATTTTTGCCCTGCGTATAGCTGAACTGCTGCATCGGCGAAATATTATGTTCGTTGAGCGCCTTTTTCCAGCTGCTCATGTCGGTGCTTGTCCAGTCGCCATAAATGCGCTTATAAGCGGGCGTACCATACATACTGACTTCATCAAGAATGGTTTTGATATATTTAGGCGACACATTTTCGGCATCGATTAAAAGTGCGATAATTTTGCTGTTTTCCATGAGTGACCTCACTTTCGTATGAAATTGATTCTATTTTATCATTATAACCGCATTTGATACAAATGTATAGAAAAAAGTGAAAACTTTGCTTGCACTTTGTACATAAACGCCTTATAATAAAAGAATTACAAAAAAGCAGGAGGCGGAGTGCATGACGGATTTTTTAATTCATCGCTTCGTGAAAAATAAAGACGATACACACAGTTCTGTGGTGCGCACGGCGTACGGTAATCTTGCGGGCGTGGTAGGTGTGGTGTGCAATTTGCTTTTGTGTGCCGCAAAATTGATAATCGGCACATTGTCAGGCAGCATTTCCATCTCGGCAGATGCCATCAACAACCTGTCAGACGCGTCCTCAAGCATTATCACGCTCGTCGGCTTCAAGCTGTCGGCGCGTCCGGCAGATGAGGAGCATCCATACGGTCACGCGCGCATCGAATATCTCGCGGGGCTGGCAGTTTCTGTGATGATTCTTGTTATCGGTCTTGAATTGGCACACACGAGTATTGATAAAATCATTGCGCCGACACCGGTTGCGTTCAGCATTTTGACCGTGTTTGTGCTGTTGCTTTCGATTGGCGTCAAGCTGTGGATGACGGCGTTCAACCGCAAAATCGGCTTGCGCATCGGCTCTACCACCATTGAAGCGACGGCGATGGACAGCCGCAACGATGTCATCACCACCACGGCAGTGCTTGCGGCGGCGGTTATTTCGGTGCTTTCCGGACGCAATCTCGATGGTTGGATGGGCCTTGCCGTGGCGCTTTTTATTTTATACAGCGGCGTCGGCATCATCAAAGATACGCTGAATCCCTTGCTCGGTGCCGCACCGGACGCCGCGCTTGTGCGCAGCATCGCCACAAAAATCCTCAGCTATCCCGGCGTACTCGGCACACATGATTTGATGGTGCATGATTACGGCCCCGGCGCACGGTTTGGCAGTGTGCATGTGGAGATGGCGGCAGAGGTGAGCGCGCTCAAAAGCCACGATATCATTGATAATATCGAGCGCGATTTTCTGGAGAACGATCATTTTCATTTGGTGATTCATTACGACCCCATCGTCACGGGCGATGAAGCAGTCGGCACCAAACGCGAATGGGTAAAACAGCTTGTACAGCGCATTTCACCGCAGCTTTCCATCCACGATTTCCGCATGGTAACAGGTGAAAGCCATACCAATTTGATTTTTGACGTTGTGATGCCGGCAGGTTTTGTGCTGAATGAAGAAGCGCTGAAGCATAAAATTCAAAGTCAAGTGCGCAAGGAAGATGCCATGTGTTATGCCGTGGTGACCGTGGATACCGGTTATGCGGGCATTCAGCATGAAAAAGAGGAGACAGAGGAAGAGGAAAACGACGCGGAAAAAGCGGAACGCGCGGCAGAAGCAGAGCGAGAAGCACAGGAGGAGAAAACGAGATGAGGTATGTATTTTCAAACAAAATGAATCGTCTTGCGCCGTCTATCATTCGCGAAATTTTAAAGCAAATGAACGACCCGACGCTCATCAGCTTTGCGGGCGGCAATCCGGCGCCCTCCACCTTTCCGGCAGTGGATATCGCGCGCTTTTCCGATGAATTGTTGACGCAAAACCCCACAGAAATGCTGCAATATTCCGTCAGTGAGGGTGTGCCGCTTGTGCGGGATGCCATCAAAAATTTTGCCAATCGACACGAAACGCTCTGCCGCGATACCGATGATTTGCTGATTACTTCCGGCAGTCAGCAGGCGATGGATTTTATCGCCAAATGTCTGTGCAACGAGGGCGACACGGTGGCGGTGGAAACGCCGGCATTTCTCGGCGCATACAATGCCTTTTTAAGTTATGGCGCGGTGCTTGCCGGTGTGCCGATGGAAGAGGACGGCGTGGATTTGGCGGCGCTTGAGGCGGTGTTTTCCGCACCGAAAAAGCCGAAATTTTTCTACTGCATTCCGAATTTTCAAAATCCGACCGGCAAAACCATGTCGCTTGCAAAACGCAAAGCCGTGTATGCGCTGTCGCAGCAGTATAATGTGCCGATTTTAGAGGACAACCCATACGGTGAGCTGCGCTTTTCCGGCGAGCGGATTCCCAATATCAAAAGTTTTGACACCACGGGCAACGTCATTTACGCGGGCAGTTTTTCTAAAATTCTCTGCCCCGGCATGCGCCTTGCCTACTGCATCTGCCAAAAAGATTTACACGCAAAACTGGTGATTGCAAAGCAGGTGTGCGATGTGCATACGAATGTGTGGGCGCAGCGCGTGTGTGAACAAATGCTCACGCGCACAGATATGCAGGCGCATATCGCGTCTGTCTGCCGTGTATACAGGGCAAAAGCAGAGCAGATGATGGCAGCGCTTGACGCAAAATGTCCGCAAATTGTGTATCATAAACCGCAGGGCGGTATGTTTTTGTGGGCGAGTTTGCCGGACGGCGTCAATATGCCGGAATTTGTGCAAAAATGCCTGTCACAGAAGCTTGCACTCGTGCCGGGCAACGCATTTATGGTGGACACTGCCGCGCCGTGCCAAAATATCCGCATGAATTTTTCCATGCCGTGTGCCGAGCAAATTGAGCGCGGCGTAGAAATCATGGCGCAAGTTTTGCGCGCAATGCAATAGAATCAAACTGCCGCATTCCGTAAAAAGAATGCGGCACTTTGTTTATTTATACTGCGGTGCGGGGGAATAATATTCAAAAATCACTGCATCGTTTTCGGCTTCTTTGGCGGCGATGTTATCGGTCGGATGCACCGTCCAACAGACACGCATCACACCGCACAAATCAGAAAAACGCGCCAAAAGCGGCTTTTTATGCGGACCATATGCCACAAACTGCGGGCGCGCAAGGATATTTGTGAGCAAATTTCCCAGTACAAACGCCAAAAGCGGCGGCTTGCCGACAAAGCTTTTGGGCGCATCGGACAATTGACCGCGCAGCACCTGCGGCTCATGCTTTTTAAACCAGCGCACAATGCGCGGGTCAAAACTTTCAATGCAGTAAGCGCCGGTATAATCGCACAAAATTTCCATTGCACTTGTGCAAAGCTGCTTGTTGCGCGGGCCGGTTTTCAGCTCAATAATCAGCGGCACTTTGCCGTCCACCACCGCCAAAACCTCGGTGAGCAGCGGAATTTTTTCTTCCGTGCCACACAGACGAAAGCTGCGCAATTGCTTGAATGTGTAGTCGTCCACGCGCTCAGGTTTGCCGCAAACGCGCGGCAAAGTGTCATCGTGAAACACAACGACCTCGCCATCGCGGGAGAGCTGAATATCCAGTTCAATCCCATAACCGGCAGCAACTGCCGCCCGAAATGCAGGCAGGCTGTTTTCAGGAACGCTTTTATCGGGCGTATGCAGACCGCGGTGCGCATGATTGACACCATACAACATTGCCTTTTGCTCACAGGTATAATGTCCGGAATGCAGCACAAACCATATCAAAATCAAAATCACGGCAAGCAACCATACAAATAACTGCACAAAACCACTCCTTTTGCCGATTGTTCTGTTTCTATTCTACATTTTTATGCAATAGATGTCAATTCATACAAAAGTGAGAATGATTTTTATTGCTTGTATCCAAATAGCCAAATTGAATACAATGTGGTATTCTGTATCAAGAGGAAACAAAAGGAGGCATTTATGAACGCGGAACTCAACACCAGCGAACACATGTATCAACTTTTGAAACAAGAAATTTTAACCCTGCACCTCAAACCCGGCGCACAGCTCAGCGAAAACGAGCTTTGCAAGCGGTTTAATGTGTCACGCACACCCATTCGTGCGGTGTTGCAGCGGCTGCAAAATGCGGGGCTTGTCACGATTGTTCCTTATAAAAGCACCACGGTAAGCCTTTTGAATTTCGAGGAAATCAAACAGCTCATCTATATGCGTGTGGCGGTGGAAAGCATGGTGCTGCGCGATTTTATTGCCTGCTACACGCCAACGCAGCTTGAAAAAGTGCGCTATGTCATTCGCAAACAAATCGTATTGCTAGAGGGCGCGTATACAAGCGAACAATTTTATGCGCTGGACGGGCAACTGCATGCCATTTGGTTTTCTGCCATTGGTATGGACGGGTTATGGCGCGCCATTCAAAAGGCGCAAACCAATTATACACGCTTTCGGATGCTGGATATTGTGGCGACGCAAAATTTCAGCGAAATTATCAAGGAACATGAAACTTTGTTCCGCATTTTGGAAACGCATGATGCAGGCGCGGTAGAGCCGTTTATGAAAAAACATTTGAACGGCGGCATTGACCGGCTTGGCGCACGGCGTACCACTGACTTTGCCGATTATTTCATCAAATCATAAAAATAATGGAGGAAAAAACCATGGAAAAAAACGCATTCAGTCTCGAAGGTAAAATTGCACTCATTACAGGCGCATCTTATGGCATCGGCTTTGCCATTGCCTCCGCATACGCAAAAGCAGGTGCAACCATTGTATTCAACGATATCAAGCAAGAATTTGTAGACAAAGGACTTGCAAATTACAAAGAAGCCGGCATTGCGGCACACGGTTATGTGTGCGATGTCACCAATGAGGCACAGGTCAACGCCATGGTTGCCGCCATTGAAAAAGAAGTGGGCGTGATTGATATTCTCGTCAACAATGCCGGCATCATCAAGCGCATTCCGATGTGCGACATGACCGCCGAAGAATTTCGTCAGGTCATTGATGTCGATTTGAACGCACCGTTCATCGTTGCAAAAGCAATTATTCCGTCCATGATTCAAAAAGGGCAGGGCAAAATCATCAATATCTGCTCCATGATGAGCGAGCTTGGCCGCGAAACCGTGTCGGCGTATGCGGCGGCAAAAGGCGGGCTTAAAATGCTGACGAAAAACATTGCGTCAGAATATGGCGAGTTCAACATCCAATGCAACGGCATCGGCCCCGGCTATATTGCCACGCCGCAAACAGCGCCGCTGCGTGAAATTCAGCCGGACGGCAGCCGTCATCCGTTTGACCAGTTCATCATCGCCAAAACACCGGCGGCACGTTGGGGCAATCCGGAAGATTTGGCAGGCCCCGCCGTGTTTTTGGCGTCACCGGCATCTGATTTTGTCAACGGACATATTCTCTATGTGGACGGCGGCATCCTCGCATACATCGGCAAACAACCGAAATAAAACAGAACCGAAAGCTGCTCAGAGATGGGCAGCTTTTCTTGTTTTCAAATTCGCATTAAAATTTTCACATTTTTCACATACGCTTGCGGTAATATGATACTATTATAAAAAGAGTAGGGGGGCATAGCCATGATAAAAATATTGATTGTGGACGATGAGCCGCGCATTCGCTCGTTAATCAGCGAACATTTGAGCCATGCCGGTTATACGTGCGCGGAAGCGACAGACGGGTCTGCGGCGCTTGCGATACTTGCGGGCGGTGGCATAGATCTTGTGATTTTAGACATCATGATGCCGTTTATGGACGGCATGACCTGCTTGCGTGAGATGCGCGCGCGCAAGATGAACACACCGGTGATTATGCTGACGGCACGCGGTGAGGAATACGATAAATTGGCAGGACTTGAGGGCGGTGCAGACGACTATGTGGTGAAACCGTTTTCGCCGCGCGAGCTTGTGGCGCGGTGCAAAGCGGTGCTTTCGCGCTCACTGCCAAAACCGCAAACGGAGGGCGAAAGCTATCTGTTTGGCGAGCTTATGATTGACACCGCGTCTCACAGCGTGAAAATTGCGGGCGAAGAAGTGTCGCTGACGCCAAAAGAATTTGATTTACTCGTGTTTTTGGCATCGAATCGCGGCATTGCGTTCTCGCGTGAAAAAATTCTGCAAAAAGTGTGGAATTATGACTATTACGGTGAGGATCGCACGGTGGACACGCATGTCAAAATGCTGCGCGGGCATCTCGGAAAATGCCGTGAATATATCGTGACGGTGTGGGGAATCGGCTATAAATTCGACCCCGACGCACAGTAAAGCGAGGGTGGCGTGAAACAAAAAAGAACGCTCAATATCCGGCAAAAGCTGATGCTGTTTACCGTGCTGCTCAGTGCGGCACTGGTTGCTGTTGTGTGGCTGCTCAATGTGCAACTGCTTGCACCGAGTTACAATCGCAAAATCAAAAAAGAGTTGCAAAGCACAGCACAGGTGTATGCCGATTTGATTCGAAAACATGGAACCATTGAGGACAGCACGGCAATCAACGGCATCACAATGGACTTTTTCAATGCCATCAATGCGCTTGACAACGAAACGCTTCTCGCCGGAAAATGTCTCGATATTTCGGGTGCAAACAGTCTCAATCTTCTGCATGCACACTTTTTTTCAGACGAATGCCAACTGCATCCTTATTTAAAAGGCGCGTTTGGCACAGTGCGCGACAGCAGTTGGAACAATCAGTATGTGATTGGTTTGCGCACGATGGTACTCACGCAGGGCGACGCCAATTTTGTTCTTGAAAACGACGGAAAGCGGCAGATGGTGTACTGCAAAAATGTGGAAAATCGCTATGTGGTGATTGTCTCCACCGACCTTGCGCGCATCGAACAGGCGGCGGCAGTTGTCGGAATGCAAATGCCCATGATTGCCTTGCTTGTGATTGTGCTGGGCATTGCGGGCGCATTTTGGTTCAGCCACTGGTTTTCGCGCCCCATCAGGGAGATTTCTTCCGCCGCGCGCAGTGTGGCAAAAGGCGATTACCGTGTGCGCGTACAAAAACGTTCCAACGACGAAATCGGCATCTTAGCGGACGATTTCAACACAATGGCGGCAGAGGTTGGGCGCAGTGCAGAAATGCAGCGCGACATCATCGCCAATATCAGCCACGATTTGCGCACACCGCTGACGCTGATTAAAGGGTATGCCGAAACTGTGCGCGACTTAACGGGCGACGACAAAGAAAAACGCAATGCACAGCTCGATGTCATTGTGGACGAAACCGACCGCTTGTCGGCGCTCGTCAACAGTGTGATGGAATTGTCGAAATATTCGTCCGGCAGCAATACAATCACGCGTGTTCATTTCGATTTGGCGCAGCTTTGTGATGAGGTTGCCTGCCGTTATGCAGATACCTGCGCCAAAAACGGCTTGACGCTCGAAACGCAAACCGATACGCCTTGCATGGTGTCCGCCGATCCGGAGGGCATGATGCGTGTGGTACACAATCTACTGTCAAATGCCATTCATCATGTAGGCGATGACAAACGCGTGACGCTGCGCTGCATCGCGCAAGCAGACGGCAATGTACGCGTGGAGGTGCAAGATGACGGCGCAGGCATTGCGCCGGAAGATTTACCGCATATTTTCGATAAATATTACCGCAGCCGCGCCGATGCCGGCAAAGTTGGCACAGGACTCGGGCTATCCATCACAAAGGCAATTCTCGTCAGTCACGGGTATGATTTCGGCGTGGACAGCGAAGCGGGAAAAGGTAGCACGTTCTGGTTTGTGACAAAATAAAAAAATCCCACCGTTTTTCGGTGGGATTTTTTTGCCTGTTACGTCAAAGTGAAATGCAGCAAAACCGGATTATGGTCGCTGTAGGCAAAGTCTAAATCAATATTTTCAGCGCTTGCTTTGACATTATCCGACACGATAAAACCGTCGAGAACAGACGTGTAGTTGACGCCGGCAATATAGGGCATATCGGTGCTGCGGCAAGTGGCAACGGCGGTGAGATTGTCTGCCTGCACGACGGCGAAGCCGTCTGCAAGGTCGCTGTCGCTTAAAGTGAATACCCACGCCGGCACTTGCTGCTCGCTCGGAAAGGCGGTTTCTGTGCCGCACAGCGCATGGTTGAAGTCCCCGCCGACAATCACATAATTACCGCTCGCGGCTTCCTCGGCAAGTACGCTGTTTAAGAGCGCAAGCTGGCGCACACGCACCGTGCCGCCTTTGTCGTAGGCAGACATGTGGCTGTTAATCAGCACCAGTTCTTTGCCGTTATCAACCGGCAGACGCAGAACGGAAAAACAGCGGTCCAAATCGAAAAATTTGGTGGGGAAACTGTCGTCCACCGGATAGCTGCGGCGCACGGCTTCCCGCGACGCATACCGCGTGAGCGTCAATAATCCCGCCTGTACGCTGCCGTGCGGCTCATTGAACGGATAGGCAAGATATGCCGAGTGGAAATTCGATGCAAAAACATTGCCGTAATCAGGCAGTGCCTTTGTAATTTCGTTTGCCTGATTGATGCCAAAACTGCGCGTTGCCTTGGTGTCAACCTCTTGCAGCAGGCAAAAATCGGGTGCTTTGTCTTTGAGCGCGGCGATGGCGCCGTTCGTGTTGGTATGTACAATTTCCGCACTTTGCGCGCGCCCCATTGTGCCATGTACGGCGGTGCCGTCTTTCATGGTGCCACCGTCCATAAAGAACGAAAAATCGTGGTTATATGCGCCAAAACCGATATTGTATGTCAATGCAGAATAAGGCTTATCCGCCTGTAAGCTTGCCGTTTGCGGGTTTTCAACCGTGAGCGCGGCATTGTCGGGAATGCGGCTGTATTGCAGCGTCATGTACAGCACATAGCCGCCCACAAGAAGCAAAAGCACACCCAGCAAAGCGGCAAGGACAAGGGCGATTCGTTTGCAGATTTTTTTCATAAGGCACCTCGTTTTCGTTGGGGATTTTCATAAGTAAATTGTACCACAAAACCGCCCTGTAAAACAGAGCGGTTTTGTGCAATCTTAATAAAAATTATTCGATTGGCGGTTCGGGCATGATGATTGCCGCGATGATGTAGGCAACTAAGCCGCTGCCTGCCATGCAGCAAAGCACGGCAAAGCCAAGCCGCACAAGCGTGGGGTCAAGACCGAAATATTCCGCCACGCCGCCGCATACGCCGCATATCATGCGGCTTGTTTTTGATTTGTAAAGTCGTTTTCCGTCCATGTTACAATCCTCCTTATTCAAATGAAATGTTGACATTGCCCATGCCGCAGTCGATTTTGTAAAAATCTGCGGCATTTTTGTTGTGTTTCATATCTTTGGCAAGACCGCTGAAGCTGTTGTCGCCAATGCGCACACTGCCGGCGCCGCATTCGATGTCATAGCCGTAATCGGCAGACTGTGCAACGTTCAGTGTCACTTCGCCAAGCGCGCATTTGATGCGGGTTTCGCCGCTGAGTGTACCGTCTGCGACAATCGAACCGGCGGCGACATTCAGCCGTGCGCCGTCTGCGCAAGAAAAATCGGTCAGCGTCATCGTGCCGGCGCCCGCTTCAAGGTCGGCTTTTTTGCAGGCGAGATTGTATGCGGTCAATTCTCCCGCGCCGAGCGACACTTCAAATTCGTCCAAAACAATATCGCTCGGCACGGTGATTTGAAAAACGATGTCTGCATGCAAATCGTTTGAAAAATTATTTTCGCTTTCAATTTCCCAAATGCCGTCCTCATCCACCTTGTCGTGATAATTTGTGCCGCTCGTGACGGCAAGCGAGTAGGTAGAACCACGCGCAATTTCAACGACAGCGGCATCAATATCAATCGATAAACCGCGAATTTCAGCGATATCTCCGTTGATATCAGCACCTTGCACAAACCCGACAGGGGTGTTTTTCGAATCTTGCACCGGAGCATTGTCGTTAAAGTCGGAATACACAATCCGCGGGTGACCGTCATTCCAGCGCAGCTCCATATTGGTAATCCGTCCGCCCATGCAAAACCCCACAATCGACAGCGCAATACCGGCGACACAGGCAAATCCGGCAAGACCTAAAAGAAATTTTAAAAATGTTTTCATTTCAGATACCGACCTTTCCGAGCAGTGATTTCACAAGATTGACAATCGCCCGAATGGCGACAGGCGCGCCCTTGCAGATGCACCACAAACTGCCCGCACTGAGCAACGCGCCGAGCGCGATGCAAAGCAGTGAAATGCCCATGCTGATGAGACCGCTTGCGGGGGAGGCGATGAGCTGACCGATGGAAAATGCAAACACAACAATGCCGGCGATTAAAACGGCAAAACCGGCGAAAAGCAGTGCGCAAACCGTGGCGATAAGACCGACAATGATGCCAAACAAACTGCCTAAAACGCCTATCCAGATAGGAAATGTAAAGACCAATAATACAATAAGTATTAACTTGTTGCCGCCGTTTCCGCTATTTGTGCGCGGTGTGCCGTCATATTGATAGCCGCTGCCGGGGGCAGAGGTGTCGCGCACAGGCGGTGCTGTCGGCGCAGGGCCGCTTGTCTTGTGTGTGTCATACTGCGGCCCGTCAAGCGTCAGTTCCGGTTTCGGCGGCGTTTTCGGTGCCGATTTCAGTGAAAACCCACAATTTGCGCGGATGATATTCGCCACTTTTTCCGGTGTGCCAAGCTCCGCAATGGCACTTTCCTCATTTTCGGAGCCGGCTTCATCCAGATATTCATTGTAATATTGAATGGCTTCCTCGCGCTCGTCATCCGTCACATCCACAAGCTTTGCCGCAAGTGCCGCCAAAAACTCCGTTCTATTCATGCTCTATCCCTCCGAACAACATATTGTTGATTTTTTGCTCATAAATTTTCCAGTCTGCGCGATATTCCGTCAGTTGTTCAAAACCGCGCTTTGTGATGCTGTAATAGCGCCGGTTGCGTCCGGCAAATTCGCGGTCATATGTTTCAAGACAATCGTTTTTTTGCAGCCGCCGTAAAACCGGATATAAGGTACTTTCCGACACATCCATCACACTGCGCACGTCTTGTGTAATTTTATAACCATAGGTACTTTCGTCAGAAACAACGCTGAGTACCAGCGCGTCCATCAGCGCCGCGCCCGTGTTAAATGCCATAGAGCAGTCCTCCGTTTCTGTTTCGTTGACAATATTATATAACATATAGTATTGTTTGTCAACCATTATTGTGAAAAAAATTAACGGAGCGTTCCGGTGCGAAAAATCCGTGCCAGCCGCCGACAGGTTTGTGCATCAAGCATCGGCTTTTTGGAGGCTTGTAATGCGCGCAGCAAGGCTGTTTCGTCGGTGAAAATACGCGCATCCGTCAAGCCGACCCGCACATAGGAATTGACAAAATACACGCAGCCGCTCACGCGAACCTGCATGGCAGACGCAAGCCATTGCGTCACAAGCCGCACTTGCCGCTCACTTTGCAAAAGGGGATTTCTTACCTGTTTTGTCAGCGTTTTTCCGCCTTTTTCAAGGCGCGTTTGCGTCCAAAAGGCGTCTGTTTTTGTGCCGGAAAGTGCGCCGGCAAAATTTTTTGTCTCCACAAGCCATACGCCGTTTGTGCCAATCACCACCGCATCCAGTTCCACGCGCTGCCCGTGAATGGACAGCAGAGGATTTGCCACCACATAAAAATTTGCGGGCAGCTTTTGCCGCAAAAGCGCTGCCGTCTGCTTTTCACCGCGCAAACCGCTGTGCAAACTTTTTGCCGTGCGGTGAAATTTTATGCCGCACACAAGGCAAAACAGACCGACAAGCGGCGCAAGCCACCACAATTTCGGTTTGCACACGGCAAGCAAAACAGCCGCGACAGCAAGCAGAATGCACAGCAAAACACCGGCAAGCGCGATGATGCGTTTGCCGGTGTTTTGATTGTATTTTTGAATCAGTTTTGCCATGATGCCTCGTCCACAATGAATTTGTAAATGGTTGTTTCATGATATTCGTCTTCGGGCAAAAGCACAATCGACGGAAATTCAGGATGACTCGGCGCACAGGGAAAATGCTGCGTTTCAAGGCAGAAAGCCTGATGTTGACCGTAGATGCCGCCGGTTTTGCCCGCGCGCGTGTCATTTTGTAAAAAGTTTGCGGTGTAAAGCTGCAAGCCGGGCTGTGTGGTATAGGTTTCCATGGTGATGCCGGTTTTGTCCGCATGTGCAACGGCGACACGCGCAAGGCGTCCCGGCTCTTTGTCAAGCACAAAGTTGTGGTCATAGCCGCCCGCCATTTGAATCTGTGCATTGTCTGACGCAAGTCCAAGTCCGATAAGCTGCGGTGTTGTGAAGTCAAGCGGCGTGCCGGCAACCGGCAGAATGCGCCCTGTCGGACAGTTTTCGCTGTTGCTCTCGGTGAAAGTGCTTGCGGCAATTTGCAGTGTCTGTGCGGCGATGCTGCCGCTTGCCGCGCCCTCTAAATTGAAGTAGCTGTGATTGGTAAAGTTGACAATGGTGGCAGCATCGGTGTTTGCCACATAGTCCAGCACCAGTGCGCCGCTTTCGGTGAGCGAATAAGTAACGGTGACATCAAGATTGCCGGGAAAACCTTCTTCACCGTTCGGGCTGCGATAGAACAGCACCAGTTTGTCGTCCTCGATTTTCGATTCAAACACCTTGTTTTGCAGCACGCCGTGCAAATGGTTTTTGCCGTCATTCGGTGTCAGCGTATAGGTTTTGCCGCCCACGGTGAATTTGGCGTCCTCAATACGGTTGGCAACGCGTCCGACAAAAGCGCCGAGCGACGCCGTGCCGTGTTCGTAGTCCTCCAAAGAATTGTAACCCAATACCACATCGCGTTCCTCGCCCTGCAAGTCCGTGACGAAAATATGGGTGATGATGCAGCCGTATTCAATGATGCAAACGCGCAAACCGGCATCATTGCAAAGTGTGTGTTGATACACTTCACGTCCGTCCGCGGTGCGTCCGTAATAAGCACTTGTGATTGCCATAATGCACTCCTTTGGTGAAACTATAATACAATATATGCGTCACGCTCTGCGCCGACAGAAACATATTTGATTTTCACGCCGACTGATTTTTCAATAAAATCAATGTAGTCAACCGCTTCTTTCGGCAAATCTTCTTTTTTACGGCAGCCGGAAAGGTTTTTCTTCCAGCCTTTCATGCTGATATTGACCGGTTTTGCAAGCTCCAGTGCATCGCCGTACGGAAATTCGGTAATCTGCTTGCCGTCAAGTTCATATGCCACGGTGACGGGAATATTTTCGAGCGTGTCGAGAATATCAAGTTTTGTCAGCGCAATTTCGTCAGCGCCCTGTGTGCGGCAGCCATAACGGCTTGCCACCACATCAAACGGCCCCACACGGCGCGGACGACCGGTTGCCGCGCCAAATTCGCCGCCGGCATTGCGCAGTTCTTCGGCTTCTTCGCCAAACAGCTCGCAGGTGAAAGGCCCCTCGCCGACACAGGAGGAATAGGCTTTCATGATGCCGATGTTGAGGTCAATTTTATGATTCGGAATGCCGGCGCCGACAGGGGCATATGCGCCGATGACATTCGAGGAGGAGGTGAACGGATAAATGCCGAAATCAATGTCACGCAAAGCGCCGAGCTGCGCTTCAAACATGATGTTTTTGCCGGCTTTTGCGGCGGCATCAAGAAACAGACCGGCATCGCAGATATACGGCTTCAAAACGTCGCCGAACTCGCACAGCCATGTCCACATATCCTCTGCCTTGACCGGCTCTTTGCCATATACGCCGACAATGGTGAGGTTTTTAAACGCAACCAATTCCTCCACGCGCTTTTTGAGCGTTTCGGGATGAAACAAATCGCCCATGCGGATGCCTTTTTTCATATATTTATCGCCGTATACAGGCGCAATGCCGCGGCGTGTCGAGCCATATTTTGCATCGGCAAGGCGGTCCTCTTCATAGCAGTCAAGCAGTTTGTGATAGGGCATACAAATCACGGCGCGGTCAGAAATTTTAAGGTTTTCCGGACTGATGGCAATGCCGCCGGCGCGCAGTTTTTCAATTTCATGCACCAGATGTTCAAGGTCAATGACCATGCCGTTGCCCATGACATTCACGACATTTTCACGCAAAATGCCGGAGGGCAGCAAATTTAAAATAAATTTTCCGCGCGCATTGACTACGGTGTGTCCGGCATTGTTGCCGCCTTGGTAACGTACCACAATATCATATGTTTCGCTGAGCAAATCGACCATACGGCCTTTGCCCTCGTCGCCCCAGTTAATTCCTGTGATTGCTGTTAACATCGTGTTGCTCCTTTACTGTATACAGCGCAAGCTGTATTTAAAACATTATATAGTATATAATAGCATACCGAACTCCATTTTACCATACTTGTGTGTATAAAAACCCGCCTGTCTTTTGTACAATTTTATGTATTAACTTACAGATATCATTTATTTTTCAGAAACTGCTTGACAATCACGGCAAAACAGGCTATAAAATTTATAGACCCTTTTCACTGTGGGGAAGCGCCCTGTGGGTTATCAAAATATCGGGAGGGATAAGAACATGGTTTTTGAGCGTATCCGCGAAATTATTTGCGACCAGCTTGATCTCGAGGAAGATAAAGTCACGATGGATTCTGACATTATCGAAGATTTCGATGCAGACAGTCTGGACATTGTAGATCTTGTGATGAGCTTTGAGGACGAATTTGGTCTTGAAGTACCGGACGACCAAATCGAAGGTTTCCACACCGTCGGAGACATTGTGCGCTATATTGAGGAAAATTCTTAATACGATTTCGCAATCTAAAACACCGTCAAAAAAGCGCCCCCTTTGCGGGGCGTTTATTTCATATTTAGGAGAAAAAAATGAGTGAAAATAAAAAGATGGTGGAAGCCATCACGCCCATCAATGAAGATTTTGCCCAGTGGTATACCGACATCTGCCTCAAGGCGGAGCTTGTTGATTATTCCACCGTCAAAGGCTGCACCATTCTGCGCCCATACGGCTATGCCATTTGGGAAAATATCATGCACTTGCTTGACATGCGTTTCAAAGAAACAGGGCATGAAAATGTCGCCATGCCAATGCTGATTCCCGAAAGTTTGCTGCAAAAAGAAAAAGACCATGTGGCAGGTTTTGCACCGGAGGTGGCATGGGTGACGATGGGCGGCGGCGAGGAACTCGAAGAACGCATGTGTGTGCGTCCCACCAGTGAAACGCTGTTTTGCGACCACTGGAGCCATGTGCTGCATTCCTATCGCGAGCTGCCGATGAAATACAACCAGTGGTGCAGTGTCATGCGCTGGGAAAAAACAACGCGGCCCTTTTTGCGCACGCGTGAATTTTGGTGGCAGGAAGGGCATACCATTCATGAAACCGCCGAGGAAGCCATTGCCGAAACCGAACAACAGCTCAATTTGTATGCCGATTTTTGTGAAAATCAGCTCAATATGCCCGTGCTGAAAGGGCGCAAAACCGAAAAAGAAAAGTTTTCCGGCGCAGAGGCAACGTATACGATTGAAGCCATGATGCACGACGGCAAAGCGCTGCAAAGCGGCACCAGCCACTATTTCGGCGATGGTTTTTCCCGCGCGTTTGACGTCAAATTTACCGGACGTGACAATACGCTGCAATATCCGCATCAAACCAGTTGGGGCATGTCTACACGGCTCATCGGTGCCATCATTATGGCACATGGCGATGATGAGGGATTGCTGTTGCCGCCCGCCGTTGCACCCGTGCAGGTGGTGATTATTCCGGTTGCGTCGCACAAACCCGGCGTGCTTGAAAAGGCAGAGGAACTGCGCAAAGAGCTTTCGAAATTCTGCCGCGTCAAATTGGACGACAGCGACAATTCACCCGGCTGGAAATTCAGCCAATGGGAGATGAAAGGCGTACCGTTGCGCCTTGAAATCGGACCCAAAGACATCGCAAACAATCAATGCGTTTTGGTGCGCCGCGACACGCGTGAAAAAATATTTGTGCCGCTGACAGAGCTTGCCGACGCCATTCCCGCACAGCTTGACGCACTGGGCAAAAACCTCTATGCGCGCGCAGAAGAAAACCGCGCAAAACGCACTTTCAGCGCCACAACCATGGAGGAAGTGCTGCAACTTGCCGCCGCCGAAAACGGCTATATTAAGGCAATGTGGTGCGGTGACGCAGCCTGTGAAGAGATGATGAAAGAAAAAGCGGGCATTTCAAGCCGCTGCATTCCGTTTGAACAGGAGCAATTGAGCGACGTATGCCCGTGTTGCGGCAAAAAGGCAAAACACATGGTGGTGTGGGGCAAAGCGTATTAAAATAGGACAATTTCTCACTGTAGGGAACGGTCTTGACCGTTCCGTTTGTTGCAGCTCTTTTGATTTATTATCGCGTAATAACCGGTGTGCTTCTCATCCGAAATCATGTCGGTTTCCGGTGTCAACTCCGTACTTCATAATTATTAAGGGGAATATATCCCCTTAATAATTATGATTATAACCCCCATAATAGTAAATGTCAAGCGAGGGGGATTTTATGATAAAATTCGATAAATTATGGGATAGTAT
>JAVWRA010000034.1:0-16532 GCA_036635095.1 Ruthenibacterium sp. | reverse complement strand
GACGGTCACAAATTATCGCAATATCGCATCGGCACATTTTGAGCCGGCACCGGTTTTGACTGTAGTTTGTGGAAAAAACGGACACGGAAAAACAAATTTGCTTGAGAGTGTCTGGCTTTTGACGGGCAGTAAAAGTTTTCGCGGGTCAAAAGACACGGAGCTTGTCAAGGAAAACGAAAATTTTGGCATGGTCGAGGGTGTTGTGAGCGGTCTCGGTAAAGAGATGACGCTGCGTATCGGCATTGAGGGAACGGAAAGCGACCGGCACGGTCGCACCGGCAGTGTCAACGGCGTTACGTTCGGCAGGGCAACCAATCTTGCGGGCAAATTTACGGCAGTGGTGTTTGAGCCGGCGCACCTCGGTTTAATCCGTGGCAGCCCCGAAAAGCGCCGCCGCTTTATCGATGCCGCGCTGTGTCAGGTTTTTCCGTCTTATTTATCGCTTTTGCGGCGGTACACGCGGCTTGTGTCGCAAAAAAACGCCGCGCTCAAAACCTATTATCAAAACCCGACATCGCCCGCGCTGATTGAAATTTACAACAAAGACCTCGCTTTTTATGGCACAGAAATCACCTTGAAACGCGAGGGATATCTTGAATTGATTCGGCAGGACGTCATACAGAATTATGCGAATATTTCAAACGGCAGCGAGGAACTTTTTTTTCAATATCACGCATCGTTTACCGATTCCATGATGAACACGTTTCACGCTTCTTTAAAGCGCGATTTGGCGGCAGGATTTTGCACTACCGGCCCGCATCGCGAAGATTTTTCCATCACGCTCAACGGACGAGACGCAAAAACATATGCAAGCCAAGGACAGCAGCGCAGCGTGGTGCTTGCGTTAAAACTTGCCGAGGCAACCGGCGCATACCGTATCACAAACGAGTATCCGGTGATGCTGCTCGACGATGTTTTATCGGAGCTTGACGATACGCGGCAGGAATATCTGCTCAATCGAATGCAGGGCAAGCAAATTATTGTTACCGCGTGTAATGCGGCGCTGTTTTCCAAAACAAACGGAAAAATTTATCGTATGCGCGACGGTGTTTTGAGTGAGGAAACATAAATGTATTTGCATCTCGGACAGGAAAGCATCATTCATACCCGCGATATTTTAGGTATTTTCGACATCGACACCGCCTCTATTTCAAAGCACACGCGTGATTTTTTGGCGCGCGCTGAAAAAAAAGGGCAGGTTGTCAATGTTTCCACAGAATTGCCCAAAAGTTTTATCGTGACAGCCGGAGAAACAAATGCGGTTTATATCAGCCAGATATCTGCGTCTACATTAAAAAAGCGCAGTCAAAAAATATTAGGCACAATAGAAATGAGTGGAGAATAAAACATGGCAGAACAAAACAATCAACATGAATATGACGGCAGCCAAATTCAGGTATTAGAGGGATTGGAGGCTGTACGCAAACGCCCCGGTATGTATATCGGCAGCACCGGCCCGCGCGGTTTGCATCATTTGGTGTATGAAATTGTGGATAACGCCATCGATGAAGCTTTGGCTGGTTTTTGTGACCATATCGAAGTGAAAATCAAAGAGGACAATATCATTGAGGTCATCGACAACGGACGCGGCATTCCTGTGGACATTCAGCCGAAACTCGGCATTCCCGCCGTGACGGTTGTGTTCACGATTTTACACGCCGGCGGTAAATTCGGCGGTGATAATTCCGGCTATAAAGTGGCGGGCGGTCTGCATGGTGTGGGCGCGTCGGTTGTGAATGCGCTGTCGGAATGGCTCACGGTTGTCGTGCGCAAAGACGGCTTTGCTTATGAGCAGAGTTTCAAGCGCGGCGTGGCGGACGGACCTCTGAAAAAGCTCGGTGCAACGAGTGAACCGACCGGTACAACGGTCAATTTCAAACCCGATTTCGAAATTTTCGAAGAGCTGCATTATGACTATGACACCTTGCTCACGCGGCTGCGTGAAGAAGCGTTTTTGAACGCAGGTGTGCGTATTACACTCACAGATGCGCGCGCGGAAAGTGCGCAGCAGGAGAGCATGTGTTATGAGGGCGGCATTCGCAGTTTTGTGGATTATATCCATCAAAAACGCCAAATGGAAGTGCTGCATCCGAGCGTGATTTACCTCAAAGGCAAGCTGAATGATTCGATTGCCGAAGTCGCGATGCAATACAACAACAGCTACAATGAACTGATGCTTTCGTTTGCAAACAATGTCAACACGCCGGACGGCGGCACACATGAAGAAGGCTTTAAAAGTGCGATGACGCGTGTGTTCAATGATTTTGGCCGCGAAAAAGGCTATTTGAAAGACAAGGACGAAAACTTGTCCGGTTCAGACGTGCGCGAGGGTTTGACTGTGATTATCAGTGTCAAACTGACCGATGCGCAGTTTGAGGGGCAGACAAAAGCAAAACTCGGCAACACCGAAGTGCGCGGACTTGTGAGCGGCATGGTCTATGATAAACTCAAGGAGTTTTTCGAGGAAAATCCGGGCGTTGCCAAAGCAATTTTTGAAAAAGCAACACAAGCGGCGCGCGCAAGAGAGGCCGCCAAACGCGCAAGAGAGCTTGTGCGTCGCAAATCGGCGCTTGAGACAAGCCGTATGCCGGGAAAACTGGCGGATTGTCGCGAAAAAGACCCCAGTAAAACCGAAATTTACATCGTCGAAGGCGATTCCGCCGGCGGCAGTGCAAAAATGGGACGCGACTCAAACATTCAAGCCATTCTGCCGCTGTGGGGCAAGATGCTGAACGTTGAAAAAGCGCGGATTGACAAGGTTTACGGCAATGAAAAAATGACGCCTGTCGTCACGGCGCTCGGCTGCGGACTCGGCGAAGATTTCGACATCAGCCGTCTGCGCTATCATAAGGTGTTCATCATGGCGGATGCCGACGTGGACGGCAGCCATATCTGCACCTTGCTGCTCACGTTTTTCTTCCGCTTTATGCGCCCGCTGATTGACGGCGGACATGTGTATATTGCACAGCCGCCGCTGTTTAAAATCGCAAAAGGGCAAAAAGTGAAATATGCCTATAATGACGGCGAAATGGCGGCATTCAGCGCGGAAATGGGACAGGGCGCAAAAATCAACCGCTACAAAGGTCTTGGTGAAATGAATCCGGAACAGCTCTGGGAAACCACGATGAATCCCGACAACCGCGTGATTGTGCAAATTACGGTGGACGATGCCATGCAGGCGGACGAAACATTTACCATTTTAATGGGCGATAAAGTAGAACCGCGCAAGGCGTTTATCGAGAAAAACGCACAGTATGCAACGCTTGACGTTTAAATAAATCAGTGTTTTTGCAGCAAGAGAAACCGCGAAAAAACTGAAAAAGATGGGTGAAAGCATGATAGATAATACCATTACCGAGGGGACAAGACTGATTGTCCGCGACATCAAAGAGGAGATGGAAAGCGCCTTTATCGACTATTCCATGTCGGTGATTACGGCGCGCGCTTTGCCGGATGTGCGAGACGGTTTAAAGCCGGTGCATCGCCGTATTTTATATACAATGCACGAAAAAGGCAACGATCCGAGCCATGCCTACCGCAAATCTGCCGACACGGTCGGTTCTGTTCTCGGCTCATATCATCCGCATGGCGACTCGTCCGTGTATGACGCAATGGTGCGTCTCGCACAGGATTTCAGCCTGCGATATCCGCTGGTGGACGGACAGGGAAACTTTGGTTCTGTGGACGGAGACCCGCCTGCAGCCTATCGTTATACCGAGGCGCGCATGAGCAAAATGGGCGTCGATTTGCTCAGCGATCTTGAAAAAGAGACCGTTGATTTTGTGCCGAACTACGATGAACGCCTGATGGAGCCGACCGTGCTTCCCTCGCGTGTGCCGAACCTTTTGCTGAATGGCTCCTCCGGCATTGCCGTTGGCATGGCAACCAATATTCCGCCGCATAATATCTGCGAAGTAGTCGATGCGCTCGTGCATTTGATTCACAATCCGGACGCGGATTTGGCGGATTTGATGGAGCATATCAAAGGACCGGATTTTCCGACAGGCGGCATTATTATGGGACGCAGCGGCATTCGTGCCGCCTACGCCACAGGACGCGGCAAAATTTATCTGCGCGGACGCGCCGAAATTGAAGAAAAACCAAACGGGCGCTTTCAGATTATCGTGACGGAAATTCCGTATCTCGTCAACAAAGCGCGTCTTTTGGAAAGCATCGCTGACCTCGTGAAAGAAAAGCGCGTGGAGGGCATCAGCGATTTGAACGATGAATCGAACCGAAACGGCATGCGCATGGTGATTGAACTCAAGCGCGAGGCAAATCCGCAGGTGGTTTTGAACCAATTATATCGCTATACGCAGTTGCAAGACACGTTCGGCGTCATCATGTTGGCGCTCGACAAGGGCATTCCGAAAGTCATGACGCTCAAAGATATGCTTGTGAAATATCTCGAGTTTCAACAGGAAGTTGTGCGCCGCAGAACGGCATACGATTTACGCAAAGCAGAGGAACGCGCACATATTTTAGACGGTTTAAAACGTGCCACCGATATTTTAGACGAAATTATCGCCACCATCCGCGCCTGCAAAGGCGGACAGGCGGAAGCAAAACAGGCGATTATGGACAAATTCGATTTTGACGATTTGCAGGCGGGCGCGATTGTGGCGTTTCGTCTCGGACAGCTTGCCGGTCTTGAAATTCTCAAAATCGAGAACGAACTTGGCGAATTGAACGCCAAAATTGCCGAATGGCGCGCCACTTTGAACGATGATGCGCGTGTTTTCGGCATCATTGAAACCGAACTGAACGAGATGCGCGCAAAGTACGGCGATGAGCGCCGCACCGAAATCGCACACGTTTCGGGCGAGGTGGACATTGAGGATTTGATTCCGATTGAAGAATGCGTGTTTACGCTGACGCATTCGGGTTATATCAAACGTCAAACCACCGACACCTACACCGCACAAAAGCGCGGCGGACGCGGCATCACGGCGCTTTCACGCAAAGATGAAGATTTTGTGGAAGAATTATTTGTCGCATCAACGCATGATTATATTCTTTTTGTCACAGACCAAGGACGCGTTTATCGGCTCAAGGGTTATCAGATTTATGAGGGCAGCCGCACAAGCCGCGGCGTGAATATCATCAATTTGCTGCCGCTGCAAAACGGCGAGCAGGTCACGAGTATGCTGCGTGTGGCAGACGGCGAAAGCGGCGAAAAAACAAGCGGTTATCTCGTGATGATTACCAAAAAGGGTATCATCAAGCGCACCTTGCTGTCGCAGTACGACAATATCCGCAAAAACGGCTTAATCGCCATCAATCTCAATGAGGGCGATGCCTTGGCATGGACACGCATCACAAGCGGCAATGATGAACTGATTGTCGCAACACGCGGCGGCGTTGCCATTCGGTTTGCCGAAAGCGACGCGCGTGTTGTCGGGCGCAGTGCTATCGGTGTGCGCGCCATTCGTCTTGTGGACGATGATATTGTGGTCGGTTGCGGCGTAGTACGCGATGACGCAACGGTGTTGACAGTGACGGAAGAAGGCAAAGGCCGCCGCACAAACGCCGCCGATTACCGCATTCAATATCGTGGCGGCAAGGGCATCCGCAACTATGGCAAAAAAGGGCATGTGGCAGGGCTGAAAGTGATTGACGAGAGCGATGATATCATTCTCATCAGCATGGAGGGCATCATCATTCGCATGCACGTTTCCGACATCAACACACAAAGCCGTTACGGCAGCGGTGTGCGCGTGATGCGTCTTGGCGAAACAGACAGCGTTGTCACCGTGGCGCGCACCGAACATGCAGACGATGCGGAAGTGGCAAAGCCTGAGGATGACGGCGACGCCGAAGAATTGTCGGCAGAGGAAATCGCCGCACTCGAAAAAGAAGAAGCCGAACACGCCAAAGAAACAGATTCCGATGCGGAGTAGCCGTATAATTATAAATAAGAAGGTATTAAAATGAAAAAAGGTCAAAAAATTTCCACCGCATTATTTGCAATTTTATTTGTTCTGCAACTTTTTGTTGTGCGTTATGTCGTGAACAACGCCGCCATCACGAGTGTTGCGCTTTCGATGTTCATCGAAATTGCCGCAGTGATTGTGTTTGCAGTTGTCACGGTGAAACTGTTCGCGCAGGACGCGTTGAGCTGCACATTTAAAAAGAAACTGGTAGCGGGTGCGGTGCTTTATACAATTGCGACAGCAGTTTATTACGATATATCGCTTAATATCATTATGGCGGCACTCTCACTGTTTAGCGAAGCACTCACGACAACACCGATGTATGCCATTGCTGTGTTGGTGGTGAAATTTGTAGTGCTTGCGGCGGCGGTTTACTTTGCCTGTGCGCCGGAAAAAGAAACAAAAGCGAGCATTGAATTTGAAGATGCACCGGCGGCGGCAGAGCTGCTGAATCCGGAAAAAGTGGAAGAAATCACTGAAAAACTCGATGAAGTCGAACAATAAGGCAAAAGGAGCGAAACAAAGATGCTGCAAAACTGGAATCGTGACGTCAAGCAAATACAGGCAGAACAAGACGGACTGAAAGCAAAAATGAACTTTTCTTATGTGGGTCACGGCCCCAAAGCCACCGGTTTTATGAGCAAAACATTCAAGCGTAAGCCGGGACTTTACGTGCGCTGCACACAGTGCGGTTATTATATGCCGCTCGATGGAAAAGGCACAGAGGACTGTATCTGCGGCAACTTGCACCGTGATGAGCATACGTTTAAAAGCGAAATCAGCGACAGTGAAGTAGAGGTTTTCAAAGCGAACACCAAATAGCGGCTTCAAGCAAAATAGAGTCGATGACTCACAGGAATCCACGAAAACGGAACGCTGTGGGTCATTGGTTTTTGCCGTTTTTCGCCGGTGGGAATGGGCGTATCACTCGACTCTCGTCGATGAACCTGTAGGGTGCAAGACCGTTCCCTACAAATACAATTTGAAAATCGGATCATTAAGAAAGGAGCAGACATGCAACACATTGCAATAAAATATCTTAGCCAAAACCGGCTTTTACACATCGATATGCTCGAGGGTTTGCGCCGCGGCAGCGCTTTTATTGTGGACGCGTCCGAAAATGGTGTTTTGCTCTGCGATACACGCGGTGCGTATCTGCTTTCCGCACAAACGGAAAAAGAAAGCGCCCGATTGCTGGAATTGATTCCGTCTTTCGAAATATTATCGGTGCATCAGCGGTTTTCTCTTGAAAAAATTGAGAAAAAATTTAATTTGAAAGATGCAAACCCCTGTGCGCAGGCGGCGTATCTCGAAAAAGAACCGCCGCAGCTAGACAAAAATATTACAATCCGTATTCTTGATGATAAATATACGAATTTCGTGCATCAGAATTATCACGAGATGGAAGATTACAATTATATCGCCGCGCGGATTGCCGCCGGTGATTTGATTGGCGCATTTGATGACGATATTTTGATGGGTTTTATCGGACGACACGCCGACGGCAGCATGGGTTTGCTTGAAATTCTGCCGCAATTTCGCAGACGCGGACTTGGTATGGCGCTCGAACGCGCCGAAATTGCGCGTGAAATCGCACAGGGCGACATTCCGTTTTGTCAAGTATATGCCAACAACGAAGCGTCGCTGCGCTTGCAGCAAAAGCTTGGCATGACGTTTGCAAATGAGACGATGTATCTGCTGTTTGCAGATTAAATGAGAGGAATTACAAAAATGGAACAGACGATTGCCGCCCTTGCAACGCCCGCCGGCACAGGCGGCATTGCGGTCATACGCCTTTCGGGGCAGAACGCGTTTGCCGTGGCAGCGCAGGTATTTACGCCGAAAAACAAATGTAAAAAGCTGGAAACACAAAACGGATATACTGCGTTGTTCGGTTATTTTTATCTCAATCAAGCCATTGCGGACGAAGTGATTGCGCTGTGTTTTCGTGCGCCGCACAGCTACACGGGTGAAGATGTGATAGAGCTTTCGTGCCACGGCGGCAGTGCCGTCAGCGAACAATTGCTGCGCGCATGTTATGCGGCAGGCGCAAAACCGGCGGGTGCGGGCGAATTTACAAAGCGCGCCTATTTGAACGGTCGTGTGTCGCTGACGCAGGCGGAGGCGGTCATGGAACTGATTAACGCCACATCAAAACAGGGTGCGGCGGCAGCGGCGGCGGGCATGGAAGGCGCGCTTTATGCGAAAATAAAAAAGGTGCAAAATCATTTGATTACATTGGCAGGTCACCTCGCGGCATTCACCGATTATCCCGAAGAGGAAGTGCCGGAGCTGTCGCTCACATCTCTTTGCGCCGATTTGCAGGCAGACAAAGCAATCTTAGACACGCTGATTGCCGGATATGACAGCGGCGCGGTGTTGCGGCGCGGTGTGCAGACGGCGATTGTCGGCAGCCCGAATGTCGGAAAAAGCACGTTGCTGAATTTATTATCCGGTTTTTCCCGTGCAATTGTCACGCCGGTTGCCGGCACAACACGCGATGTGGTGGAGCAGGAAATTTCTCTTTCCGGCGTGCGTTTGCTGCTTGCAGACACGGCGGGTTTGCGTGAGACGGAAGACGTGGTCGAGGCGGAGGGCATTCGCCGCACACGGCAAAAGCTTGCGCAGGCGGGTTTGGTGCTTGCCGTGTTTGACGCGTCACAGCCTGTGAACGATGCGGATATTGCGCTTGCACAGGAATGTCAAAACCGTCCGGCGATTGCAATTTTAAATAAAACGGATTTGCCACAGCAGTTTTGTGCGGAAAAATTGGCGCCCTATTTTTACAAAACGCTTGCCATCAGTGCCAAAGATGCGGCGTTTTTGCCGAAAGTGGAGGCGGCCGTATGCGAGGCACTCGGCGTTGCACATCTCGATACAGACGCGGCGCTGCTTGCAAACGAGCGGCAGCTTACGGCGGCAAAAGAAGCACAATCGGCACTCGGTGATGCCATCGCCGCCGTGAAAAACGGTTTTACACTCGACGCCGCCGGTGTGTGCATGGACGATGCGCTGCGCGCGCTGTATGCGCTGACGGGCGAAGATGCGGGCGAGGACGTAATTGCGGAAGTGTTTTCCAAATTTTGCGTCGGCAAGTAGAAGAAGAATGGGGAACGAATTTGAATATTTTAGGCAGCTATGAAGTCATTGTCATCGGAGCGGGACACGCCGGCATTGAAGCGGCACACGCCGCCGCCACGCTCGGCGCAAAAACCGCGCTGTTCACACTTTCACTCGACGGCATCGGCAATCTGCCGTGCAATCCATCCATCGGCGGCACGGCAAAGGGGCATCTTGTGCGCGAGATTGACGCGCTCGGCGGCGTGATGGGTCTTGCGGCAGACGCCACATATTTGCAAAGCAGAATGCTTAATCGCGGAAAAGGGCCGGCGGTTCACAGCCTGCGTGTGCAGACCGACCGCCGCTGTTATCACGCGTACATGAAGCAATTGCTCGAAAAAACAGAGAATTTAGAGGTCAAACAGGCGGAAATTACCGCCATTGACATCAAAAACAATGCCGTGTGCGGCGTCTATACAAATTTAAACGGATATTACCTCACCAAAGAATTGATTATCGCCACAGGAACGTCGCTCGGCGGACGTATTTATGTGGGTGATGCCACATATCAGAGCGGCCCCGACGGTCAACACGCGGCGTTGTCGCTGACGCAAAGCCTCAAAGAGGCGGGCGTTCCGCTGCGCCGTTTTAAAACAGGCACGCCCGCGCGTGTCAATCGCCGCAGCATTGATTTTTCAAAACTCACGCGGCAGCCGGGCGATGCGGTGTGCGATATGCAGCCGTTTTCGTTCTTGACAAAAGGTGAAATGCGCAACAAAGTGGACTGTTACATCGCGTTCACCAATGCGCAGACACACGCGATTATTCAGGAAAATCTGCACCGTTCGCCGCTGTACGGCGGTAAAATCGAGGGCATCGGGCCGCGCTATTGTCCGAGTATTGAGGACAAGGTGGTGCGTTTTGCCGACAAGGAACGCCATCAGATTTTTGTGGAACCATGCGGCGAAAACACCGATGAAATGTATCTGCAAGGCATGAGCAGCAGTTTGCCGGAAGATGTACAAAATGCGATGTATCGTACAATTATAGGCTTTGAACGCCTAGAAATTATGCGCCCCGCCTATGCGATTGAGTATGACTGCGTTGACCCGCTTGCATTGCAGGCGACGCTTGAATTTATTGAAATTCGCGGATTATTCGGCGCCGGACAGTTTAACGGAACGTCCGGTTATGAAGAAGCCGCCGCGCAGGGCTTGCTTGCGGGCATCAACGCCGCACGACAGGCACAGGGCAAAGATTTGATACTTTTAAAACGGCAAGAGAGCTACATCGGCACACTTGTGGACGACCTCGTGACGAAAGGCGTCCTCGACCCGTACCGCATGATGACAAGCCGCAGCGAGTATCGCCTGTTTTTGCGACAGGACAATGCGGACGAACGCCTGACCCCTATCGGGCGTGAAATCGGACTGGTGCAGGACGACCGCTGGGCGGATTTTTGCCATCGTCGCACGGTAAAACAGGCAGAAATAGAACGTTTTGCCGTTACAAATGTGCGACCGACAGATGTAAACCCCATCTTGATTGCCGCCGGAGAACAGGCACTTTCGAGCGGTGCGACAGCGGCGGATTTGCTGCGCCGTCCGCCGGTGCGGTATGCGGAAGTGGCGGCGGTCATCGGAATCAATCCCGACATCACACCGTTTATTGCGTATTGTATTGAAACTGAAATAAAATACGCAGGGTATATTAAACGGCAGCAGACACAGATTAACGCGGTAAAACGGCAGGAGGAAGCACATATCCCGCCGGAATTTGACTATGCACCGCTCACCGGTTTGCGTTTGGAAGCGCGTGAAAAGCTGGCGAAAATTCGTCCGCTTTCGCTCGGACAGGCGGCGCGCATTCCGGGTGTCGGGCCGGCGGATATTGCCTGTCTTGCCGTGGCGCTTGCCAAAGAGCGAAAACAAAAGGAGAAAAAACATGACGAACACGGCGATTGACATTACGCGACTTCTTGAAAAAGCAGCTGTTTATGGCATTGACGCGTCAGCGGCGGCGGATAAATTGGCGCAATATGCGCAAATTCTGGTGGAGTACAATCAAAAAGTGAATCTCACCGCCATCACCGATGCGGACGGCATTGAAAACAAGCATTTTGTAGACAGTTTGCTGTTTGCAGCACAGCCGGAGGTTGTCGGCAAGCTTGTAGATGTCGGCACAGGCGCCGGTTTTCCCGGTGTGGTGGCGAAAATCTTCAAACCGGAATTGTCACTGACGCTGTTGGAGCCGACCGGAAAAAGAATTGATTTTCTTAAATTTCTTTGTGCGGAACTCGGCATAGAAGCGGAGTTTGTGAAAGAGCGTGCGGAAGAAGCCGCGCGTAAAATTTGGCGCGAACAATTTGACGTGGCAACGGCGCGCGCTGTGGCGGATTTGTCAATGTTGGCGGAATACTGTTTGCCGCTTGTCAAAACAGGGGGGCGGTTTATTGCGCTGAAAGGTGCAAACGCCGCACAGGAACGTGACGTCGCAAGCGGCGGTGTGGCGAAGCTTGGCGGCAAGTTTATCACGGAGCGTGTGTTCACATTGCCGGATGGCGCGTCCCGCAGCTTGCTTTTTTATCAAAAGATATCGCAAACTCCGCCTGTATATCCCAGAAACGGCGGTAAAATCGCAAAAGCGCCATTGAAGTGACAAGCAATTGTCGCTTTTTGTAGATGGAAATAACTGGAAATGATTGCGCATTTATGCTAAACTTTGTCTTACAGGACGAGAAAAGCATAGATGCGCTTTTTTTAGCGGCAAAGCTGTCGGGAAATAGCGCAATCAGAGCAAAAGCCGGGAGGCATATCAATGAAAGAAAAATTGCAGGAACACGCAAAAGTAATGCTCATTCCGCTGAATGAAATCACACCTTCACCCTATCAGGCACGCACGGTGTTTGACACAGACGAAATTAAAAAGTTAGCCGTCAGCATTTTGCAGAATGGTCTGCTGCAACCGGTCAGCGTACGACCGACAGTTGACGGGCGCTATCAGCTCATTGCCGGAGAACGGCGGCTGCGTGCGTGTCAAATGATTGGTATGGAGCGCATACCGGCGATTATTTACTTATTTGAAGATGAAAAAGCGGCGGCGCTGAGTTTGCTTGAAAATTTACAGCGCGAACAGCTCAATCCGTTTGAACAGGCACGCGCACTGCGCGATTTGCTGAATTTGTGGAATTGTACGCAGGAAGTCGGCGCGCGGCGGCTCGGTATGGCACAGCCGACGCTTGCAAACAAATTGCGCTTGCTGACCTTGAGCGAGGAGCAGGAAATTCTTTGTGCGGGCGCAAATTTAACAGAGCGCCATGCGCGCGCGGTGCTGCGGCTGCCAACGCCCGAAACACGCACAAAGGCGTTGCAAGTGGTGGTCGAGCGGCATTACAATGTTTTGCAGACGGAGGAACTGGTGCAGCGCATTTTGGAGGGACGCAAAAAGCCAAAGCGCCGCATGATGGTGCGCGACGTTCGTATTTTTGTCAACACCATCAATCGTGCGGTACAGATGATGACCGCAAGCGGTATTCCGGCAACGGCGGAAAAAACAGAGGACGAGTCTTTCATTGAATACATTGTGCGCATTCCGACACACGCGGCAGAGATGCCGCAGCAAAAGCAAGGCGACAAAAGAAAAACACCTAAAAAACCGACAAAACTCAGCGAATTATAAAAGCAGCCGACACGCAAAATGTTCCACATGGAACATTGCAACGTGTCGGCGTTTTTGTGTGAATGTTCCACGTGGAACAATTTGTACATGTTTTGCGTCAAAAATCTTACAATCAGCCTTTCAAAAGCCAGCTATTTATGATATACTGAAACTATCGAACAAATGCTCCGATAAAACAGGAAACAGGAGGCATATTTTGGGCAAAGTAATTGCAATTGCAAATCAAAAAGGCGGTGTCGGCAAAACCACAACCGCCATCAATCTTGCCGCCGGCGTTGCTGCACAAGGCAAAAAAGTGCTGATTGTGGATTTGGACCCGCAAGGCAACACCACAAGCGGTCTGGGTGTGGCGAAACGCAATGTTGAAATCAGCGTTTATCCGCTGCTGCTCGGCGAAGCGCGCGCCGTCGATGCCATCATCCACACGGCGTATCGTGTGGATTTGATTGCTTCCAACATTCAACTTTCAGGCGCCGGCATTGAACTTGTGTCGCTTGACCGACGTGAAGCAAGGCTGCGTGAAGCGCTTGCGCCCGTTGTGAGCGCATACGATTTCATTTTTATTGATTCTCCGCCGTCACTCGATTTGCTCACCTTAAACGGACTTTGCGCCTGCGACACGCTTTTGGTGCCGATTCAGTGCGAGTTTTTCGCATTAGAGGGACTTTCCGAGCTGATGAACACCGTGCGCAGTGTGAAAAAAATGTACAATCCGTATTTGGAACTGGAGGGTGTATTGCTGACCATGTATGACGGGCGGCTGAATTTAACGCTGCAAGTCGTGCAGGAAGTGAAAAAATATTTCGGCGATAAGGTGTATCAAACCACCATTCCGCGCAATGTGCGCCTGTCGGAAGCGCCGAGTTTCGGCGCACCCATCAATTATTACGATCCCGGCAGCAAAGGCGCGGAGGCATACGCATATTTGGCGGCGGAAGTTGTTAAAAACAACAGAGAAAGGTAGGCAGTAATGGCGATGAAAAAAGGCGGTCTTGGTAAGGGGCTTGGCTCTTTATTTGAAGAAACTGCCGGCAGCGCTGTCGGTGGTGACGGTGTTACAATGCTGCGGCTTGCAGAAATAGAGCCGGACAAAGACCAACCGCGCAAAAAATTTGATGACGCGGCACTGTCCGAGCTTGCGGCAAGCATCATGGAGCATGGCGTGTTGCAGCCGATTATGGTGCGTCCTGTGCCGGCGGGCGGCTATAAAATTGTGGCAGGCGAACGGCGCTGGCGCGCGGCGCGTCTTGCCGGTCTTGGCGAAATACCGGTGCTGGTGAAAGAGATTTCAGATGACACGGCAATGGAAATTGCGTTGATTGAAAATTTACAGCGTGAAGATTTAGACCCTGTCGAAGAAGCGCTCGGCTATCAGCAATTGATGGAGCGCTGCAATTATACGCAGGAAACGGCTGCGGCAAAGCTTTCCAAAAGTCGCAGTGCGGTTGCGAACAGCTTGCGCCTGTTGAGTTTGCCGAAAAAAGTGCTTGACGCGCTGCGCGCAGGCAAGCTCAGCGTAGGTCATGCAAAAGTGATTTTATCGCTGCCGAACGCCACATTGCAGCAGCAGGCGGCAGATGAAATCATTGAAAAAAAGCTCAATGTGCGTGAAGCGGAAGCGCTTTGCAAAAAACTTGCCAAAGAACCGCGTCAAATACACGCCGTTCGCCGTCCGGCGTTTCCGAGTGAAGTGGAATTGAGCCTCAAGGAAACCCTTGGCACGGAAGTGCGTGTGCAGTATAAAGAGGGAAAAGGCACGATGCAGATTCATTTTTATTCCGATGATCAGCTCAAAGCCTTTGCAAATTTATTGGGAAGCTATAAAAAGGAGTCATAAAAATGTTAGATATTAAATTTTTGCGTGAAAATCCGGAAATTGTCAAGGAAAACATCAAAAAGAAATTTCAAAATGCAAAATTGCCGCTCGTAGACGAGGTTTTGCAACTGGATACCGACAACCGCAATGCCATTACAGAAGCGGATAATCTGCGCGCAGAACGCAACAAATTATCCAAAAGCATCGGCGGATTGATGGCACAGGGCAAAAAAGAGGAAGCCGAAGCCATGAAAGCCAAGGTTTCCGCGCAGGCAGAGCGTCTCAAAGAGCTTGAAAGCGTTGAAGCAGACCTTGAAGAACGCATCAAAAAAATTATGATGGTGATTCCGAATATCATCGACCCAAGCGTACCCATCGGCAAAGATGATTCCGAAAATGTGGAAGTAAAACGCTATGGTGAGCCGCTTGTGCCGGATTTTGAAGTGCCGTATCACGCCGAAATCATGGAAAGTTTTGACGGACTTGACCTCGACGCCGCCCGAAAAGTGGCGGGAAACGGATTTTATTATCTGATGGGCGACATTGCCCGCCTGCACTCCGCCGTGATTTCCTATGCGCGCGATTTTATGATTGACCGCGGTTTCACGTACTGCATTCCGCCTTATATGATTCGCGCAAACGTGGTGACGGGCGTGATGAGTTTTGCAGAAATGGACGCTATGATGTACAAAATAGAGGGGGAAGACCTCTATTTAATCGGCACCAGTGAGCATTCGATGATTGGCAAATTCATTGACACCATCTTAGACGAAAGCGAACTTCCGAAAACAATGACGAGCTATTCGCCCTGTTTCCGCAAAGAAAAAGGCGCACACGGACTTGAAGAACGCGGCGTGTATCGCATTCACCAGTTTGAAAAGCAGGAAATGATTGTGGTGTGCGAGCCGAAAGACAGTCCGATGTGGTTTGACAAATTATGGCAAAACACGGTGGATTTGTTCCGCAGCATGGACATTCCGGTGCGTACACTCGAGTGTTGCAGCGGCGATTTGGCGGACCTCAAAGTAAAATCAATTGATGTAGAGGCGTGGAGTCCGCGGCAGAAAAAATATTTTGAGGTGGGCAGTTGTTCCAACCTCGGTGACGCACAGGCGCGCCGTCTCAAGATACGCGTCAACGGCAAAGATGGTAAATATCTCGCACATACGTTAAATAATACAGTTGTAGCGCCGCCGCGGATGCTGATTGCGTTCCTTGAAAACAATTTGCAGGCAGACGGCAGTGTGCGTATACCGGAAGTTTTGCGTCCGTATATGGGCGGAAAAAGCGAAATTCGCAAAGCATAAAATACGCACAGGCGTTGATTTGAAAGCAGAATCTCCGCTGCTGAAAAACAGCGGAGATTATTTTGCGAAAAACAGTTGACAAAAGCCGAGTTATTGTCTATAATAGTCAATGCACCGCTCTTAGGTGTAGGTTTTATGTGGCGGTATAGCTCAGTTGGCTAGAGCATTCGGTTCATACCCGGAGTGTCATTGGTTCGAGTCCAATTACCGCTACCATTCTGCAAAGTTTTGCTGAAAGCTGCGGGGTACCGCTGCAATCGCGGCAGGTATGACGCTCGCGCAGTGTTCAGCAAAATTTTGCGAATATGGCCCGATGGTCAAGCGGTTAAGACATCGCCCTTTCACGGCGGTATCCCGGGTTCAATTCCCGGTCGGGTCACCAGATATATGGTACTTTTTTCAGTAGAGGCAGGGCCGAAAGGCTTAATACTTCGGTGGAAAGTATCTCGATAAAAAAGGCTCACAGGCGTAAAGCTTGTGAGCCTTTTTTGTTGAAATTATACATATAAACACAGAAGCGTTTATGATGGCGCTGTTGAAAAGTTGAAAACACTTGAAGGTTGCATTTTCAAAACATTGTCAAAAGAGTGGCGTGAGCATTTTTGTTTTTATGCGTTGACATTCTGCGATAGCTGCATATAATATAGTTGTAATATTAATAAAACGCAATATTACATGATTGTAAGTGCCACCGAATGGGTGGAATTATCTCTTTTTTTATCCGTGCTTACCGGGCTC